>JBEIFT010000001.1:0-41422 GCA_040382255.1 Phycisphaeraceae bacterium
AAATGGCCGCGATGCGCCCGCCGGACGCGGAGCACGCCAGCGAGCTGGACGCCATGCGCGCGGGCTTCCCCGCACGCGCATCGCTCGCGCTGGTGAACGGCGTGCTGGCGCGCGCCCAGGCAGGCGACTGGCACGGCGCGCGGCGCGTCGCCGAATCGATGAACACGGTCGGCGCCGCGTGGGCGATGCTGGACGACGAGGCCCGCAACATCGCGCTGCGGACGCTCCGCGAGCTGACGGCGGTCGAGGACCGCGCGCTCTACGAGGAGTTCCGCCGCGCGCCGTCGGCGGGAACCGCGGCGCGCTACCTGGCGGGGTGGCCGCTGCGCCGCCGGGCGATGGCGCCGCTCGTGGCGGACTGGGTCCGGGCCGCGGCCGGTGCCGACGTCGCGCTTGCGCTGGAATCGGTCGTGTGGGATCGAACCGGGGGCCCGGCCACGCCGGAAGCCGTGCGCGACCTTCCCGACGCCGCGATCGTGGTGCGCCTGGACGGCGCGCGCGCGATCGAGGCGACGATGGAGGACGTCGTCGAGGGCACGCGCCGGCCGTTCGATCCCGCACCCCGGGCCACCCTGCAGCCGGGCGCCGACGTGGTTCGCGTGAGCGCCGAGGTGCGGATCGACCTGCGCGACACGCTGATCGCAGACCCGATCGCATCGGGAACCGCCGACGTCACCGCGGACGAGCTCCGGGCCGGCCGGGGCATGACGCTTGCCGCGACCGATCCCTCCTGGTCGGGCCGGCCGCACGTCCTGCGGCTGCGGTGCGTGCAGCGCGGGCTGCCCGCCTTGCCGCCCTGGATGGAGCCCCGCTAGCCTCCCGCCCCATGGACCAGACACTCCCGCCGATCACGCCCGACCCGACGCACGAGGAACCCGCCCCGAGCAACTGGCCGACATGGTTCGGGGTCATCTCGATCGTCTTCGGAGCGCTGCTGCTGCTCGGATCGTGCTGCGGAAGCATCTGGATGCTGATGGCGCCCAGCGTGATGGCCCGGATGGCGGGGATGGAGATGCCGGAGGTGCCTGCCGTCATGAAGTGGGTGACCGTGCTCGACATGCCGGTCAGCCTGGCGCTCGGCGCGCTGCTGATCTTCGGCGGCATCCGGCTGCTGCGTCGCCGCCAGTCAGGGCGCACCCTGCTGATGCGGTACGCCGTCATCCGGATCGTGCTGGCGGTGCCGCTGCTCGCGGCGGGCTTCCTGATGCTGCAGCCCTCGGTCGAGTGGGGCGCCGCGATCGCGCGGTCGCAGATCGACCTGATGCACAAGCAGTCGCCGAACGCGAAGGTGCCGCCGCAGCTGGAAGCCGCGGCGAACCAGGACAAGCCGGGCATGCTCAACTACCTGACGCTCTTCGGCGGCAGCGCGCTCGGCCTGGCCTTCCCCATCGCGATCGTCCTGTGGATGGGCGGCGGCCCGGTCAAGGAAGAGGTCGCGCGCTGGGAGCCGTGACCGGCAGCGCGTAGCGCGCATCGGGCGGGCATTCCACGGTCTCGCCATCCACCGTCACGCGCCACGCATGCAGCGCGGCGCCGGTGTCGCGCGTGCAGTCCCCGCCGTACAGCGCGTCGCCGCGCAGCGGGTGCCCCAGGTGCGCCAGCCCCGCGCGCACCTGGTGCCGGCGGCCGCGGCCGACGACCTCGACCTCGACGCAGTCGTGCACGCCGTCCACCGCGCGGGCCAGCACGCGCCATCGGCAGCGGCCGCATTCCGGCGCCTGGCCCTCGTGGCGCACGGTCACCTTCTTGGACCCCTTGTGACGGCTGCTGAAGTAGAGGCGGAAGCTGCCCTCGGCCGACAGGCCGCCATGGGCCAGCGCCAGGTACTCCTTGTGCGTCGCCTGCGCGCTGGCGAAGGCGGCACGCATCCGCTCCTGCGCCGCGGCGCTGCGGGCGGCCACCAGGCATCCGCTCGTGCCCTCGTCCAGGCGATGGACCAGGCCCGCCTCGTGGAGCGCGGCGTGGTCGGGGCGCGCCGCGCGCAGCCAGCCCTCGATGGTCCGCGCACCCGGGTTGCCCGCCTGTTCAACGCTGTGCCAGCCGGCCGGCTTCGCCACCACGACCCAGTCCGGCCGCTCGGCGATGACCGAGGGCGCGGTGGTCGCGGGGGGATTCACGGAGTGGTTGTCCGGCTGCATCCGTGCAAGGCTAGCGCACCCCCTGCCGCCGTACACTTCTGCCCGCCATGCCGTACTACACGAAGCTCGGTCGCATCCCCAGCAAGCGCCACGTGCAGTTCCGCCGCCCGGACGGCGCCCTCTACAGCGAGGAAGTCTTCGGCACCGAGGGCTTCGTCGGCCCGACGTCAACGCTCTACCACGTCAATCCGCCGACGCAGGTCATCGGATGGAAGACGCTCTACGGCACCAAGCCGGAGTACGTGGAGACCGACGTGATGCGCATGCGCCACCTGAAGATGGCCCCGATGCCGCCGAAGGGCGACCCCGTCACGGGCCGCGTGGTGCTCTTCGGCAACGCGGACGTGGAGATGTCGATGTGCCTCCCCGCCGAGAGGATGGACTACTTCTTCAAGAACGCCATGGGCGACGAGTGCCTCTTCGTGCACTTCGGCTCGGGCACCGTGCAGACCATGTTCGGCACGCTGAAGTTCGGGCCGAAGGACTACATCGTGATCCCCAAGGGCATCACCTACAAGATCATCTTCGACAAGACGAAGGACGGGGAGCCGGAGCCCCGCTTCGTCTGCTTCGAGACGGCGAACGGCAGCCACATCGGCCCGCCGCCCCGCTACCTGAGCAAGGAGTCGCGCCAGTTCCTGGAGCACTCGCCCTACTGCGAGCGCGACCTGCGCACGCCGGAGCTGCCGCTCACCTACGACAGGAAGGGCGAGTACGAGGTGCGCATCAAGGCGCGCGACCTGGTTCACAGCTACACCTACACGTACCACCCGCTGGACGTCGTGGGCTGGGACGGCTGCTACTACCCGTACTGCTTCAACATCGACGACTTCGCGCCCATCGTCGGCAAGCTGCACATGCCGCCGCCGATCCACCAGACGTTCGAGGGCCACAACTTCGTCATCTGCAGCTTCTGCCCGCGCCTCCTGGACTTCCACCCGGACGCGATCCCGGTCCCCTACAACCACTCGAACCTGGACAGCGACGAGATCCTGTACTACGTCGAGGGCAACTACAAGGCGCGCAAGGGCATCGAGCAGTGCTCGATCAGCGTGCACCCGCAGGGCATCCCGCACGGGCCGCACCCGGGCACCATCGAGAAGTCGCTGGGCGCCAAGGAGACCACCGAACTGGCGGTCATGTGCGACACCTTCCGACCGATGTTCCCGACGAAGGCCGCGATGGCGTTCGACGACCTGGCCTACCCGCAGAGCTGGGTGGGCGAGCACTTCCCCGTGAGCCTGGGCCAGCACGATGCCTCGGGCGAGCCGAAGAAGGCGGCCGGCGGCGGCAAGGCGAGGGGCAAGACAGGCAAGAAGCCCGCGAAGGGCGCCAAGGCGGCGCCGAAGCGCGGTTCGGGCCCGGTCGGCAGCACGTGGGAGTGACCGGCGAGCGGCCTCAACCTGCCGGCAGCACCACGCCCCGGCACTCGCCGAAGCCGATCCGCGGCAGGCCCGGGCGCTCGCACCAGGCGCGCATGACGACCTCGTCGCCGTCCTGCAGGAACCGGCGCTCGGTGCCGTCGCCCAGCGTGATCGGCTCGGTGCCGCGCCACGTGCGCTCCAGCAGGCAGCCGCGGCTCTCCTTCGTGGGGCCGCTGATCGTGCCGCTGGCCAGCAGGTCGCCGGGCCGCATGTTGCAGCCCGTCGAGGAATGGTGCGCCAGCATCTGGCTCATCGACCAGTACATCTCGGTGAAGCTGCCCAGGCTGACGCGCGTCGGGGCCATCCCCTGCTCACGCATCGCCGCGCTGGAAACCAGCACCTCGAGCGTCACGTCCAGCACGAAGTCGCCGTCGAAGTGCAGGTACGGCAGCACGGGCGGGTCCGTGGGCTTGCGCGCCGGGCCCGGCACCGCGTAGGGCGTCAGCGCCTCGAGCGTGACCACCCACGGGCTGATGCTGGTGGCGAAGTTCTTCGCGTTGAACGGCCCCAGCGGCTGGTATTCCCACTTCTGCACGTCGCGGGCGCTCCAGTCGTTCACGATCACGCAGCCGAAGAGCCGCTCCGCCGCGCGCGCCACCGGGACGCGCGTGCCGATCGGGTTCTCGCGCCCGCCCAGGAAGACGCCAACCTCGAGCTCGTAGTCCATCAGCTTGATGGGGCCGAAGGCCGGCGGGCCGTCGTCCGTGGCGCTGGTCTGCCCGTGCGGGCGGCGCACCGGCGTGCCGTCGACCACGAAGCTGGACGCGCGCCCGTGGTACCCGACCGGCAGGTGCTTCCAGTTGGGCATGAGCGGCTGGTTGGGCCGGAACATGCTGCCGACGTTCGTCGCGTGGTGCTCGCTGGCGTAGAAGTCGGTGTAGTCACCGATCGCCGCCGGCAGGCGCATCGCGAGCGACTTCCGCGGCAGCAGCACCGCGTCGCGGCGCGCGTGCTCGCGGATGCTGCGCGGGCCGTCCGAGAGCATCGCGGCGACGTGCGCGCGCACCGCGGACCACTCGGCGGGGCCGGACGCCATGAACGCGTTCAGCGTGGGCGTCCGCAGCGCCGCCACCAGGTGCGCCGGCAGGCCGTCGAGCAGCCCGAAGCCGCCGCACTCGGCCAGGTCCAGCGCACAGTCGCCGATCGCGACGACGATGCGCGGCTCGCCCGGCCGGTCCGGGCGCTCGGCGACGCCGAACGGCAGGTTGGCGAGCGGGAAGTCGCCGGCGGGATCGTTCGCGCCGGAGACCCACGAGGCGTGCGGGGCGTGTGCCATGGTGTTCAGTCCTTCGCGGCGGGCAGGAGGTGCAGCGACTTCAGGTCGCCGATCGGCTCGTCGAACGAGCAACTGCCGAAGCTGCGCGCGAACTTCTCGCGCGCCTCGCGGATCTGCGCCAGGCCGAGCGTGCGGCCCTTCCAGCTGATCGAGGTGGGCGTGAACTCGAAGTTCTTCGCGTGCGTGTCGGCCAGGAGCATCTCGAGCTCCTCCTGCTCGATCGCGCCGTGCCAGAGCAGCGCCGCGCCGAAGAAGACGTTCACGAAACCGAACTGGTCGCAGCCGACCGCCTCGTTGCGGTGGCGGAACGGGTGGTGCAGGCCCGCGATCGCCTTGAACGGCACGTCGGCGGCCTTGCAGTGCGCCAGGAAGCGCGCGAGCTCCAGCGGGCCGGGATGCGCCTCGGGCGTGGTGCCGCCGGTGCGGACCTTGGCGCCGGATTCCATCTCGCTCAGCGCGGCCAGCATGCCGCGGTTGTCGGCGTCCCACGGCAGCTCGAACCACGGGAAGAGCTCGTCGGGCATCAGCTCCAGGGCATGCTCGATGGCGTTCGCGTTCTTCGCCTTCAGCTCGATCGCGTCGATGAGCGCCCGCCCCTCGCCGGGCTCGCCGTGGCGCTTGTTGAAGCGCTCGATGACGTTCAGGTCGTCCTCCAGCGCGGCGTCGTTCGTCGCGGCGCTGAGCACGGTGATCGGCCAGTGGTCCTCGCTGTCGTCCCCGGCTGCGCCGCCCTTCGGCAGCACGTCCTTCGCCAGGCGCTCGAACTCGCCCAGCCGCGGCACCGGGATGACCAGCCGTGCCAGGGCCCAGCGCTCGGGGGCGGCGCGGTGCTTGGCGTAGTGGCCGACGGTGGCCGACATGTCGAGCGACGCCGGCGGGAAGAGCCCGGCGTAGTCGATCACGGCGTGGACGAGTGCGCGGGTCGATTCCATGGGACGGGCATTATGTCGCCCCGGCCGCGTCCGTGCCGGGGTCCCCCGGCCCCTCCTCGCGGGAACCGTCTGCCCGGTCGATCCAGTCGAGGCTGGAGCCGAACGATTCCTTGAGGCTGAGCACGGACAGCATGGCCACGGGGATCAGGATCGCCCCGACGAGCGCCGCCCCGCGCCACGGCGCGGACGGGTCGCCGGGGTTGCCCGCCGCGCCCGACGCACCGCCGAACATGCCCTCGAACGCATGCCACAGCAACGCGCTGCCGGCGGCCGACCAGCGGACGAAGTTCGGGGCCGTCGTCGCGGCCGTCGCGCGCAGGTTGGTGCCGAACTGCTCGGCCGCCGTGGTGACGAAGACCGCCCAGTAGCCGCACGCGAAGCCGACCGCGCCGATCGCGGCGTACAGGCCGGTCAGGCTGCCGCGGCCGAGCACGAAGTAGGCACCGACCGCGAGCGCCGTCAGCACGTGGACGAGGAACAGCGCGCGGCGGCGGCTGCGCATCAGCTGGCTGATGAGCCCGCTGGCCAGGTCGCCGAGCGCAAGGCCGATGTAGCAGATCATCACCGCGAGCGCGGGATCCGGCTTCGAGTCGATCGGCAGGCCAAGCGACTGGCCGATCACGTCGCAGTACTTCACCAGCACGCCCACGCAGTACCAGATGGGGATCGCGCACAGGATGAGCGCCAGGTACCGCCGCCCGCGCGCCGGAGGCCAGACCAGCATCCAGAACGCGCCTCGCCCCACCCCTTGCGCATGCTTCACGCGGTCGAACATCCCGCTTTCGACGACGCCCACGCGCAGGAAGAGCAGCGCCAGGCCCAGCATGCCGCCGATCAGGTACGCGTTGCGCCAGTCCTCGACGGCGCGGGTGACGAAGTACGCGCAGACCGCGCCCATGATGCCGACCGACGCGATCAGCGTGGTCGCGAACCCGCGGCGCTCCTTGGAGACCAGCTCGGACACCAGCGTGATGCCCGCGCCCAGCTCGCCGGCAAGCCCGAAACCGGCCACGAACCGCAGCGCCGCGTACTGGCGGTACGCGGTGCCCAGCCCCACGGTGTGCAGCCACGCGAAGGCCGAATCGGTCGGCACGTCCTGGATGAACGCGTTCAGGATGTTCGCCGCCGAATAGACCAGGATCGACCCGAACAGCATCTGCAGCCGCCCGAAACGGTCCGCCAGCACACCCCACACGATGCCGCCCAGCACCAGGCCGGTCATCTGCAGGTAATTGTCGAGCATCACCCCCGCATCACGCAGGATGTGCATCTCGACCGCGTCCAGCGCGCGCTTGTTGGCCTCGGCATCCGCGGTCAGGAACTTCGCCGCGGCCTCGGCCTTGGCGGCCTCGATCCGCGGGTACAGCACGTCCTTCAGCGACCGCACGCGCACGAGCGCGAACAGCAGCAGATCGAAGATGTCGACGAAGTAGCCGAGCGCGGCCACCGTCGTCGCCAGGGCGATGTTCCGGTCTCGGATCGCGACCCGCACGGATGCTCAGTGCGCGGCCTTGGGGCCGAAGCCGCAGTCCGTCAGGAAGCGGCGGATCTGCGAGATCTCGTGGTTGTCCTCGAGCGTGTGGCCGCCGTTCTTCGGGATGTTGAAGGTCATCTCCTTGCCGGAGAGCTTCACCTTCAGGTGGTCCTTCTTGGTCTCGTCGGTCGTGCCGCCGAGCGCCTGGAACATGTGGACGACGTCGCGCCAGTGGATGTTGTGCGACGTGGGGTGCGCAAAGATCTGCTCGAGGGTGTGTTCGGCGTGATGGGACATGCGTGTGACTCCTGATGAATGCGGACGGCGAAGGTTACCCCGTTCCCGGCTGCGCGGCGACCGGGCAAAAAGACCCGCGGCGCGCCGACGTGGGCGCGCCGCGGGAGGCTTGCTTCGGAACGGGACGCTGCGTTTCAGGCGCGGCGCCGGCGGCTGGCCATCCCTGCCAGGCCAAGCAGCGCGATCGCGCCGGGCGAGGGCACGAAGCCGATCGCCATGTTGTCGGTGGCGACGAAATTCGACGCGCCGGCAGAGCCGAACGGCGTGATCGAGAGGCTGCTGATCGTCGACCCCAGCGACCAGAAGCCGGCGAACGTCGTGGGCGAGCTCACGTTGCGCACGTAGCTGGTGCCGTCGGACAGGTTCAGGACCATCAGGCCCGGCCCGAAGCTGCCGTTGGACGAGCTGTAGAAGAAATCGCCGCCGATCCCGTAGACCTGCCCGCTGCGGAAGCTGAAGGTCACGGTGCTGTTGGCGCTGGCGGCGCGGAGCGCGCCGTTCTGCGCGATCATGCCGTCCTGCGCGTTCGCGAACCACTCGCTGGCTGCGCCGGGGTTGCCGGTGAAGCCGCCGGCGGCGAACCCGCTGGCGGTGTCGAAGGACTCGGTGGCCAACGCGGTCCCGGGCTGCGCCAGGCCGAATGCGCCGAAGGCTGCGCGATCGTCAAACACGATCACGCCGGCAAGCGCGGGCGAGGCGACGCACGCCACGAGGGCGGCAGGAACGATGGAACGGAAGGTCGTCATGGGGCAAGCCTTTCGAACGGACAAGACGTGAGCGCACTCCGTCACAACAGGAGCACGTTTCTTTCCCTGCCTCCACCAACCCATTCAAGGCGCCCCGCATTTCGTGAAGCGCCAGCCCTCGGAGACGTAAAGCCAGTGATGGCAACGGTCGTGGGTCCGAGAATGCCGCGCGCCCGCGCCACCATCCCGGCACGTGGCTCACCTGGGGCGATGGATACACTCCCCGCCTGCGCGGGCGTAGCTCAGTTGGTAGAGCGTCAGCTTCCCAAGCTGAATGTCGAGGGTTCGAATCCCTTCGCCCGCTTTCCCGGGACGTTTGGAACCGATGATTTCGCACGGGGGCACCGCTGACAGTGCCGATAGCCTCGGCAATGGGTCGCCCGCTGCCCCGTTGAGCCATCGATGGTCGCACAACTCCTGGCCGCCGCCGTCCTCTCCGCCGCCCCGCCCACGGGCAAGGCGATGGCCGTCCCCACGGCGGCGCAGATCGAGTTCTTCGAGAAGAACGTGCGGCCGGTGCTGGCCGACCACTGCTACCGCTGCCACTCGGAGAAGGCAGACAAGGTGCGCGGGGGCCTGAAGGTCGACACGCTGGCCGCGCTGCTGGCCGGCGGCGCCGGCGGCCCGGCCGTCGTGCCCGGCGACCTGTCGCACAGCCTGCTGATCCAGGCCGTGCGCTGGAACGACAAGGACCTGCAGATGCCGCCGAAGGCGAAGCTGCCGGACGCGGCCATCGCGGCGCTCGAGCAGTGGGTGCGCATGGGAGCGCCGCATCCCGACGCGACGAAGCCCGCCGACGCATCGGCACCCCCGCCCGCACGCACCACCGGAATCGACATCGAGAAGGGCCGGGAGTTCTGGTCCTTCCGCCCGCCGGTGAAGCTGGACCCGCCGCGCACGAAGGACCTGACCTGGGCACGTTCGCCGATCGACGGCTTCCTCCTTGCAGGACTTGACGCCAATGACCTGAAGCCCGCACCCGACGCCGATCGGCCCACGCTGATCCGGCGCCTGTCGTTCGACCTGATCGGCCTGCCGCCGACGCCCGAGGAGGCCGAAGCGTTCGTGCGCGACCGTTCCTCGGACGCCTACGAGAAGCTGGTCGATCGGCTGCTCGCCTCGCCGCGGTTCGGCGAGCGCTGGGGGCGCCACTGGCTGGACGTCGCGCGCTACGCGGAATCCAGCGGCAAGGAGGCGAACGTCGTCTACCCGCACGCGTGGCGGTACCGCGACTGGGTGATCGCGGCCTTCAACGCCGACGAGCCCTACGACCGCTTCCTGCGCCGCCAGCTGGCCGGGGACCTGCTGCAGGCGAAGAGCGCCGACGAGCGCGCGGCGAACCTGATCGCGACCGGGTACCTGGCGATCGGCACCAAGGGGCACAACACGCGCGGCAAGCCGCAGTTCGCGATGGACCTGGCCGACGAGCAGATCGACGCGGTCGGCCAGGGCATCCTGGGCGTGACGATCGCCTGCGCGCGCTGCCACGACCACAAGTTCGACCCGATCCCGCAGCGTGACTACTACGCGCTGGCCGGCGTCTTCCTGAGCACGGACACCGAGTACGGCACCTACCGCACGCAGCAGAACAACCATCCCGCGACGCTCGCGAGCCTGCCGAGCGCCGCCGCCCTGCCCGACGGCCCCACGATGCCCACCGTGCTGCGCCAGTTCTACGCGCAGCAGGTCGAGCGCGCGAAGTCCGAGTCCGCCGAGGCCGAGCAGCTGAAGGCGAAGGCGCGCGACGCGATGAAGGCCGGCGCCGCCCGCGGCAACGCGCTGACGCCGCAGGAGCAGCAGCGCCTGCAGCGCGCGCGCGACGCCGATGCAGTGCTGGAGGCCGCGTCCGACGTGCTGGCGCGGTTCGACGAGTCGGGCAAGCCGACGAAGGCCAACCGACTGGCGATGGCCGTGACGGACCGCGACGCGCCGATCAACGCGAAGCTGCTGCAGCGCGGCGAGATCGACAAGCCCGGCCCGGTGGTGCCCCGCGGCTTCCCGCAGGTCCTGACGGCAACCGGTACGCCTCCGGTCGCCGAAGGAAGCGGCCGCCTGCAGCTGGCGGACTGGATCACGGCGCGCGGCAACCCCCTAACCGCCCGCGTCTGGGCCAACCGCATCTGGCTGCACCTGATGGGCAAGGGCCTCGTGCCGACGCCCGACAACTTCGGCGCCAGCGGCACCCGCCCGGCCAACCAGGCGCTGCTGGACTGGCTGGCCGTCGACCTGATGGAGCACGACTGGTCCACGAAGTCGCTCATCCGCACGATCGTGACGAGCCACGCGTACCGGATGTCCAGCCGCGCCGACCGCGCAGCGCTGGATGTCGACCCCGACGACACGCTGTGGTGGCGGATGCCCAAGCGACGCCTGGACGCCGAAGCCATCCGTGACGCGATGCTGATGGCGGCCGGCACGCTGGACCTGAACCCGCCCGTGGGATCGCCGGTCGCGCTGCTCGAGGGCGGCGACCGAAACCCGATCGTGAACCGACTGCTCTCGGCCGACAGCCCGCAGCGCTCGGTCTACCTGCCGGTCCTGCGCGACCACGTCGACGAGATGCTCGACCTCTTCGACTTCGCCGAGCCCGCCTACGTCAGCGGCGACCGCGACGAGACCAGCGTCCCGACGCAGGCGCTCTACTTGATGAACAGCGAGCGCGTGACCAAGGCCGCGCTGGCCATGGCCGACCGGCTGCTGGCGCTGAAGGCGTCGGACGCCGAACGCGTCGAGCGCGCGTTCCAGCTCTGCTACGGGCGCAGGCCGAGCACGTCGGAGATGTCCGCCGTGAAGCGGTTCTTCGGCGACTTCCCCGCCGCGCAGGCCGCAAAGGACGTGCGCACCACCCAGCGCCAGGGGTGGGCCGCGTTCTGCCAGGCGCTCTTCCAGGCCGCCGAATTCCGCATGATCGACTGAACAGGAGCCCCACGATGCACCTCTGCAACAACCGCATCACCGCCCAGGGCCGCCGCGACATGCTGCGGGCGCTCTCGTGCGGCTTCGGCTTCCTGGCGTTCGCGGGGATCGCCCAGCGCGCCGCCGGCGCGACGCGCCTGTGGATGCCGGGCGACGACGACGCCAACCCGCTGGCGCCCAGGCAGCCGATGCTCCCGGCGAAGGCGAAGCGCGTGATCTTCCTGTGCATGTCGGGCGGTCCGTCGCACGTCGATACCTTTGACTACAAGCCGGGCCTGATCACGGACGACGGCAAGGGCCTGGGCGGCGTGCGCGCCGGGGCCAAGCTGCTGGCGAGCCCCTGGAAGTTCCGCCAGCACGGCAAGGGCGGCCTGTGGATCAGCGACCTCTTCCCCGAGCTGGCGAAGCACGCCGACGAGATGTGCCTGCTGCGCGGCATGCACACCGCGGTGCCGGCGCACGCGCAGGCGCAGGTCATGATGCACACCGGCAGCTTCCAGTTCGTGCGGCCCTCGATGGGCGCCTGGACGCTCTACGGCCTTGGCACGGTGAACCAGAACCTGCCCGGCTTCATCACCCTGAACCCGCCCTCCGGGAACGGCGGCGCGCAGAACTACGGGTCGGCCTTCCTGCCGGCCGTCTACCAGGGCACGCGCGTCGGCATCGAGCGCAACGCGCGCCGCGCCGCGGGCAGCACGGGCGGCATGCCCAACCTGGACAACACCGTCCTCACCGACGCCGCCCAGCGCAAGCAGCTGGACCTGGTGCAGGCCCTGAACCGCGAGCGCCAGCGCCGCGACCGCAGCGACGACCAGGTGGACGGCGTCATCGAGAGCTACGAACTGGCCTTCCGCATGCAGGCCGAGATGCCCGACCTGATGGACCTCTCCGACGAGAAACCCAAGACGCTCGAGGCGTACGGCATCGGCACGGGCCGCGACGACTTCGCGCGCCAGTGCCTGCTGGCGCGTCGCTTCGCCGAGAAGGGCGTCCGGTTCATCGAGGTCAACCACGGCGGCTGGGACACGCACCGCAACCTGCGCGACGACCTGGCCAAGCAGGCGGCCGAGATCGACCGCCCGATCGCCGCGCTGCTGACGGACCTGAAGCAGCGCGGGCTGCTGCGCGACACGCTCGTCGTCTGGGGCGGTGAGTTCGGACGGACCCCCTACGCCCAGAACGGCGACGGCCGCGACCACAACAGCAAGGGCTTCACGATGTGGATGGCGGGCGGCGGCGTCAAGGGCGGCTTCAGCTACGGGTCCACCGACGACCACGGCATCGAGGCCGTCGACGGCAAGATGGACATCCACGACTGGCACGCGACCATCCTGCGCCTGCTGGGCATGGACCACGAGAAGCTCACCTACCGCTGGGCGGGCCGCGACTTCCGCCTGACCGAGGTCTACGGCAGCGTCCACGACGGGATCTTCGCCTGACCCGGGAAATTCCGTGGCGGGGCGCAAACCGCCGGCCCCTCCGTGCGTGATGATGGTGCCCGTGCACCACGCCGAGTCGACCAGCATCCTCTACGCCGAGCAGCGCCAGGGCCTGTTCGCGGTGGCGCTGGCGATCGTCCGGGATGCCGCGCTGGCCGAGGACGCCGTGCACGACGGCGTGCACCGCGTGCTGGCGCGCGGCCGCCCACCCGAGGGCGACCCGGTCGCGTTCCTGTACGCCTCGGTGCGGAACGCCGCGATCGACCTGACGCGCCGCCGACGCGTGCGCCGGGCGGCACCGCTGGAAGAAGCGTTGTTCGACGACCGGCAGGCCGACCCCCTCCTGCGCGCGATCGATCGCGAGATGGCCGAACGCCTGCGCCGCGCGATCGAGGCACTGACCCCGGAACAGCGCGAGGTGATCGTGCTGCGGTCCGTCGCGCGGCTGGGATTCGAGCAGATCGCCACCGTGTGCGGCGTCCCGCTGGGGACCGTCGCCGCCCGCTACCACCGCGCGGTCGCCGCGCTTCGCGCCCAGATCCAGGAGACGCTCGCATGAACGCCCCCGATCCCTCGCCCGCACTGCTGCCGACGGCCGACCTCGAGATCGAACGCCTGGTCTCCGCGCTTCCGTTCCGGCGCCCCGGCAACGGTCTGGATGCGCGCATCGCGGCCACGGCCGGCTTCGAATCGCGCCCGGTGCTCCACCGGATGAGCTGGCCGGCGGCCGCCGCCGCGCTCTTCCTGCTTGGATGTGGCCTGGTCGCCGGCTGGATGGCGCGCGGCATCACCCCCACCAACTGGCGATCGGACGGCGTCCAGTGGGAGTCCGCGGGGCTGCGCGACCTGGGCGACGGCGTGCTGGCCGGCGGCCAGGTCGTGCGCCAGGCCGAGGCGCAGTACCTTCGCATCGAGCGCTTCCGCGACCCCACGACGGGTGCCACGTTCGAGGTCCGCACGATCGAACCACGTCTCATCATCGGCCGCCCGCGCGCGGATTGACGCGGCGGGCATCCTTCGTACGCTTCGAACCCAAACCCACGAGGACACCACCCCATGCACACCCTGCTTGTCTCCCTTGTCGCGGCGTTCGCCGCATCCTGTGCGGCGCCGCCGCAGGCGACTCCGGACTCCGACGCCATGCTCAAGGATCTGATGAGGACCGAGCTCGCGGCGATCAAGGCCATGGGCAACGAGGACACGATCGTCGTCCGGCGTACCGCCGAGGTGGTCGCGGGCATGCCGCTCGACGAGTCCGCGATGGAGGACGCGCCGTTCGCAGGCCTGCGCTTGGTGGAGCTGGCGCCGGAGACCGCGGCGCAGCTGCCGATCATGCCCGGGTCGGGCCTGCTGGTCAGCGACGTCGTGGCCGACGGCCCCGCGGCCGGCGCCGGCATGAAGGCCATGGACGTGATCGCGAAGGTCGGCGACCAGATCGTGGTCAACGCCGACCAGTTCCGCGTGCTGGTCCGCTCGCGCAAGGCGGGCGACGCGATGCCCGTCACGGTCTACCGTGGCGGCAAGGAGATGACCGTGACGATCCCGCTGGGTTCGCGCAAGCAGCCGAAGCTTGGGCCGGGAGGCCGCATCGCCGGTGCCGGTTTCGAGACCGACGGCGACGTCGTGGTGATGGATGCGGCCGGAGGCCAGAATGCACGGCTCTGGCGTGCCGGGCTCGCCCCCGCCACCCAGGTTGCGACGATGCGCGGACCCAACGGCGAGGTGATGGTGATGGTCAACGCCGACAGCCAGGCGATGGCGACGGGGAACGCGGCCACGCCGCCCGCACCGAACACGCCGGGCGCCACGGCAAGGTCGCGCACCGTCTCCAATGCGGTGTACACCGATGAGCACGCGAAGATTTCGTGGACGACGACGAACGGCGTCGATGCGGTCGTGGTCACGGACCTGGACGCCGACAAGGTCGTCTGGGAAGGCGCCACCGCCCCGGATGCCGCAGCGATGGCGAGCTTCGGCGCCGAGGTCCGCGCGTCCGTCCAGCGCATGCTGGAGGGGCGCGCCGCCGCCGAGGCACGCCGCCCGCGCGTGGAGCCGGGCATGACGCTGCCGCCCGCGGCGCCCGCGAGGCCCAAGCCCGGCGAGGCATCGCAGCCTGCGCCGTCGCCCGTCGACACCTGAGTCCGGCGAGCACCCCGATCACCGCCGGACGGGTACGCACCGCCGCGCCCGTCCGGCGGTCATTTCCGCCATAATGCGCGCCCCATGACCACCACCCTTGCCGCGATCGGATGGCCGGACCTGCTCGTGGTGGTCGGCCTTGCGTACGCCGCCGTGATCGGCGTTCGCCAGCTGGCATCGGGCCAGGTGACCGTCGGCCTGGGCCTGCTCGCCATGGCGATCTTCGGCACGCTGAGCTGGGCCGGCGCCGAGGTCGACCTGCCGATCAAGGTCGAGTCGGAAACGGTGGATGCGCCGCTCCTGCGGACGCTTGCGGAGCTCGGGGCGGTCGTCGCCGGCGCGGGCATCGCGGTCAACGCCCTGCGCGCGCTGCGGACCTACCGCGGCCAGGACGACTTCCTGCGCTTCCACCGCACGCTGATCTTCGTCGGCGTGATCGTGCTGGGACTGATCGCGCTCTACGAATGGCACTTCGCCGAACGCCTTCCGATCCGCACCACGATCCTGAGCCTGGGCGGCGCCGCCGTGTTCATCGTGGGCTTGGCGATGCAGACGACGCTCGGCAACATGTTCGCGGGCTACGAGCTGCAGTCCGAGCGGATCATCCGCAAGGGCGACATGGTGCAGATGGGGCGCGGGGGCGTGATCGGCCACGTCGCCGAGAGCACGCTGCGGACCACCTCGATCGTGACGCGCGACGGGCAGTGGCTGGTGCTGCGCAACCAGGACATCCTGGCCAAGGACTTCATGGTGCTGGACCGCCCGACGCGCGCGCTGCGCCAGTTGGTGCCGTTCGGTGTGGCGTACGAGGCTCCGCCCGCGATCGTGAAGGACGTCGCGCTCGGGGTGCTTCGCGGCGACCCGCACGTCATGGCGGACCCGGCACCTTGGGTTGAACTGACCGGCTTCGGCGACTCGTCGATCAGCTACTCGATGCGGTTCTGGATCGCGGACGTCCGCGTGGAGGAAGAGACCCTGGACAGGGTCAGGACGCGGCTGTGGTATGCGCTGCGGGACGCCGGCATCGACATCCCGTTCCCGATCCGCACCGTGCGGATGACCTCGATGGACGACGAGCGCGCCCGAGCGCAGGCGACCGAGGACGCCGCCGGGCGCGCCGCGCGCACGCTGGCGGCGTGCGACCTGTTCGACGAGCGCGCGATCACGTCCGCGGAGCGCCGCGAGATCGCCCGCGATGCCGTGGAGCTGGTGTTCGGCGCCGACGACCTGATCGTGCGCCGCGGCGACCGCTCGGACACGATGTTCGTCGTGGCGGCGGGAACCTGCACCGTCCGGCTGCCGGACGGCGGCCAGGTACGGATCCCCGCGGGGGGGCACTTCGGCGAGATCGCGCTGATGCGCCAGGAACTGCGCACCGCGGACGTCGTGGCCGGCCAGGGCGGCGCGACCGTGCTGCGGCTGCCACGACCGAGCGTGGCGCCCGTCCTGCTTCGCCGACCGGACCTCCGAGACAAGCTGGGCACCATCGTGCAGGAGCGGCTGGAGGCCACGGGGATCCTTCCGGCGGGCAGCGGCCCGAAGCGCCGCGCGAACCCCCTGCTGGCCGCGTTGCGGTTCCTGCGCCCCTGGTGACCGTGCGGCGCCGCCGCGTCCGTACACTGGCGCGCGACCATGTCCATCTCCACCGAGCTTCCCGCCGTCACGGCCGCCGACCTGCAGCCCCAACCGGGCGAGGACCAGCCGACAGCGGTCCTGCGGGTGGTCGGCGCCGCGGGCGGCATCGCCCAGGTGCTGCGCCCCAACGGCCGCCCCGGCAGCGTGATCATCACCGACGCCGCGCTCATCCGGCAGCTGCTGCTCCGCGGGTCGATGGAGGAGGAGGTCAGCCTCATCCGGAACTTCTCGCTGCGCACGTCGGCGCCGCACGGACTGATCTCGCTGGTCGGCGCCGAGCACCGCAAGGTGCGCGTCGCGATGGCCCCGTGCTTCCGCGGCGCAGGACTGGCACCGCTGCAGGCCGCGCTGGAGCGCCGCCTGGAGGACGGGATCGCCGCATGGCCCACGGGCGTGCCCGTCAAGGCCGGCGACCTGATGCTTGACCTGCTGACCCGCGTGTTCTTCGAATGGGTGCTGGGCCCGCAGCAGCGCCACCACGAGGATGACCTGGTCGCGGCACAGAAGGCGCTGCTGGAGGTCTTCCACCATGCGGTCCCCGACCTGAACCAGCTGTGGCCCACGCCCGGCGAGGAAGGCCCGGTGACCTTCGACGACACCGTGAACCGCTTCTTCCGTCTGCGCACGCTCATCTCGGAGGCCGTCGAGCGCGGACCGTCCGGCATGATGGCCGAGCTGGACCGATCGCTGCCGCCCCAGGGCGAGGGCCTGCCGCGCAGCGCGCAGCTGACGGACCACGCGATCCACCTGCTGCTGGCGGGCCTGGACACCGTGTCTCAGATGAGCGCGCTGCTGCTGCACCACCTGGGACAGTCCGAACATGCGGTGGAGACGCTGGCCGCCGAGGCGTCCAGCGGCATCGCCGAGCCCCCGTACACCGAGGCGGTGATCAAGGAGATCGTCCGCCTCTACGCAGGCGTGCCGGTCGCGGTGCGCGTCTCGGGCGCGCCCATCGAGCTGCGCGGCTGCACCATCCCGACGCATCGCCCGATCATGGCGTTCCTGGTGTGCATGCAGCGCGACGAGCGCTCCTTCGAGCGCGCACTTGAGTACCTGCCGGAACGCTGGATCGAGGGCAGCCCCCTGCGCATGGACCAGAGCGCATACATGCCGTTCGGCACCGGTCCGCACATCTGCATCGGCGAGACCGCCGCGAAGCTCATCATGCGCCGCACCATCCCGGCGATCTGCAGGCGGTTCCGCGTCGAATCGTGCGCACAGGGCGTCGTGCCCGTGCTCATCCGCATCGTCGCCCTGCCGCTGCATCCGCCACGGGTCATCCTGCGGGCCCGCTGACCGAGCTGCCCATGCGAATGCCTGCCCTCGCATCCCTCGCAGTGCTTGCCGCGGCGGTGCTGGCGGCGGCGCGCGCACCGTCCTCGGCGCCGGGCGTGCCCTTCGATCACGTGGTGCTGGTCTCCGTCGACGGACTGCGCCCCGATGCGATCGACGGCCCAGAGGATGGCGAACTGCCCGCATTCCGCCGCCTGCAGCGTGGGCCGCACACGCTGCAGGCCCGCTCCGACCCGACCTACACAATCACCCTGCCCAACCACGTCGGCATGGTCACGGGCCGGATCCTTGCCGGTCCGGACGGCCACGGCTGGAAGCTGAACGACGACCCGCCGGCGGTTCGCGACGGCGGCACGATCCAGGCATCGCGCGGCCACTACGTCGCCAGCATGTTCGACGTGGCCCACGACCGCGGCGTGCGCACGCAGGTGGTGGTCACCAAGACCAAGTTCACGCTGTTCGTGCAGAGCTGGGACGAGACCAGCGGCGCGCCCGACCAGGTGGAGCCCGACCAGGGGCGCGCGAAGATCGACGCCTTCACGTTCGTCCGCAACGCCGGCGACGCCGCGGCGGTCGCCGCGCAGATGCTGCGCGGCTCGACCGGCCGCACCCTGACGTTCCTGCACCTGGGCAACCCCGACTTCGTCGGCCACGCCGAGGGATGGGTGATGACCCCGGGCTCCGCGTACCGAAAGGCGGTCGCGGAGTGCGATGCGGCGATCGGCATGCTGTTCCAGGCGATCGACGCCGAGCCACGGCTCCGTGGGCACGTGGCAATCGTCCTGACCGCCGACCACGGCGGCGGCAAGCCGCTCCGTTCGCACGTCGAGCACCGCCAGCCCGAGGACTACCTGGTGCCGTTCCTGGTGTGGCTTGGCGCGGACCGCGAGCCGCAGGAACTGCTGGCGCTGAATGCGGATCGCCGCCTCATCGTGCCGGCCGGCGAATACGTGCCCGCTGAGCGGACCCCGGCACCCATCCGCAACGCCGAGGCGGGAAACACGGCGCTCCAGCTGATGGGGCTGCCGCCGATCCCGGGCTCCACCGCGAACGCCAAGCAGGACCTGCGGCTTGCACCGGAGGCGTCCAAGTGACCGGGACCACCCGACCCGGGTACACCGGCACCTGCTACGCGCTGTTCGCCTTCGAGGTGGGCTTCGCGATCGACCTCGACCGCGCGCAGCGTCGGCTGGCCAGCGCGGGCCGGGCCGGGCTCCGTGAGGATGCGCGCACCGGCGCCGGCACCGACTTCGAGCCGCGGCCGCTGCGGGTCACCGCGTCGGCGGAACCCGTCGAGGCCGGCGGATTCACCAGCCGGCCGGAGGCGCTGGTCACGATCTTCGACTTCGGCGCGATCGCCATCCGCTTCGAGCTGCCGCTCACCGGCGACCACGAGGCCCTGATCGGCATCGAGCGGACGGTGACGGGCTGCGCACCGCTCCGCGACGCGGCCCGCGCCATCGCCCAGCGGGTCGCCGCGGGGATCGGCGACGCCGTCCAGCGCCCCGCGCTCTCGGACCGCGTCGAGGACTATGTCGTGCTGCACCTTCTGCCGGACCCTTCGCATGCCGGCGCAGCCGACCTGCTGCCCACGTCGCTCGCCGCGCGCATCCTGCGCGGGGAGCCCGGGCCGCTCTCGGCGCAGGAAATCGAGGAAGCCACCCGCTGCACGGTGAGCTACGCGCCCGGCGACCTGGCGATCATCGACTGGAACGCGGCCATCGTCGTGGACCGCGACCCGGCCGACGCCCTGGCCATGCTCGAGTTCGCGAACGTCGAGCTGGTCGAGATGCGCCACCTGGACGACCGTCTGGACGCCGCGCTGGAGGAGGCGTTCTCGCTCACCACCAACGCGCTCCGCGGGCGTCGCCTGCTGGCGGTCGAGACCGGCCGGCACGTCCGACGCATCGCCGAGCTGCAGGTCGACGCGACCGCGCTGTTCGAGAGCGTCGACAACGCGCTCAAGCTGTTCGGCGACCGGTGGCTGGCGCGCCTGCACGACGCCGCGACCCGGCGCCTGCACATCGACGACTACGAGCGCAGCGTGCTGCGCAAGATCGACACGCTCTCCTCGATCTACGGCACGATGCGCGACCGGCAGGCGCAGCTGCGCGCCGAGATCCTGGAGTGGATCGTGATCACGCTGATCGCGGTCGAGCTGGTGGCGATCGCGTTCCGGCACTGACCGCGGGTGCCGGCGCGGGCCCGTGCCGCCTGCGGCTCACTTGCCCTGCGCGCGCTTCATCAGCCGCTCGACCATCGATGGCTTGGCATCGGGGTCCGCGGCCGCGACATCCTCGGACTGCGGGGCCGCGTCCCACAGGCGCGCCGCCAGCCGCGTGAGCGGCATCGTCTGCAGCCAGACGCGCCCGGGGCCCTTCAGCGTCGCGAGGAAGATGCCCTCGCCGCCGAAGACCATGTTGCGGAGGCCCTGCATCAGCTCGACGTCGAACTGCACCGACGGGTCGTAGGCGACCAGGCAACCGGTGTCGATCCGCAGCACCTCGCCGTCGGCCAGCTGCCGCTCGATGATCGACCCGCAGGCGTGGGCCAGCACCAGCGCGCCCTTCTCGGCGCACGAGATCCGCTGCAGGATGAAGCCCTCGCCGCCGAAGATGCCCACCAGGATCCGCTTCTGGAACGAGACCGCGAAGTCGATGTCCCGCGATCCCGCCACGAACGCGGTCTTCTGCAGGATGATGCCGTCGGGGTGGCCGTCCAGCTCGAACGGGATGATCTTGCCCGGGTACGGCGCGGCGAAGCCCAGCTGCGCCTTCGCGCTGCCGGTGTTCTCGAACCGCGTGACGAAGAAGCCGTCGCCCGAGATGCGCCGCGTCGCGGCCTCGACGACCGTGCCGACGATGCCGGGATCCTCCAGGTGCGTGGTGAGGCCGGTGTCCATCCGCACGGACTCCTCCATGAACAGCATGCAGCCCAGGCTCCCCACGATGCTCTGGCCCGGCGCAAGCGTCACCACGGCCGCCTGCAGCAGGTCGCCGACGATCTCGTAGCCGAAGGTGTGGGTCTTTTTCGTCATGGCGTCAGGCTACCTGCCGGGCCCGCACGGGAATACCATCGGGCCATGCGCTGCCTTCGGATCACCTGCGTCGCATTCGCGTCCGCTCCCCTGCTCATGGCCACCGCGTGCAACTCGGTGAGCGGCACCAACCGTTCGCAGCTCAATTTCCTGTCCGAGGCCGAGGAACGTTCCCTGGGTGACCAGGCCTACACCGAGGCGCTCGGCGAGAAGGGCGTCAAGGTCGTCACGACCGGCCCGGACGCCGAGAGGGTGCGGCGCGTCGGCGCGCGCATCCAGGCGGTGGCGGCGCGGCTGCATCCCAAGGCCGTGCGCGGGTTCGACTGGTCGTGGACGCTGGTCGACGACCCGAAGCAGGTCAACGCATGGATGCTTCCCGGCGGCAAGTCGGTCGCATACACCGGCATCCTGCGGGTCGCGTCCAGCGATGACCAGCTGGCGGTCGTCCTGGGCCACGAGGCCTCCCACGCGATCGCGCGGCACGGCGGCGAGCGGATCTCGTCGGACATGGTGCTCAACGGCGCGCTGACCGGCGCGTCGATGGCGCTTGGCAACCTGGACGGCCCCACCCAGGCGGCCGTCATGCAGGCGCTGGGCGCAGGCACGACCGTCGGCGTCGCGCTCCCCTGGAGCCGGATGCAGGAGACCGAGGCCGACGAGCTTGGGCTGCTGATCGCAGCCGACGCGGGCTACGACCCGCGCGCCGCGATCCCCTTCTGGACCCAGATGGCGGCTGCCGGCGGAAACAACGCACCGCCCGAGTTCCTCTCGACGCACCCGGGCGACGAGTCCCGCGTCAAGCGCCTGCGCGCGCTCATGCCGAAGGCGCTGCGCGCCTACGCCGCAGCGATCGCCCGCGACGGCGGGCCGGCGCCGGGGTCGCAGCCCTTGGGACCGGCGCCCGCCACCGCGTCCGAGGCGGCGAAGAAGAACTGATCCCGCTCAGCGGACGGGCGCGAGCCGCGTCAGGCGTTCCGCAGCGGCCGAGATCGTCTCGTGCGTCTTGCAGAATGCGAAGCGCACCAGGCCGGTCGCCTCGGCGTCCTTGCCGCCGTCCGGGCCCGGGGCATAGAACGCGCTGCACGGGATGCAGGCCACGCCCACGTCGCGCACCAGGTGCGTGGCGAAGTCGACGTCCGTCGCGTGCCCGAAGCGGCGATGCTCCGCCAGCACGAAGTACGAGCCCTCCGGCACGTAGGGGTCGAAGCCCGCGGCGCGAAGCGCGGAAAGCATGGCCTGGCGGCGCGCGTCGTAGTCCACGCGCAGCTCCAGGTAGTAGGACTCGGGCGCGGCAAGCGCTTCGACCGCCGCGCGCTGGAGCGGCGTGGCCGAGCAGAACGTCAGGAACTGGTGCGCCGCGCGGATGCCCGCCGTCAGCGCGGGCGGCGCGATCGCCCAGCCGATCTTCCAGCCCGTCAGGCTGAAGCTCTTGCCCAAGCTCGAGAGCACGATCGTCCGTTCCCGCATGCCCGGAAGCGTCGCGATCGAACGGTGCGGCCGCCCGTACCAGAGGTCCTCGTAGACCTCGTCGGAGACCACGAGGCAACCGTTCGTGCGGGCGATCTCGGCGATCCCGGCCAGCTCCGCGTCGGTCAGCACGCGTCCCGTCGGGTTGTGCGGCGTGTTGACCAGGATCAGCTTGGTACGCGGGCTCACCGCGCGGCGCAGCTCATCCAACGGGAACGCGAAGTCCGGCGCGTGCAGCCGGACGGTGCGCAGCACGCCCCCGGCCATCGCGACGCACGCCGCGTACGAGTCGTAGAACGGCTCGACCAGCACGACCTCGTCGCCCTCGTCCACCAGGCCAAGCATCACGGCCGCGATCGCCTCGGTGCAGCCGCTGGTGACGGTGACCTCGGCGTCGGGATCGGCCTCCAGCCCGGACGACCGCTTCCAGCGCGCCGCGATCGCGCGCGTCGCCTCGGGCAGGCCGAAGGTGCGCGCGTACTGGCCGTGCCCCTCGCGGATCGCCTGGATCGCCGCGTCCTTCACGAACGCGGGGCCGTCGAAGTTGGGGAAGCCCTGTCCCAGGTTCACCGCACCATGCTGCGCGGCCAGGCGGCTGATGGTGGCGAAGACGCTCTCGCCGAACGGGCGCAGGCGACGCGAGGTGCCGAAGTTGCGTGGGTCAGTCATGGGGTATCCCGGGCAGTGCCGCGCCCGGAGCGGACCGCAGCCGGACGTCCAGCTGCGGCGAGGCGACGCGGATGCCGGCGTCGCGCAGCAGGCGGTCGATGCGCACGATCGCGTCGTGGCGGCTCAACGCGCCATCCGCGGCGCCGGCCACCCAGAACCACACCTCGAACTCGACGGCGCCCGGGCCGAATCCGCGCAGCATGACCTGCGGCGCGGGGCTGGCAAGCACGCGGTCCGCGCCGACCACGCCCTGCATCAGCGCGCGTTCGGCGGCGGCAAGGTCGGAGCCGAGCTCCACGCCCACCGTCAGCACGTGCCGCAGCGGCAGGCCGTCGAGCGTCCAGTTCACGATGCGGCCCGTGATGAACTGCTTGTTCGGGATGATGACTTCCTTGTTGTCGGCGTCCAGGATCTGGGTGGCGCGCGTGGCGATCTTGGTGACGCGGCCCGTGATGCCGTCCACCGTCACGACGTCGCCGACCCGGACCGGGCGCTCGGCCAGCATGACCAGGCCCGAGAAGAAGTTCGCGAAGATCTCCTGCAGGCCGAAACCCAGGCCGACGGTCGCGGCGGCGGCAAGCCACTGGACGTTTCCCCAGCCGATGCCCAGCGACGCGAAGGTCGCGACCAGGCCGGCGATGACCAGTACGTACCGCCCCATCGCCACGATCGCGTACCGCGTGCTGGAGTCGAACGGGAAACGCCGCAGGATCGCGATGTTGAGCACGCCGGGCAGGTCGCGGACCAGGGCCCCAGTGACCACCACCGACATCACCGCGAACGCGGCGTTGGCCAGGGTCACCGGCGTGCCCGGCGCCGTGTCGGTCGCACCGACCGTCCACAGCGTCACCGTGCGCACGATCCCGAACGCGGGCAGCAGGTCGCTCCACGCCCAGGCAAGCCCGACCAGGACGGTCAGGAACGTCAGCAGGCGCGTGATGCGCTCCACCTGCTCCGCCGCGCGCTGGTCGGCCTGCGCCTCGGCATCGCCGCCAAGGCCAAGGCCGAACTTCTCCAGCGGCCGCGTGCCGACGCGCGCCGCCATGGAGAGCGCAACCGCGACACCGAGCAGCACCCAGTAGCTGCGCGGCAGGTTCCAGACGATCACCGATGCCGTGATCACGTAGCCCGCCGCCGCGGCCGCGGCCAGCGCCATCGGCATCAGGACGAGCGCCGGGTACCAGCACGGCCGGAGGATCGCGGTCCAGCCGCGCGGCGCGCGCGACAGGAGCGGCGCCACGATGCCGGCGTCGCGCGCGAAGAGCCGCGCGCTGACGGCGGTCATGACCAGCAACGCCAGGATCACCGCCCACCGCGCAAGCGCACCGCCGCCGGAAGCCTCGTCCGTGCGCACGGCCGTGAACGCCGCGAAGAGGAGCGGCACGACCACCACGCCGATCGTCACTGCCGCCCGTCGAAGGGCGACGACGGTGACGGTCGGCCACCGGAAGTGCACCAGGGCGACTCCGCCCGGCATGCACAGGGCATGCAGGAACGTGACCAGGTATGCCAGCCCCGCAAGCCCCGCCAGTGCATCGCCGAACGGTCCCAGGCTGCCGGCCGACGACGTCGCCTGGATCGCCCCGCCGAAGAGGCGCATCGACGCGGGGATGGGTGCCGCGAGCACGGCGGTCGCCAGCAGGCCGCGGACCGTGTGGCGTGCGCGGTCGTTCTCCTGGCCGACCAGCCCGCCGCTGGCGACCAGCGCCCGGTGCATGCGGCCGCGAAGCGCCAGCAGCAGCAGGACGACCACGGCGGCGCCCAGCCACCGCAACGGCACCTGGCGCGCGCTCGCGGACAGGCCATCGACCACCGACGTCCAGAACGCGCCGCTGCCGTACTCCGCCGCCTGCGCCGCGATGTCGAGCAGGTCGCCCCCGCCGATCGGCGGCATGTTCGGCAGCCAGATCACGTGCGCGCCGATCAGCGCGCGGTACCGATCGACGGCGTCGACGTACTCGGACTGCACGGACTCGTACTCGGAGAGCAGGCCGGAGCGGCGCGCATCGGCGGCAAGCAACGGCAGCAGGAATCGCCGCACGCGGTCGCGCAACGCGGCCTCCACCGCAGGGATCGCGGCACGGTCATCGCCGGCGATGGCCGCGGCCGATGCAGCTGGACGGTCCAGCGCCGCAAGCTCGTCCGCCACGTCGATGCGCGCGATCTCGGCGTCCGCCGCGCGCTGCTTGGTGCGGTCGAGCGCCGCGCGCTCGGTGCGCTGCACCGGCAGGTCGCGGCGATGGCGCAGCAGCACCGACGCCACGGGGCCCGCGCTCGAGCCCGAAAGCCGGATGCGGTCCTCGTCCGCACGCATCTGCCGCTGCACGTCGCCCAGGCGGTCACGAAGCCTGGTCAACTCGCCCCAGTCCACGTCGATCGCCTCGATCGCCCGGATGAGCGCCTGCGCGGTCTCCAGGTTCCGGCGCGCGACCGCCTGCAACGGCGCGGATGCGGCTGCGGCGAGCTCGGATTCGGCCTGGGAAGCCAGCGCGCGCGCCTCGGCGACGGTCGGGATCCGCGGCGTGTCGGACGTCTGCGCCGGCTGGTCCGCCGCACGCGCCGGGCAGGCGAACGCCAGCACGCACCCCAGCACCAGGACAATCGCCATTCGAACCGCGCGCATCATGTGCGGATCATATCGATGCAGCGTGCGCCCGGACCCACGGCGTGAACGTGCCGAAGCGCCCGCGCGGCCGCAGCCAGTCGACGTACGCCGCGAAGCGGTCGCACGCGCGCTCGCCGTCGACCGCGCGCATGTAGCGCGGCAGGCCGCTCTTCGCCAGGTCGAGGAACTCCCACGGGTGCCAGAAGACGTTGAGAAGTCCGTCGTGCTCCAGGCAGCGCGCGCTCGCGTCGCGCACCAGCGGCATCGGGAAGTTCTTCCACGCCAGCCAGAAGAGCGGGAAGCGGACCACGGGGGTGGCCGAGACGGGCAGCTCGACCAGCTTGCCCTTGCGGTAGGGCACGCGCGGCTTGCCCAGGTTGTTGTAGCGGCCGGGCAGGAAGATCGGGTTCTCCGAGCTGTCCCACAGGTAGCCGGCATCCAGGATCGCCTGCGGGTCGGTGGGCTGCAGGCGCGCGCGGCGGAAGCCAAGCACCTCCTGCCCGCTGGACTCGCGCAGAGCCTGCCGGCTGATCGCCAGGTCGGCATTCTCGAACGTCCGGTGGACCCGACCGTGGCTGCCGATCTCGTGCTTCGCCGCCGCGCGCCGCTGCAGCGCCGGATGCCACGCGGCGAAGCTGGCCGTCGTGAACATCGTCGCCGGCACCCCCAGCCGGTCCAGCATGTCCAGCACGCGCTCCTGCCCGCGGCCGCCGACCTCCATCTGCCGCTCCGTGGAGAGATCGCGGCCACGTTCGACCGGCGCGTCGAACTCCTCGACGTCGAAGCTCAGGAGGATCGTGGGGTCGGTTGATCGCATCGCATGCCGCGGCGGGCGCCGCCTCGTTACCATCGCGATCATACGGACCATGCCGCAGCCAGTGCCCAACCCCGCGATCCGGCCCGCGATCCTCCTTGAGGATCCGCGGATGATCGTTGCGTCGAAGCCCGCCGGGATCGTGACCGAACCGGGGCTCGGCCACCGCGACGACAGCCTGATGAATGGCCTCTTCGCCCTGTACGCGCGCGACCTTGCGCCGCTTGGCGAGCCCCGCGACTGGGGCCTGATCCACCGCCTGGACCGCGACGCGAGCGGCGCCGTGGTCGTTGCGCGCGACGCGGCGGCCTACGACCGACTGCGCGCGCAGTTCGCGGGCCGCACCGTCGGCAAGCGCTACCTGACGCTCGTCGAAGGACGCCCGCCCACCAAGAACGGCGAGATCACCCTGCCCATCGAGGAGGCGCGTCGCGGCGACATGAAGGTCGCGCTGGTGCGGCGCGGCGGCGGCGGCCCGGACGTCGAGCACGCGATCACCCGCTGGCGCACGATCGGCACGGGCCACGGCCGCACGCTTCTGGAGGTGGACCTGGAGACCGGCCGCCTGCACCAGATCCGCGCCCACATGGCGGAGCTCGGCTGCCCCGTCGTGAACGACCGCGTCTACCGCGTCGACCTGCCGCCGAACACCAGCCGCCCGCCGAAGGGACGCGCACCGCTCCCGATCGCGCTCCACGCGTGGACGATCTCGTTCGACCACCCCGAGACCGGCAAGCGGACGTCGGTCACCGACCCCCTGCCGCCGTTCCTCATGGAGCTTCTGCGTTCGGCAGGGATCCCTTCGCCGCCGGCACCCCAGCCGGCGGCGTGAGCTCGCGTCGCTGCAGCAGCCTGCGCACGGCATCGCGCACCGTCGCCGCGGGCAGCGCATGCGTCGCCGTGCGGTCGAACCGTGCGATGTTGATCCCGACGACGTGACCGTCCAGGTCGAGCACCGGGCCGCCGACCTGTTCGGGCCACACGTTCGCATCGTGCGCCAGCACGCGGCCGAATCCGGTCGAGACCTCCGAGATCGGCGTCGTCGTGTTGCCGCGTCGCGCAGGGCGCGCACCGGGCGCATCCTCACGGCGCGCAAGCGTCGCCGCCACCTGCAGCCGCTCGCCCTCGCGGATGATGCCCAGTTCCACGCGGTCGCCGATCTCGCGCTGCAGGATCGCGCGCCGCAGCGCGGTGCGCCCACCGAGCGGCCGGCCGTCGATCGACGCGATCACGTCGCCGACGCGCACGCCCGCCTCGGCCGCGGCGCTCCCGGGCACGACCTCGTCGACGCGCAGCCCGACCTTCAGGCCCAGCTCGCGTGCGTCGGCGGGCTCGAGCGGCTCGCTGCGCACGCCCAGGTACGGGCCACCCCACGGCTCGCGGTCGCTCTCGCGCTCCTCGATCGCCGCGAACCCGAGCGCAGGGCCGTTCGGCCCGAAGCGCGGGGAGAGCAGCACCGCGCCCGGCTCGACGGCGCCGTTCCACGCAAGCTCGACGCCGGTCGCGGGGCCGCCGTCGATCGCCAGCACCGCCAGGTCAAGCCGCGGGTCGATCCCCACGACGTACGCGGTCGCGTCCACGCCGGCCGCGTCCTGCAACGCCACCGCGGCGCCGACCGAGCGGTCGGGGAGCAGCGAAGCCTTCGCAACCGCGTGACCGGCGTCGTCGATGCGCGTGGCGACCGCAACCGCGCCGCCGTTCCGCATCACGCGGAACATCGATCGCAGCGCCGCATCCGCCACGGGGCGCAGCGGCGCGCTGCGCTGCACCGCCAGGCGTCCATCCGGCGACGTCCCGGACACGAACCTCGTCCGCACCGGCTCGTCCGAGCGGGTGAACGGCAGCACCATGGCGGTCTCGTCGTGGCCGTCACGGAACTCCCAGATGCGCTCGCGCAACCGGTCGACCGGCGTGGCGGCGTTCTCCCACGGCTGGTGTCCGCAGCGCGCGTTCAGCGCGACCACCTCGCCGCGCAGGTTGAAGCTTGGACCGCCCGAGTCGCCCGCATCGATCGGGGCGTCGAACAGCACCTCGCGCGGGCTGGCATGCAGCACGCGCCCGACGCGCACCAGCGCGGGGCGCTGCTCGTCGGGTGGTCCCTGCGTGTAGCCCAGCGCGACCAGCCAGTCGCCCTGCGCCAGCCCGCTGCTGGTGCCGAGCGGGACGGCATCCAGCATGCGGCCCTGCGTATCCAGCTGCAGCAGGCCGCAGTCCAGCGGGCCATCGTTCGCCTGCCCGAGCGCGCGGCCCCGGAGCACGGTGCCGTCGGACAGCACGGCCTCGATGCGGCGGCCAGACCGGCCCCCGACATGCCCGCACGTGGCCACCAGCCCGTCGGCGCTGATCACCACGCCGGTGCCCGAGGACGGCCCCTCGCCGCCGCCCTGCGTGCGCAGGAGCACGACCGCGGGCCGCACCTCGCGGACCACGCGCTCCACCTCGGCCTCGAGCGTGCGGAGTTCCTCGACGCTGTCGACCCGGTCGAACCGGTCCTGCCCGCGCGCCACCGAAGCGCGATCGCCCCCGTCCGCGGGTGCGGCAACGAGGGCGATCGCGAGCAGTGCGGGGATGAACGGCATGCGTCAGCGCCGCGGGCCGGGCGTCGGCCCGGACCGGGGCTTCGTCACGGGTTGGTCGCCGTCGACTTCGGGGCCTGCGGCGCAGCGGCGGGAGTTGCGGCCTGCGCGGCCGGGGCGCCGATCGGACGGATCTTGATGTTGCGGTACCACACGACGTCACCGTGGTCCTGGATCGCGATGTGGCCGGCCGGGCGCTTGCCGAAGTCGGGCATCGACTTGAACTTGCTGGCCGCGAGCTTGTCCTTCCACTCCTGGCTGGACATGTCGAACTCCGCGGTCGTGATGCCGTTGAGCGTGTACGTCACCTTGGGGCCGACGGCCATGATGCGGGCGGTGTTCCACTGGCCGGCGGGCTTCACCGCACCTTCGGGGGCGGGATACAGCGCGTAGCACGCGCCGGCCGAGGTCAGGCGGCTCTTGCCATCGGCGTGCTTGGCGTCGTCCAGGACCTGCATCTCGGGACCGGTCTCCCACGGCGAGCCATGGTCCTCGGTGACGCGCCACATGATGCCGCTGTTGCCGCCCTCGCTGATCTTCCAGTCGATCGAGAACTCGAAGTCCTTGTACTCGTCCTTCGTGACCAGGTCGCCGCCCTTGCCACGCAGGACCAGGCAGTCGTCCTCGACCTTCCACGCGTCGGGAACCTTGTCGCCCTTGTAGGCGCGCAGGTGCTCTCCGGCGTGGTCGCCGTCGAAGAGCAGCACCCAGCCGGCGGCCTTCTCGGCCCCGGTGAGCTCGTTCTGGTCGTCGGCATCGGCGGCAAGGCCGAGGCCGGTGGCGAGGATGGCGACGGACAGCGGGAGGACGATGCGGTTCATGGGGCTCCTTGCTTGGTGCTTGTGTCGGGACGGGACGATGTTACCGGGGCCGCCGCGGGCACGGCCGGGCGGGGCGTGACGACGATGCGCGTGGGCGCGTCGCGCGAGAGGATCACGGCGACGACCTCCGTGTCGGATGCGACCTTGACGGGCGCGCCGTTCACGGCGACGTCGCACGCCGGGCGCGGGCCCGAGGCGCGGATCGGGATGACCACGTCCACCGAGTAGTCCGGGGGCAGCTTCAACACCTCGTAGGTGAACTCGAGCGTCTCGTCGGCCGTGGCCTTCGTGCGCAGGTCGACCAGGGCCGTGGTGCCCGCGACGCTGCGCACCGTGAAGTGCGTGACCCGGTCCGGCGATCGCGAGAACACCGCCTCGGCGCGGGTCAGCTGGTCCTTGAAGAGGAGCCGCGGCTGCGGCGCGGGCATCCACGGGATCGTCACCACGACCTCGTTCTTGCTCGTGTCCGTGCTGACGCGCGGCGCGCGGGCCTCGGGATCGGTTCCGCTGAGGACCTCCCGCACGCAGCCCGGCGCCACGATCGTGGCGAGGACCGACAGGACGGCGAGCGGCTTCGCTGCGTGCATGGCCCCGGATCCTACGGAGCGCGCGGGCAGGCGGTTCAGGACCGGCGGCGCCGGGCACGCCCCTTCCGTTCCGGTACGTGGACGATCCGGACTGGCGTACCCCCAAATGCCGCGCGCTTGCCCCGGTCGCGCCCCGCTGCCGCCCCGTGGGCTCGTCCGCCCGGCCGGCGGTCGACAGCGGCCCCGGCGCCCCAAATTCAAGCGGCACCCGGGTCCCCCGACGAAAACCCCGTGATGACGCGAAGCCTCCTTGCCACCGTTGCTGCCCTTGCGCTTGCCGCCCTGAGCCACGCCGGGATCGGCGCCGGAACGTACGTGAGCCGGAACGACCTCGCCTCGACGACCTTCCAGGACGCGACGGACCCGGCATCCGGCCACGGCGTCTACCAGTCGACGCTGCAGGGGACCAACGCCTACCTCGACTGGCAGGCGGGCGCCGTCACCATCTCGGGGACATGCTCCGGCACGCCGACCCTGATCGCGCGCTCGCAGGGCGTCGCGATCCTGCAGCTTGCACAGGTCACGACCACGGCGGTGCAGTTCGCGATGAACCAGACGGTTCGCCCCGGGAACCAGATCGGCTGGGCCGTGGTGGACTCCAACGGCGACCCCGTGGTCGGCGTCAGCTACGACGGGAACACCTGCACCGCCAGCGGCGGCGCGCCCAGCGCGAGTTCCGGCACCACGACCGTCACGCTGCAGCCCGGCACGTACTTGCTGGTGATGCTTGCCGAGTGCACTTCGACGGGCGGCCTGTTCAGCCTCAGCGCGACGATGACGGCGGTGCCGAGCGGGCCGACCTTGCAGACCTCCGCGCGGCCGGTCGTGGCGGTCGGCGACGAGTTCGTGGCCAACGTCGGCATCTCGGGCATGGCCGCGGACGCCGTCGGCGTGCAGGCGCGCGTGCTGTATGACGCCACGGCCCTGCAGTTCGTGCAGTTCGATCCGGGCAGCGACTTCCCGACCACCCTCTATGTCGCGAATGCCAACGGGGCGGTGAGCTTCGCCACGGGCGTGCAGGCGGGAAGTGCCGGCGGGATCCGCAGCGGCCAGGTCGCGCGCATCCGCTTCCGCGCGATCGCCCCGCGGTGCGCGGACGCCGCATCGATCGCCCTGGCGACCAGCGGCTTCCCGACCAGGATCACCCAGTTCGGCGGCCAGGCCCTGAGCTTCACGCCCACCGACGACGTCTCGGTCACGGCGCTTGTCCCCTTTGCGCTCACCGGCGTTCCGGGCGCGATCGCGGGCATTCCCGCCGATGCCGGCGTGCGCAGCGCGGCGGCGCCTGCCTTCGTCGGCGCGCCCGTCGCGGCGCAGGACAGCTGCGGGCGCCCGCTTGTCGCGGCCATCGCCGCCCAGCTTCCCGACGGCACCACGCTGACCTAGCTGCCGGCGACGTTCCCCGTGGGCACCACGACGGTCACGTGGACGGCAACCGACGCCGCGGGGCAGGTCGCGACCGCGGTCCGCACGGTCCAGGTCGATGACCGCCAGGTGCTCCGGATCGCCACCACGCTCGGCGGCACCGTCACCGGCAACTCCACGCGCAGCCTCTCGGTCAGCTACGCCGGCGGCAGCGCAACGCAGGCCGTGACCGCCGCCTTCACGCAGGGCTCCGGCACCGCGGTCGGCACCGTCAGCCCGGCGGTGATCGGCACGCCCGGCTGCGTCTCGGCGAAGGACGTGCTGCACTCGCTGCGTACCAACGCGACCCCGTCCGTCGTCGGCACCGAATACGTCGCCTCGGCCACGCTGGTCCAGGGCGACTCCAACGACGACAACAACGTCGACATCCTGGACTTCGGCGCCTTCGTGGGCGATGCCGCATCGGGTGGGGTCACCCCGTCGTCGCGCTCGAACTTCAACGCCGACGGCGCGGTCAGCACCGCGGACTTCACGTTCATCTCCGCCAACTTCCTGGCGAGCGGCAGCACCTGCGGCCCGTCGTGGTCGGCACCGGCACCCCGCGCCCGCATCTCCGTGCGCGAACTGCGCCGCCTGGGCCAAGGCGCCCTTGCGATCGCCGACCTGAATGGCGACGGCTGGGTGGACGGGCAGGATGCGGCGGCGTGGCTGCGGGGCGTTCGCCCGGAGGCCCCTGCCGGCGCACCCACGGACCGCGGCGTTGCGCAGGCCGAGTGACGGCCCAACCGATGCAACCGAGAAAACGCACGCAGGCGCGCCGAAGTGGCGCGCCTGCGTCAGGTGGACCGTACTGGACTTGAACCAGTGACCTCCTCCGTGTCATGGAGGCGCGCTAGCCAGCTGCGCCAACGGTCCGGAGTCCCTTGCGGGAGCGAGGAGTATAGCACGAACCCCGCTTCGGCCGATGTGCAGGGAATGCAGGCCACCCGCATTCCCGAAGCCGATTCCCCGTCCCACCCCCGCCATGGCGACCACCGGATGAGCACCGGCAGCGGCCTTGCGCTGATCGGGCTGGGCCTGATCGGCATCGCCGCGGTCCAGGGCGTCCGCATGTTCCGGGACCTGCCCCAGCAGGCACGGTTCGAGCGGGCCGCCGAGCACGGCTCCTTCGGCGCCGCCATGCCGGTCGAGACGGTCACCGCGTGGGAACCCCAGCAGGCGATCGGCGCCGGCCGCGCGAGCCCGGGCACGGGCCAGCCCTCGGTCCCGCCCCGCAGCGGACAGCTGGTCGGCATCGCGGCAAACCCGATTCCCAACGGCACCGCGATCTTCCGGCTCTGGTCATCCGGCCGCGTCGAGGCGATGATCACCACCGAGGACAACACCTGGGGCAAGTGGGTTGCCGTCGCTCCGGGGCTCTCGACCGACATGAAGCGGCCGCAGCCCGCCGAGGATCCCGACAACCCGCAGTGACGCGCGCCGCGCGGCTCACCCGCCGAACGCCGCCACGCACGCCTTCATGCGCGCAAGCGTCGACGCCTTGCCCAGGATCGCAAGCGTGTCGAAGATCGGTGGGCTGACCGTGCCGCCGCTGACGGCGATGCGGAGCGGCTGCGCGGCCTTGCCCAGCTGGCCGCCGGCGTGCGCGTCCGCGTAGGCCTTGATCGCGGCCTCGAGCGACGCGGAATCCCAGGCGCCCAGGCCCTCGAGCACCGGCAGCAGCGCCTTCAGGTGGTCCAGCCCGTTCGGGGCGGCGCCCAGCATGGCCTTCTCGGTGTTCTTCGAGCGCTCGTGCACCAGCGCGGCGTCCGGGGTCACGAAGAACCGGTTGCTGCGGAACATCTCGTCCAGCGTCTTCGACCGCTCGTGGCTGGCGTCGCAGAGCAGCCGGAACTGCTCGGGCGCCAGCTTCCCCATGAACGCCGCGTGGTACGAACGGCCGTGGTCGCCGGCGCGGCGGACGAATTCCTCGCGCGGCATGGCGGTGACCGCGTCGCAGTTGAACGAAAGCAGCTTCGTGCGGTCGAACCTGGCCGGGGTCTTGACCACGCGCTTCAGGTCGAAGCGCTGCTTCAGGAACTCGTTGTCGAACTTCTCGATGTTCTCGCCCGGGCTCCACCCGTTCAGCGAGAGGAAGTTGCACAGCACCTCGGGCAGGTAGCCGCTGCGGCGGAAGTCGTCGACGTTGATCTCGGGCAGCGCCACGTCCATCGCGGCGGCCAGCGCGTTCGCCTCGTCGAAGTCGAGCTGCGTGTTCTTGTCGCCCAGCCACTTGGTCCAGCGGTCGGCGGCCACGGTGCCGGCGGGCGGCGCCTGCAGCCCACGCTCGGCGACCGTCTTGCGCAGCACCTTGTCCTTGTCGCGCTTGGACATCTTGCTGCCGTCCGGGTTCATGATGATCGGCAGGTGGCCGTAGACCGGCCGGCGGTAGCCCAGCGCGTCCTGCAGCACCATGTGCTTGGCGGTGTTGTTGAAGTGCTCCTGCGCGCGCAGCACGTGGGTGACGCCCATCAGCTCGTCGTCCACGACCACCGCGAAGTGGTACGTCGGGAAGCCGTCCGCCTTGCGGATGACGAAGTCGTCCACCTCGCCCGCAGGCAGCGTGGCCTCGCCCAGGATCTCGTCCGTGATGGTGATCGGCCCGTGCGGCGTGCGGAAGCGAATGACCGCGGGACGGCCCTCCTTCAGCCAGGCGGCGACGGTCTCCTTCGGCAGCGCGGCCATCGACGAGCCGTCGTAGCGGTAGGCCAGGTTCGCGGCCTTGGCGGCGGCGCGCTTGGCGTCCAGCTCCTCGGCGGTGTCGAAGGCGTAGTAGGCCTTGCCGGCGTCGACCAGGCGCTGGAGCTCGCGGTCGTAGATGTCCAGGCGCTCGCTCTGGAAGTACGGGCCGTTCGGCCCGCCGCCGCAGCCCTCGTAGGCCGGGCCCTGGTCCCAGTCGATCCCCAGCCACTTCAGGTCCTTCAGGAAGCCGACGCTGGCCGCGTCGCTGGAGCGCTTCTGGTCGGTGTCCTCGATGCGCAGCAGGAACTGCCCGCCGCGGCCCTTGGCGTAGGCCCAGCACAGGAGCGCCGTGCGGGCGCCGCCGACGTGCAGGTGGCCGGACGGGCTGGGGGCAAAGCGCGTGACGATGGTGGAGGCGGGTGCGGTCATGGCGTGAAGCCCGGTAAGGTACAGGAATGCCAACGAAGGTCGGCGTGCTGACGGACAGCCATGGGCAGTGGGCGCGGACCAAGCGCGCCGTCGAGGCCCTGCAGGCGCGCGGCGCGACGGTGTTCATCCACTGCGGCGACATCGAGTCGGACCGCGTGCTGGACGCGCTGGCGGGACTGGACGCGCACGTCGTGTGGGGCAACTGCGACGTCATGTTCGCCGACGGGCTCGCGCGCTACGCCGCGCACGTCGGCATCGGCGTGCACGACGCGGCCGGCGAGCTGGCGGTCGACGGCAAGCGGGTCGCGTTCACCCACGGGCACGTGCACACGGCGGTTCCCGACGCGGTGCGCGCCGGCGCCGACTTCGCCGTCCGCGGGCACGACCACGAGCGCCGCAGCGAGCGCCGGGGCGGCACCACCGTGATCTGGGCCGGAGCGCTGCACAAGCCGCGGGACGAACACGGGACCGGGGCCCTGCTGCTGGAGCCCGCGACCGGCGCGTTCGAATGGATCGACGTGCCCTGAGGAGCCCATGGAAGCGAACCTGCCGACCGTCGCCCTGATCGCCAACGCCGCCGCCGCCTGGTTCCTGACCGGCCTGATCTGGATCGTGCAAGTGGTGCACTACCCCCTCTTCGCGTCCGTCGGGCGCGACGGGTTCGTTTCGTACGAGGCGGCGCATGCGCGGCTGATCACGCTGGTGGTCGGCCCCGTGATGCTGGTCGAGCTCGCGGCAGCCGCGGCGCTGGCGTTCCTGCGCCCCGCGGCGGTCCCGGCGTGGGCGGCGTGGACCGGGCTCGGCCTGGTCGCGGCAATCTGGCTCTCGACGTTCCTGGTGCAGGTGCCGCTCCACGGCACGCTCGCGGGCGGCTTCGACGCCGACGCGCACGCGCGGCTGGTCGCCACCAACTGGTTCCGCACCGCCGCCTGGACGGTGCGCGCCCTGCTGGCGGCATGGCTCGTCTACGCTGCGCTGACGGGGTCGTCCGGACGGCCCGGCCAGCCCACCTGAGGGATCCACGATGAACGTCCCCGGCGCCGAGTTCCCGAAGATCATCAAGAACCTGATGCGCCAGGCGCGCATGGCGCGGCATCGGTCGGCGCACGCGCACGTCCCGATGAACCTCAACACGCCGCCGGGCACGCTGGTCGTGCCGAACGACGCGCGGCCGACGGTCGTCACCGTGTTCGCGTACGGCCCCGCCCGGGTCGAGGAGCGCACGATCACCGACGTCGCGCAGCTGGACGCCCTGGGAACGGACTGGCCGGTGATCTGGGTGAACGTCGACGGCCTGGCCGACACCGCGATGATCCGGGCGCTTGGCAAGCGGTTCGACATCCACCCGCTGGCGCTCGAGGACGTGACCGACACCACGCAGCGCGCCAAGGTGGAGCCCTACGGAGACACCACCTTCGTCGTCGTGCCGATGCCGCACGACGACGAGCACGGGTTCTGGACCGAGCAGCTCTCGATCGTGGTCGGGGCGCGGTTCGTGGTGACGTTCCAGGGCCAGCCGGGCGACTGCCTGGACGAACTGCGCGAACGCATCCGCCAGGGTCGTGGCCGGGTGCGCGGCGCCAATGCCGCGTACCTCACCTACGCGATCTGCGACGCGGTGATCGACGCCTACTTCCCGGTGGTCGCCCGGATCTCCGAACGACTCGAGCAGCTCGAGGACATGGTGCTCTCGCACCCCACCGCACGGCAGCTCTACGAGATCCGCCGGCTGCGCGGCAGCATGCTGCGCATCCGCCGCGCCGCCTACCCGCTGCGTGACGCGATGAACTCGTTCGCGGCGCTGGACCGCGTCTTCGACCCGGATACGCGCCCCTACCTGCGCGACCTGAACGACCACGTCGCACGCCTGCTGGACCAGGTCGAGATGGACCGCTACCTGGCGAACGACCTGATCGAGATGTACATGACGACGATCAACATCCGCCTGGGCGAGACGTCCAAGGTGCTGACGATCATCGCCACGATCTTCATGCCCCTGTCGTTCATCGCGGGCGTCTACGGCATGAACTTCCACGAGATGCCGGAGCTGTCGTGGCCGTGGGGCTACTGGTACGCGCTGGCGCTGATGGCGCTGACCGCGCTCGGGCTGGTCTGCTACTTCTGGCGCAAGGGCTGGCTGCGGGACTCCACGAAGTGACCGCGGCGCAGCCGGGCCCGCGGCCGACCGCGGTTTTCCGCACGGAAATGCCGCTTGATCGGAATGGCGCGTCCGCCTACCGTTATCTCCTTCGGAACAGGAGCCCAACCGCCATGGCCACCCACGGACGACCCAACGCCAACATCCCCGCCACCAACACCCACGGCATCTCGATGAGCGCCAACACCTCCACCTTCGAGAACCCCACCCGCGCCTCCGACTACTTCGGCTGCATGACCTTCAGCGGCGACACGATGCTGAAGCGCCTGCCGTCGGACATCTTCGCCAAGCTGCAGAAGACGATCAGCGAGGGCACCGCCCTCGACCCGGCGATCGCGAACACCGTCGCGGTGGCGATGAAGGACTGGGCGATCGAGCACGGCGCCACGCACTACTGCCACTGGTTCCAGCCGCTGACCGGCATGACCGCCGAGAAGCACGACGCGTTCCTGAGCCCGATGTCGGACGGCAGCGCGATCGAGAAGTTCTCCGGCGGCCAGCTGGTGGTCGGCGAGCCCGACGCGTCGAGCTTCCCCTCGGGCGGCATCCGCGACACGTACGAGGCACGCGGCTACACGGCGTGGGACGCCACCAGCCCGGCGTTCCTGATGAAGAGCGCCAGCGGCATCACCACGCTGTGCATCCCGACCGCGTTCGTCAGCTGGACCGGCGAGGCGCTCGACAAGAAGACCCCACTCCTGCGCTCGATCCAGGCCCTGAGCAAGCAGGCCATGCGCATCCTGCGCCTCTTCGGCAGCGACAAGGGCGTGACCCACGTCGTCGGCACCCTCGGCTGCGAGCAGGAGTACTTCCTGGTCGAGCGCGAGCAGGCCGAGCAGCGCCTGGACCTGATGATGACCGGCCGCACCATGGTCGGCGCCAACGCCCCCAAGGGCCACCAGCTGGACGACCACTACTTCGGCGTCGTGCCGGACCGCGTCCTGGCCTTCATGGCCGAGGTCGAGGCGCGCCTGTTCGAGCTGGGCGTCCCGGTCAAGACGCGCCACAACGAGGTCGCCCCCAGCCAGTACGAGCTGGCCCCGACCTTCGAGAACGCGAACATCGCCGTCGACCACCAGATGATCACCATGCAGGTCCTGCGCATGGTCGCCCGCAAGCACGGCTTCGAGTGCCTGCTGCACGAGAAGCCGTTCGCCGGCGTCAACGGAAGCGGCAAGCACAACAACTGGGCCGTCGCCACCAGCACCGGCATCAACCTGCTGGACCCGCGCGAGGAGACCCACACCAACATGCAGTTCCTGGTGTTCCTGGCCGCGGTCATCCGCGCCGTCGACCTGCACGCGGACCTCCTGCGCGCGTCGATCGCCAGCGCGGCGAACGACCACCGCCTGGGCGCCAACGAGGCCCCGCCGGCGATCATGAGCATCTTCCTGGGCGACATGCTGTCGGACATCCTCGACCATGTCGAGAGCGGCACGCCCCGCAAGACCAAGACGGGCGGCGCGCTCGACCTGGGCGCGTCCAGCCTGCCGCAGATCCCGCGCCACGCGAGCGACCGCAACCGCACGTCGCCGTTCGCGTTCACGGGCAACAAGTTCGAGTTCCGCGCCGTCGGCTCGACCGCCAGCGTCGCGTGGCCCAACACCGTGCTGAACACGATGGTCGCGGAGAGCCTGGACTTCGTGGCCACCGAGCTCGAGAAGAAGGCCGGCAAGAACCCGACGGCCTCCAAGCTCGAGACCGCCGTCAAGGCCGTCCTGAAGGACGTCATCAAGAAGCACCGCCGCGTCTGCTTCGACGGCGACGGCTACAGCGAGGCCTGGCACAAGGAGGCCGCCAAGCGCGGCCTGCCGAACTTCCGCAACACCGCCGAGTCGCTGGGCGCGTTCAACACCAAGACCGCGCGCGACCTGTTCGGCAAGTACCACGTGCTCTCGCCGCGCGAGCTGCAGGCCCGCTACGAGGTGCTGGTCGAGAACTACGTCACGGTCATCGAGATCGAGGCCCGCACGCTGGTGCAGCTGGTGAACACGCAGATCCTGTCGGCCGTGCTCCGCACGCAGGAGGAGCTGGCCACCACGGTCAGCGCCACGATGGCGGCCGACGTCGACTGCACCGAGACGCAGAACGAGCTCCGCGCCTACGTCGGCCTGGTCAACGAGCTGCGCACGGCCACGCGCGAGCTGGAGACCCTCTCGTCCAAGCACCACAAGGACGAGGAGACCGCGATGAAGTTCCTGCGCGACAACGTCGTGCCCTCGATGGTCCGGGTCCGCGCCGCCAGCGACGCGCTGGAGCGCATCACCCCGACCGACAACTGGCCGCTCCCGACCTACGCCGAGCTGCTGCTCATGAAGTGAGCCTCCACGGCTCGCCTGCCCCCGCCGTTCCCGCTCGGCGCCCCCTTTCCGGGGCGCCGAGCGCGCTTTTCGGACAGTCGCGCGCGCGCCCGGCCCGACCCCGTATACTTGGCCCCCTTTCCCCGGGACGGGGAATCCGTCCCACGAACACCACGAGCACAGCCATGGCAACCGAGACCACCGTCGTCGTCGAGAAGGTCGGAGAGACCAAGAAGCGCCTCAGCATCACGATCCCCGCGGACGTCGTCAGCCGCAAGATCGAGGAGGCCTTCGCCGCCGTCCGCGCCGACGCGCAGATCCCGGGCTTCCGCCGCGGCTCCGCGCCGGTCGCCCTGATCGAGAAGCGCTTCGGCGAGGCGATCGTGAACGACGCCCGCCAGCAGCTGGTCTCCGAGGCGTACGGCAAGGCGCTGCAGGACCACAAGCTCGAGCCGATCGGCGACCCCGAGCTGGCCGAGGGCTTCGAGGCCATCGAGGTCGCCCGCGGCAAGCCGATCAACCTGAAGATGGAGCTCGAGGTCGCCCCCGAGTTCACGATCCCGGCGCTCGAGTCGCTGGAGGTGAAGCGCCCGGTCACGGACATCGCCGAGAAGTACGTGAACGAGGAACTGCGCCGCATGGGCTACCAGATGGGCACGCCCGCGCGCATCGAGGGCGAGTTCACGCACCTCGACCGCATGCTGGGCAAGGCCGTGGTGCGCGTGAAGGGCGCCACGCAGGACCCCTTCTTCGAGACCGACCAGTGCCTGGTCGTCGTCCCCGACACCGAGGACGAGGGCAAGGGCCAGGTGCTCGGCCTGATGATCGAGGGCCTGACCGAGAAGCTGCTGGGCAAGAAGGTCGGCGACACGTTCACCATCAAGACCAAGGGCCCCGAGGCGCACGAGCGCGAGGAGCTCCGCAACGCCGACATCACGATCGAGTTCACGCCCGCGCAGGCCGAGCGCATCGCGCCGGCCGCCGCCGAGGCGCTGGCCGAGATGCTGGGCCTGGGCACCGTCGAGAACCTCAAGGAGCAGGTCAAGCTGAGCCTCGAGTCGCGCCGTGACCAGGAGCAGCGCGCCGCGATGCGCGAGCAGGCCGCCGAGTGGCTGCTCGAGAAGGTCGACTTCGCGCTGCCCGAGAAGATGTCCGGCGCGCAGGTCGCGCGCAACATCGAGATGGCGCGCCTGCAGTTCCTGCAGCAGGGCCTGGCCGACGAGGAGATCGAGCGCCGCCTGGCCGAGATCCGCTCCTCCAGCGAGGCCGACACCCGCCGCCGCCTGAAGCTCTTCTTCGTGCTCACCCGCCTGGCGCAGCAGTTCGAGGTCGGCGTGACCGACGCCGAGGTGAACGGCGCCGTCGTGCAGATGGCCCGTTCGCGCAACCTGCGCCCCGACGCGGTGCGCGCCGAGCTGCAGAAGTCCGGCCGCCTGAACGAGATGGCGCTCGCGATCCGCGAGGCGAAGACCCTGGACCGCGTCCTCGACAAGGCGAAGGTCGCCGACATCGACGCCGAGGAGTGGAACAAGATCGTCACCGAGCGCCAGGCCGCCGCGGCCGCGAAGGCGAAGAAGTCGAAGTAAGGACCGCACGTGGAAGCCGGGAGCTCCTCGGGATCCGCGTTCTGGCTGGGCCTTCTGGGCCTGGTCATCCTCATCGTCGCCGGCAGCGGCGGGATCTTCTGGGCACGGCGCATGGCGCGCGGCCCGGCCCCCGGGCCGGCCCCCGGCTTCACGCTGGAGGACCTGCGCGCGATGCTCGACCGCGGCGAGATCTCGCAGCGCGAATACGACACCGCGCGCGACGCGATGCTCCACAAGACCAGGCGCATGGCGACGGACGAGCGCGCACGCCGGGGCGGGACCGACTGGGGCGGTCCCGAATCCAAGCGCAAGCCTGCCCGATAAGGGAAGCGGGTTCCGGCGGTTCCGGCGGAAACGACGCGCATGCGCCCGCGTCTGCAGCCCCTCGCCGAATCGACCGATAGACTCCGGGTCGACCCAAGCCGTTTGCTGGCCGCGCGCCAGGAGCCCCGACGCATGACGCAGCCCGATCGCCACGACCACGCCCACCACGCCCCCGTCGCCGCCAACGGCAATGGCAAGCGCCCGGGGCGCGACTTCGGTGACGGCTATGGCGGAGGCGCGGGCGGCGGGGCCGG
>JBEIFT010000002.1:0-40575 GCA_040382255.1 Phycisphaeraceae bacterium
GGCCGTGGCGGAGGCCGAGCCCGAGCCCGATGCGTCCTTCCCCGACGCCGCGCTCGGCGCGGGCAGCACGCGGTCGATCACGTGGATGATCCCGTTCGCCGCCTCGATGTCGGCGATCTCGATGCGCGCGCCGGCGGCGGTCCTGGAGCAGCTCCTTCAGCGCGTCGGCGGGGATCGCGGCGAACGCCTGGTTGGAGGGCGCGAGCAGCGTCCACGATTCACCAATCCAGCGGCTTTCCGAGAAGGCCTGGCTCTCGGGGCTCAGGCCGTTGTCCGGAGGGGTTGCGCCATCACGCTCGACCCCAGCCGCGCCCCACCCCTGATCGCCACCTCGAAGTGCGCGTCCCGCGCCTGCAGGTAGTGCTTCGCCGCCACCAGCGGGCTGTGGTCGAGCCACTTCGCGACCACGTGGGCGGGCAGGGCCTCGGCCCAGTCGGTGGCGCAGCTGGCGCGCATGTTGCGGAAGAGGCGCGGCCAGGGCTCGTAGCCCGCGCGGGCGATCAGCTTCATGAACATGGTGCGCAGGTTCGTGGTCGGGTCGGTGAGGCGCGGCACGACGGCCTCGCTGCCTTCGGGCGCCTGGTCGAAGAGGGCCTGCAGGATGGGCCGAACCTCCGGCGTGATCGGCACGATGGGCACCGCGTGGCCGTCGTGGGCGGCGGTCTTCGGGCTGCGCACGGTCATCGGGCTGCGCTCCCAGTTGATGGCGCCAGAGCCGAACTCGGGAATCTCGGTAGGGCAGCAGAGGAGTCGTCCGAATCGCGCATGCAAAAGAAAAACCCCTCGCGGGGTGTGTCCGCGCGAGGGGGGGATTTGTTGCGACGGAACGGTCCGCTGGCGGAAACCGCACCGAGCCGATGCGTGCGTGCCGCTCAGCGACGACGGCGCGCGGCGAGACCCGCGAGGCCGAGCAGTGCTGCCGCGCCAGGCGCCGGAACGATCGCGTTGCCCGTCACGCTGATGTTGTCGATGCGGTTCGTGCCGGCACCGAGGTTGAGGCCGGTTGCGATGAACCGAAGGATGACGGAGGAATCGCTTGCGGACGCAAGCAAGGGAGTCGAAAGCGTGAACTGAGGCTGTCGAGCAGCGGAAGAGCTCCACGCGTTCGTGCCCGACAGGACGGCTCCCGCCTGGATGACCGAGTAGCTGAGGGCGGTCGTGAACGAATTCCCTCCGTCGACGCTGAAATCGACGCGGAACTCAGACGGACCCGTGCCGGATCGGGTCTGGTCCCATTCGACTGCGATGGACTCGTAGCCCACTGTCGAGAACGCGATCTGGTAGTAGTCGCCTTGCGACCACTTGTCGCTCGAGAGCGAGAATGCCGAACCGTTTCCGGCCGGCGTGGTCCACGCCGCGGCGGCCTGTGCATGCAAACCGCTCAGCATCGTGCCAGTGGTCAGTGCGCCCTGATCGGCGGCGCCATAGCTGAACGCGGAGCCCGTGGTGGACGTTGAGATAGCAGTGGTGATGGACCAGCCGGCGATCAGTTCCGATTGCGCGGAGGTTCCAATGACGGACACAAGCGAAGTCGCGACAAAGACGAGCGCTGCAGTGCGCATGCCATACTCCTCAGATTGCGCGCTGGGGGAACTGATGGGGACGACCACCAATGGCCCACGCGCGGCTCCACAGCCGAGTCCGTCGGCGCACGGCCCAAATCTGTCGCTCCGCTCCGATTCAGTTATAACGCGGGTTACGAGTCGATCCACCACGCGACATCGATCAGTTGGCAATTCCGCGGCCTCCGGGGCATGCGGGTGTCTCTGAAGACAACATCATGTCTCCAGCGTCGTTCCGGAAGCTGCCAGTCGGCCACGATCGATGCCCCGGGCGCCGGATGCCTCACAGAGGCGCGGAACAGACGGAAATCCCGCGACTCGGCGCCGATCTGCGCCGCGCCGCGATCAAGGAGTACTCGATAGCGTTCGCTGTCTTCGCGCATCGCAGGTCCCAGGCCCGATGACTTGCGGCCCAGCGGCACTCCACCGGGAAGTGGACTCGGCAGCGGCGCGGAAGACGCCGCGGGATGAGGAATGATGGACGGAACCTCTCGGCACGAGACGGTGAAATCGGGAGTTGGCAGGGACCGATGAACCCAGATGTCGAGTATCGCTCGGCGTGTTGGCGCGGAGATCCTCATCGACAGCGAGCCAAAGGCGTGGCGTTCCTTGGCCCAGACATCCCCCGCGCTCCGCACCACCTCGAGGAACGACAGCGTCTCCGGCACGCCAGGCCGCGGAAGGAAGGTGCAGTAGCGAAGTGGCTGGCCACGATCGAACTCGATGACTTCAAACTGTTCGGCGTGAATGCCGACCATCGAGAGCTCGGGCAGGAACCCGGGCGCCTGCTGCATGGTGGTGGCACCAGTTGCGCGGACATCGATCTCGGAACTGCGTTCCCAGCGTGCGATGGGCGAGTACACGATCGCACGCAGATTCGGTCGAAAGCAGCGGGGACCGACGATCATGGCGCATCCGGAGATGTGCACTCGCTCGCGCTTCTCGTCGGGCGCAAGGAGAAATGCGCCGACCCGCAGCTCGGGCGATGTCCCGAGTGGACTGGGAACGGCCGACTAGGGGTTCAGGCAGCACCTGGGACGATCGCAGGTTCAAGTCCATGATGCTGGGTGCCGGGGCCAACCTGAAGCGCCGGGCATGGCACGAGGCGCGGAAGCCTGCGAGGGTGGGCTGATGTGCCGCGGAAGACGCCAGGGTGGGCACCGAGGAAGTGAAGCCGGCGGAGCAGCCAACTCCATCGCCGGGACCATCGCAGCAATCGTCGTGCTGATCATCCTGTTGCGGGCATGTTCGTATCAGGAGGGGGCGGATCTTCGGACCGCCCCTTTCTCTAGGAATTGGGGGGCTACCGCTTCAAGTCTGCGAGCTTTAGAGACACAACGTCGATTACCAACAGTCCTTCATCACCCTTTAAGGCGTAGAGAAGTCCATCACGATCAAATGCCAACTGTCTTCCCGGGCCCCTCGGATGATAGCTTTGGCCAACATCCAAGACTGCTGGTTGGTCGCTTCCGGGCTCTAGAAGAACAAGACGATTGCTACACATCACAAGTGTGGCTCCATCCGGCGCCGATATAGAGCGCTGATTCTGCACGTCACGCTGGTCCACAAACCAAAGCCGCTTACCTGAGCCGTCTAAGCAATTGATCCCATCCCTGCAAAATGCGAGAATTTGACCATTGCTTAGTTGGCTGGCCGGGCAGATTGGAGCGGAGAGGCGCTTGCGCCAGTCGATTTCCCCCTTCGCATTCAGCTTCAGGAGCGAGTACTCCGCGCGGTTGTCATCAAGCCATGCAAGCACTCCTCCCCCGGCTGATGCCGTTACGAAGGGGAATGCGCATAGCTGTCCCGTCGTGCCTTCCTTCTTTGCCTCACGACGCCACTTAACGGATCCAGTCAGGTCAACGCACCATAGCTCCCGTGCCATTGAAACATACGAAACGCCATCCTGTCCAACACTGCCACAACGAATCTCGTTCTGCCGCCAGCCTTCGGCGCCATTCAAGGCGTGCTGCCACAGCAGTTGCCCAGTTGGCGAACGAAGCTGCACGTCCTGACTGCTCCAGAGAATCGCATGTCCGGCGGTACCAAACTCTGCGCGCAGATCGTCGCCAACCGTGGGCGCTTGCCACCGCACTCGACCCTCGGGGCTGATTAGTATGAACTCCCTCCGCAGTCCGGTTCCGACTGCGACCACAAGGAGGCAGCCGCCAGGGCCCGGACCCAAAGACCGGTCGAATTCCATCTCGATTGTGCACGACTTTAGCCCCGTTCCGTCAAGTCGTGCACATTTCGCAACGAACGCTGCATCGCCCTGTTTCTCAATTGCCCAGAGAACTGGTCCTTCGCACAATGCCAAATCGCCCTTGTTAAGCGACTTTGGCAGTGCTTGTGTCCACGCAATAAGTGCTGCATCAGGCGGTGCGCCACATGCGCCGGGGCGGCGTCCCTGCGAGTCTTTGATCAATCGGTTCGCGCCCGCTTCGAGGAGGAGATAAACCAGATCATCCGACTTTGCCGCCGATGCCAAGTGGAGTGCGGTTTGGCCGCCGGAGTCCGCTTGGTTCACATCGGCCCCGAGTTCTAGTAGCTTTGACATGGCTTTAACCTTGCCGGCTCGGACCGCGACCATAAGCGGCGTCGCTCCAGCCTGGTCGGTATCGCTGAGGCTGGCACCGGCCTTAACGAGTGTATTGATCGCTTGCCAGTTGCCGGACTCGGCAGCAACGTGCATGGCCGTTCTTCCTCTTGGATCTTTGAAACCGACCTTCGCACCGCAACGAATGAGCGTGTCGAGTTCCTCGTGCGTCTGCGCATGGGACGAAGCGGCGACCTGAAGCGCCGATCTGCCCGAACTATCGGGATGGTCGACGTCGAGTCCTGCGGCCGACAGAATGTCGCGCACAGCGAGGAAGGCCTGTTGATCCACCAACGTCGTTGCAGCCGTGATGAACGCCTTCTGATCAATTTCGGATAGCGCTGCCCGTACCTCCGGAATCTCGAGCAACTTACGCACTCCGTCCTCGCCAAGACCGCAACTGATTGCTGCCCCGACTGGCCCAAGGCCTCTATCTCTGCAGCCCGAGGCGGAAGCAAGCACGCGAGAGCAAAAGTTGATCGCGTCGGGTTGTACAGGTAGACCGCTAGTTTGCGCTAAGAGCTCAGGTGACGCGGGGAGCGATTTGCGCAGGAGCAGGAGAGCGGTCGCATAGTTTCCAAACTCTCTTGCTTGCAGCTCCAGCCGCCGACGCGTGGCGAGATCTCTTTCCTCCGGCTTGAGCGCCTCCTCAATGAGCGGAATCGTAGTTTCGGTACCCGATCTCGAATCTTCGACGGGGATTGTGCCGGAATCACGGGCCCAGATGGTCGCCAGACCCGTAGTCGTAAACTCCGTCCAATGCGTCCTGAGAGCGAATCGGGATCGGGAGTAGACAACGTCGTATAGATCATCAGCGAGGCGACCGACTATCCTGAGTGTTATTTGTCGGGGATGGTCGCCATCTCCCTGGTCTGTCTTGGCGCGCCACGCAATCCTAAGTGCGGACCCGCATGGGTCGGTGGCGTCGAGCGACACCGATTTTCTGGAAACTTCCATCGACGAGGGTGGCGGGTCGACTCGTCGCTGAACAGCCGCTGGGGCTTGCTGATCCGGGATCTGCGACTTGGCGTCAGATACCGTCCTGCCGGGCGAGCGGTCACGCCCTTGCGCAACACTACTTTGTGGATTTGGCGTGCTGCGATACCACCTCGCCAAGCCCCAAGCACCGACGGCCGCAAGCCCCAGGGCCGCTGCACATGCCGCGAACGCAGTCCACTTCTTGTTGCGAATCCACCTAGGCGACGACGATCGCTGATCGCGCTGGACGCTGCTTTCCGAATTGGCTGGAGTCGAAGGAGTGGAGGAGGGCTCTTGAGGAGTCCCTGCCCTCGCTAGGATGACACCAACGGCCTTCCACGGTCCCGTTGGTCGCTGAGCTAACTCTGCTGAGGGACTCAGCTTGCCATCGCGTATCGCCCGTCTTACGGCTCTCCGGGGATGTGGTCCCGAGATCTTGCCATTCACTCGAACCCAAAGATCGTCAGATGGACCCCGGATGTTGCTTTGCTCGGGCATTGCTGAGATAGTACGTATCGGCTCGGGGATTGCAGTTTGGGATGTGTCCTCGTCCGTTCCCGAGGATTGCAAGTCGGGACCGAGGCCGTCCCGCTCCTCCCTCAGGCAGATGATCTCTTCGGCAGCGTCGGCGAAGGCCAGGCCGAAGCCGCCGGGGGGTCCTTGAGGCTCTGGAGGCGCTCGAATAGGTCCGTTTCCTGCGGTGTTTCCATGCACAACTGACACCGTTCGAGGGCCGGCGGCGTGACCGGGATTCTGAGCAATTTCGGGCGCGGTGGTTGGGACCGGACCCTCTTGGCGCGGGGCCTACACCGGCGGGCCAGCGGGAAGCGGTGGCGGTGCGCGATCGTTGCCGGAGATCGTCACGGTCGTCACATGGACCGTCGACCCCCGAGTTGAGGGCCGTACAGGGCAGGGTGCCGTGGGCGACCTCGGTTGCACCGAGATCCGCTTCTACCTGCCGACGAACCGCGAGTTTCAGGCTGGAACCTACCCGTCTTCGAATCCCACTCAGCAGCAAAGCGCGGTCGCCGTTGGCAGGCGCGCTTTGTCTTGGAGGCCCCGTATCGTTCAGGTTCCCGCATGTCTGCGTCACGGCAGGCCTTCTCGCCCCAACTTTTGCCGCAGCACCCTCAGCTGCTTATGCAGATCCTGCACCCGCGCAAGGTACGCCTCCTCCGCGGGCATCAGCCAGCAGTGCGGTCGCGCGCGGATGCGCGCAATCAGCGGCATGGCACGTGCCATCTGGCCCGGCGTGGTGGCAAAGCGATAGATCCTGCGGAGGTCGTTCGACGTCTTGGTGGTGTGCGTGATCGGCATGGCGCGGGTTTACTTGAGCAAACCGCGAAGTCAAGACCTCGTTCGGTCGCTTGCCTGCACCTCCACCGCCCCCCGCCTCCTGCACGCATCCGAGCAATACCGCACGTTCTCCCAATCCCGCTCCCACTTCTTGCGCCAGGTGAACGGGCGGTGGCACGAGGCGCACTGCTTCGGCGGCGGGACGGGGCGTCGTTGGATGGGGGGCATCGCCGGTGTCCGGGACTGCTGGGCTGGATGCCAAGGGTAGGCGGCCTGAGGCTCCTGCGCGCGGCTTCACCGCGCTGGGATTGCGGCAGGGCAAGCACGCAGGGATAGACTCGGGCCGTGAGGCTCTGGCGATTCGCATCGACGCTCCTGGCGTGCATTGTCCTGCACGCCCTGCCGGCAATGGCTGGATCGGTGGTGCCGCGCTACGACACGCTGCCGTCGCCGCTGCGGACGATCGACCTCGCGGCGGCGGCCGCGGACGAGCCGGTTCCGCTGACGGCTGCCGAATGGAAGGCAATGGATGCGGTGCACGACCGCTACCTGCAGGGGTTCGATGCCCTGCGCGCCGAGGCGATCGCGCCGCTCGTGGTCGCGGCGCGCGCGTCGGGGAGCGGATCGGCGGATGCGGATCCCGCGGTGTTCGCGCTGCTCGCCCGCAGGCATCGCTCGGTGATGGGGCGCATCCGCGCACTGGACGAATCGTTCCTCCTGGAGCTGCCGAAGGAACTTCCCGGGCGGGAATCGCTCGCCGAGCGCATCGGTGCGCGGCGCGCCGTGGCGCGGCCCGGTTGCGTGATCGAGGGACTCCGCGGCGGCGGACGCGACGGTGCGACCGTCATGGACCTGGACCCCGTGATCCGCGCACTGGACCTCGATGCGGCATCGCGCACCGCGATCGAGCCGGCACGCATGGCGTATCGCCGCGCACTGGCCGCCGCGGTGCAGCTCCTGGCGGATGCGGAACTCGACTATCCACTGGCGTTTCACGCGGCGCTGGCCAGCCGCGGGCTGGATCCGTGGGAGCTTGCCCGGTTGCGGAGCGCCCCGACTGACGGGCAGGCGCAGCAGGATGCCCTGCTGGACGCGGAAACGCGGTGCCGTGCGGCGGAGTGCGATGCCGGCCGTGCACGCGCGCGCGCCATGATCGCCGTCGACGATGCCAACCGCAACGGTCTCGCCGCGATCTGCGCGGCCCTCCCGCCGGCCGCGGCCGAGGCACTCCGCTCCGCCGATCGCCGGCGGAGTTCGGAAATCCCCGGCACGTCAGCGGTGGTCCGCTTCGCGCTGCAGGCCTATGCGGCGCACCCGGGCGTCCGCTCCGGCGCGCTGCCCGGCACCGCGTCCGCCGCGCGCGACGGCATTGCCGCCAGCGAGCGCATGCGCGAGGTGGCCATCCGTTGCGCGCGACGGCGTGCGGAATCGCTCGCACTCGGCGATGAACCCGCGAGCGAGGTGATGCAGGAACTCGCGGAGGCGAACATGGAGATGTACCGCGCCTTCGGTCGGCTGCTCGCGGCCTTCCGCGCCGAGCAGCCCCGCGATGCGGATTCGTTCCAGGCCGTGGCCCTCCATGCCGAGCGCAGCACCCCCGACCGACGGCGTGCGGACCTGGCGGCCTGCATCGGCAGCGTCGAGGCCGATCGGCTCGTCCGCGAGATGCCGAGCGACATGTTCGCGGAGGACCTGGTGGACGGCGAACTCGCCTTCGACAGCGAGCTTTCCCTCACCGAGCGTGTGCTGCTCGTCCCGAGCATGGACCGTTCCGCGCTCCTGCGCGCGGCACGCGCGATCGGCGTCCGCGACGACGAGGCCACGGTCGACCTGCTCTGGGAACGCGAGCAGTCGAAGGCCATGGTCATGGAGGAACGGCAACGCCCCCGGCTCCGGTCGCTTGAGCAGCGCGCGCTGTCATTCGCGGGCGATCTCCAGGCCGATCCCGCCGCCTTCGAGCGCGCCGTCGCCGAGTACATCGACGAACTCCGGGCCGCCGACGCGGAACGGTGCGCGGCGGACGAGGACGCGTTCCGCGACGTGGCCCTGGTGGACGGCCGGAGCGAGGCGGACGCGCACCGTGCGATGGCCCGGGAGGTGCTCGCCGCCCGTCGTGCATCGCTGCCCTGGCGGCGATTCCGTCTGCCGTGGCTGCTTGGGCCGCTCTGGGCGGCGGACGCCGACCCGGTATCGATGTCGCTCCTGGTTCCCGACGCAGCGGCCAGGCGTGCCGCGATCGCTGCGCTGGAGCCGCACGCGGAGCCGCTTCGCATCGCCGCCGACCACGCACGCAGCGTCGGCCTGGAGGCGCTGGGCGAGTACGTGCTCCTGGTGCTCCGCACGCAACGGCGGGGCACGGTGGTCGATCGCCCCGAGATGCTTCGCGACGATCCCGCCATCCGCAAGGTGGCGCTCCGCATCGAGGAGGCGGCCGCCCTCCGTCGCCGCGCGCCGCGCGCGGCGATCGAGGCGGTGGGCGCCGTCGACCCGGCCGCCGGCGACGAACTGATGCGGCAATGGGCTCAGGCGACGATGCCGGAGTTCTTCGTCGACGGCCACGCGTGGCGCGAGGCCTCCGCCGTTGCCGCGATGGCATCGCCCGATGCCATTGCCTGGCGCGGCAATGACGTTGCCATTGTCCGTCGGCTGGTGGAGTGGCAGGACACCCGCGGTCCCGCACCGGTGCCGGACGGCGTCCGGGAGTTCCGGCTGGCGGCTGCCTCCGACAGCCGCCTGGGCGCACTTGCGACCGTCAGGGACGAAACCGCGTGGAGGTTGCTCCGGGACCGCGCAATCGCGGAGGGGCGACCGCCTGACATCGCGCTGCAGGAAGGCACGCGGGGCGGGGGAGCCGCTCGGCCGCTGATGGTGCCGCCGTAGCGTTCCGTACACCGCGGCCGGCCGGGCGTTCGACTAGCCTCATCCAAGGTCGTTACACGAAAGGACCATTCCCGTGCTCAAGAAACTGATCTCTGCGTTCGCTCTCGCCCTCGCCTGCGTGTTCCTGCTCCAGACGCCTGAGGCGGAGGCCGGTGGTCGTAGTTCCAAGCAATCGAACAAATCTTTTAAGGTGTACCTGAAGAACACCTGCTCCGACAGTTTGTTTGTCGAGGTGAGTACGACTCCCGGGCCACCTCCTACGTTCATCTTGGGCGGTCCCTTGGCGAGCGCGTCCTTCAAGATAAGCACCAACAGGGCGTACTACGTTCGGGCGGTGCCCTCAGACTCGCCGGTGGGGACTCCGTTGTGCGTCGACCAGTCGTATCCGAAGCAAAGCGCCAACACGCCGGTCTACATCCTGATCGACTGCATCAGCGGTGCACGGGTCGTGTCGCAAAAGGAGTGGAACGCCGCAACCCCGTGCACCTGATGGTGAATCAGGCCCGCGGATGGATTTGAACCGCTCCCGTCAATCTCGAAGCGCAGGTCCGAAGCTCGCCGACCGGGCGTCTTCGGACCGCGCCGTTTTTCCATGATGACAACTGGACGCATCAGTCGTTGGTCGCTTCGTGCGCTCGCCGGCATCGTGCTTGCCGGAGTCGTTGCATGGGCACTGGCCGCACCATGGATGGACCAGCGGCTCGTTCCGGGTACCTGGGTGGGGCTTGCCGTCCCGTTGCTCCTCATCCGGCAACTGCGCACCTGGTACGGATGCCTGCTGATGCTTGTTGCGGCGGCCATCGCACTCGCGATCGCCTTCCGCTGGTCGCCGCACATGCTCGCCGACACGCTGGACGCGCCGGAATCGGTCGGCACGGGCATCGCGCTGGCGATCATCGGCTGGGAGGCCATCCGGGTGGTGCTGCCGTTCTGTGTTTCTGCGATGGTCACGCGGAATGCCCTGGTGGCGTGGTTGCCCGCGGGGCTTGCCGCCGTGGTCGTGGATGCGGCGATGCCGGCGGTCTTTCCGTGGAAGTTCGGCTACACGCAGCTTCCGTGGTCGCCGATCATCCAATCCGCGGACCTGCTCGGGCCTGACTTCACGACGTTCATCGCCTATGCACACGCGGGGGTGCTGGTCTGGCTGGTGCACATCGGCACGAGGGCTGTTCGGCGCGGACGCTGGGCGGCGCGGGGCGAGCAAACGATGGGTGGCTGGAAGGCAGCGGCAGCACCCATGGCGCTTGCGCCCCTTGGACTCTGCGCGGCAAACCTCGCCTACGGATGGTGGGCCATCGGGCACTGGCAGGATCGCATGGACACCGCCCCGTCGCTCGATGCGCTGGTCGTCCAGACCGATCCGTCGCCGGACGACGCGCTGCCGATGCTGCAGGACCTCACCCAACGGGCATGCCGTGCTCCTGGCGAGGCACCGGAACTCATCTGCTGGCCGGAATGCAGCGGAGGTTCGTACGAAGTCTCCCTCGAAGGCTTCGGTGACGACGCGCGCCTGAAGGAACGCTCGCGCAAGCCCGAACGGCTGCGCCCGCTCCAATCGCCGCCGTGTGCGCTGCTCCTCGGCGCGCAGAGCTACGCGGGCCCCGGCGATCGGCCGGTCACGATCTACCAGTCGGCGCTCCTGGTCGACGGTGCCGAGCGGATCGCGGGCCGCTACCATAAGCGGTACCTCATGCCGTTCGGGGAGTACACGCCGTGCGCAACATGGATCCCGTGGCTCAAGGAAGCCTTCCCGATGAAGGAGGAGCTGACCGCGGCGCAGGATGCATGCGTCCTGGCCACGGGCGACAAGGCACGCATCGGGGTCATGCTCTGCTACGAGGACATCGTGCCGTCGGCCGCGAGTTCGCAGACCCGCGCGGGTGCGAACGTGCTGATCTCCCTCATCAACGGATCCGCCTTCAACGACCCGCTCGCCTTGGCGCAGCACCGGATGCTGGCGCAGATGCGGGCCGTGGAGTGCCGTCGGTCGTTCATTCGCTGCGCCGCGACCGGGGAGACCTGCGTGATCACTGCGGTGGGGGCCATCCAGTCTCGCCTGCGCACTGATTCCGTCGATGTACTGCGGGCCCGTGTGCCGCTCCTGGAGGAGACGAGCATCTTCTGCAGGATCGGCCCGGTCTTCCCGCCCGTCGCGGGTGCATCGCTGCTGCTGGGCCTTGCCTTGCGCCGGCCGCAGGGCGGCCGCGCCTGGCTGCGGCGACGATCCTGGAGATCGGCACTGACCTTCCCCCCCTGAAACCGTAGCAAGCCGGACTTTGGCATCCGGCGCATTTCAGGACGTCAGGTCATGCCAGGGAAGCGATTCAAGGCCGAGGAGATCGTCAACAAGCTCCGGGCAGCGTAGGCGCTCAGGCTACAGGCCCACGGGTGGACCCGATTGCTGTGGGAACCGCTCGCGCAATCGCGCCCTGCACCTCATCGCCGACTCGCCCGGCCGCCGAACGCATAGGTCATCGCCAGGTACATCGCCCCCGCCAGCAGGAATCCCGTGAACCACGCGTACGGGTAGATCGCGTCCCACATGGTCGGGTCGCCCTTCAGCACCTTCACCGCGCCGAGGAATCCCGGGACGTTCGGCGCGATGCCAAGCGCGAGCGCGGCCATCGCGATCCAGTTGGTCCCGGCGTAGCGCCCGTCGGTGCGGTACAGGTCGGGGACGTCGAGTTCGCGCTTCCGGACGATCCAGTAGTCGGCGATCATGATGCCGGCGATGGGGCCAAGCAGCGCCGAGTACCCGACGAGCCACTCGAAGATGTAGGTGTTGGCGCTCGCGAGCAGCTTCCAGGGCATGATCGCGATGCCGAGGATCCCCGTGATCACGCCGCCGGTCTTGAAGCTGATCAGCCGCGGCGCAAGGTGCGCGAAGTCGTTGGCCGGGCTGACCACGTTCGCGGCGATGTTGGTGCTGATCGTCGCGACCGCGACGCCCAGCAGCGCGATCACGGCGACCAGCACGCGCGTGGCCGCGCTCGCGATGATCGGCTCGTCGAGGCCGGCGGGCGGCGTGCTGCTGGTGATCTGGGAGAGCACCACCACCGGGTCCCAGAGGGTCTTCGGGTCGACGCCCTTCAGCAGCAGCTCGGCCGCGCTGGTGATGACGACCGCCATTGCGCTGAAGGCGACCATGGTGGTGGGCAGGCCCAGCACCTGGCCCAGGATCTGTTCGCGCTGCCCCTTGCCGAAGCGCGTGAAGTCGGGGATGTTCAGCGACAGCGTCGCCCAGAACCCGATCATGCCGGTCAGCGAGGGAACGAAGACCTTCCAGAATGCCCCCGCGTCCGCGAACGAGGATGGCCGGTCCAGGAGGGAGCCCACGCCCCCGGCACGCATCACGAGCCAGGCAAGCAGCCAGAGCGCCAGGGCCATGATGATCGGCGCCGACCAGTTCTCGAACACGCGCACGGCGTCCATGCCGTACAGGATGATCGCGATGTTGACCAGCCAGAAGGCCATGAAGGTGATCAGGGAAGGGATCGCGAGGCCCAGCACGGTGGCGTCGCCCCCGATGGATGCGAACGCGGGCCACGCGGTCACCAGGAAGGTGCGCATGGCCTCGCCGCCGATGTAGGTCTGGATGCCGAACCATCCGCAGGCGACGACGGCCCGCAGCACCGCCGGCACGTTCGCGCCGGCCGTGCCGAAGCTGCTGCGCGCCAGCACGGGAAAGGGGATGCCGTACTTGGTGCCCGGGTGCGCGTTCAGCAGGATCGGGATCAGCACGATCAGGTTGCCCAGCCCGATGGTGAGCAGCGCCTGCCACCAGTTCATGCCCTGCGAGACCAGGCCGCCCGCAAGCAGGTAGGTCGGGATGCAGTGGGCCATGCCGATCCACAGGGCGGCGAAGTTGTAGGTGGTCCACGTCCGGCGCGACTTCGGCACGGGGGCCAGGTCCCCGTTGAACAGGGGGCTCCGCGCGATGTCCGGGGGCAGCTCGGCGAGCGCTTCGCGCGTCAGTTTGGGATCGTGCATGGGGGTTCTCCGGGAGATCTTCGACGATGTGCGCGGCTTCCCGTGGCAATTCGGGCAGTTGGCCGACCCGCCCACGGGTCCCAGGCCGGGCGGTCCGAGGGGTTCAGGGTGCCGGCGGGGGGGGTGGTACCGGACCCACCCCCCCCCAAAGGCCGCATAAACCCCGGCGCATCTACTGGACTCGCGCCCAACCCCTGCCAGAATCCTGTCCTACAGGGCACGTGCCTGCCCCCGGAGGGTCTCCACAGGAACAGGGCTGACGCCGACAGACCTCGGCGGGATGTCCCGTCCGCTCGCGTCGCGCGAGCGGGCCTCGGTCGGGCCACGTGCCCGAGGAGCGCTGTGTGACCTTCGCGCCTTCCGCCTCTCGCCTGCATGCCACCTCGCTGTCCGTCGCTGCGCTCACCGCCGCAGCGCTCGCGCTGGGCGCGCGGTCCGCGTCGGCGGGCTACGTGTCGCCGCAGCTCACCGTCGGCGTCACCGTCGCGGGCGACGCGCCGCAGAGCGTCACGTCATCCTCGGGCTTCCAGATCCCGGGGTCGGGCGCGTACGTCTACGACGGCTCGATCGTCTCGCCCGCGGGCAGCAGCTGGTACGTCAACTGGAACCTGACGGGCACCGACACGACCCAGGTGCCGAACAGCCCCTCGATCACCACGAACTTCGCCGTCGGCAACACCGGCGACACCACGCGGGTCTTCCAGATCCAGGTGTCGTTCGCGTCGCCGGTGCAGGCGCCGACGGACGGCGGCTTTCTCTACTGGCTGACGAACCTCTCGGGCGTCCTGAGCTCGAACCAGGGCGGGGTCGCGTCGCTGACGGGCCTGACGCCGTCGATGCTCCAGGGCCAGATCAACGGCATCGGCGTCTCGAACAACAACCCGTCGGTCGCCAGCACGACCACGGCCTCGTTCCTCGGGCCCTCGGCGAGCAACTACTACGGCGCGATCCCCAACGGGCCGAACGTGCACACCATCGGGTACCTGATGACGTTCTCGCTGTCGGCGCACAGCACCGCGGTGTTCAACGGCTCGTGGTACGGGACGCTCGTGCCGGCGCCGGGTGCGGTGGCGCTGCTCGGCCTGGCCGGCCTGGCCGGGCGCGGTCGTCGGCGGCGTTGAATCGTCCGGGCGTAGTCCTTCCTTTCACCCCTTTCAGTGGAGTTTCGCACATGTCGGCATCTACCGCTCCCTTCATCCGTCGCCTGTCCCTCGCCTCGTTCGCCCTCGCGATCGCGGGTGCCGGTGCAGCCGAGGCCGGCGTCTACCGCACCACCTACGTCCTGACGACCCCGTACGCGGCCAGCGGCGCGCAGATCACCCAGGTGGTCGCGAACTGGTCCACCAGCAGGACGTCCGGCACGGTGCAGGAGGGCGACCTGGCCGATTGGAGCATCAGCCTCATCAATGGCGCGGACGGCACGGCCTTCTACGTCGACACGGCCATCGTGTCGGGTGGCGCGCAGTCGATCGGTGGCGTCGGGCGGACGCTGTCGGACCTGATGTTCCGGTTCGACCTCGACACGATGACCGCCGGCGAGTTCGACAACATGCTGACCGGATCGGCCCTCACTGCCGCGACGGGCCCGGCGTTCAACATCTACAGCTACCTGAACGGCTTTCCGCCGCCGTACTCGCCCCTGGGCATGTGGTCCAACGGGATCGAGTCGACGCGCCAGTTGCCGGGCTACCTGTCGGTGACCACCGTCGCGGTGCCCGCACCGGGCGCGGTGGCGCTGATCGGGCTGGCCGGCATGGCCGGGCGCGGGCGTCGGCGGCGGTGAGTGCCCGCACCCGGAAGCACGCCGTGCGTGAAACGCCGTCCCCTTGAGGAGCGCCCGGTCGCGGCCGGCGTCGCGCAGGCCATCGTTCAGCCCGATGCCTTCGTCGACTCACGCATCTGGTCCAGCGCGCGGTCCATCGCGCGGCGGTAGATCCACGCCCGCTCGGCCGCGTCCTGGTGTTCCGATGCGCGCGCCATCGCCTCGGCGAGGTCGGCCTTGGTGCGCGGGCCGATGGCGTCCGCCCCGAGAAGCACCACCGAAGCCACCGCCAGTTCGTAGAGCGCAGCGCACGACGAGACATCGCCCGCGTTGAAGCGCGGCACGCCCCGTTCGATCGCCAGCTCGAGGATCGCGGCGGCCTGCCGTGCCCGCTGCGGCGAGGCGGCGGCCGTCGTGGTCGCGGCGGCCTGGGCGGGAAGCACGCGGTCGATGACGTGGATGATTCCGTTCGACGCCTCGATGTCCGCGACCTCGATGCGTGCGCCGGCGACCGTGATGGCCCCGGACGCGAGCGCGAAGGCAACGGTGCCGTCGCCCATCAGCGTCCGGGCCGAGCCCTGCGAGAGCATCTCCTCGCGCCGGATCGCCGTCGGCAGGACATGCGCCGCGAGCACCGCCGTGAGCGCGGGGCGATCCTGGAGGAGTGCCTTCAGCGCATCGGCGGGGACGGCCGCGAACGCCTCGTTGGATGGTGCAAGCAGCGTCCACGGCCCGGGGTTCCGCTTGCCGAGCTGCGGCCCGAGGCCCGCCGCGTCGATGGCCGCGCGCAGCGTGGCGAAGCGCTCGTCGGCGGCGACGATCTCCTCGATGCTCCGGAGCTCAGGCAGCATCACGGCATCGATCACGTGCACCAGCCCGCCGTCGAAGGCGACGTCCGCGGCCACCAGGTGCGCGCCGTCGACCGTCAGAGCGCCGGGATCGACCTCGAGCGACTGCCCGGACAGGGCCTTCACGCGCCGGCGATCGAGCAGCGCAGCGCTCTCGAGCGACTGCGCGACGACGTGGTGCTTCAGGATCAGCTGGAGCGTCGGCTTGCCCTTCTCGCTCGTCAGGAACTCGACCTGCTCCTTCGGCAGCGTGGCGAACGCCTCGTTGGTGGGCGCGAAGACCGTGAGCTTCGCGTCCTTCGGGAACTCGATCTCGGCGGCCTTCACCAGCGCGAGCAGCGTCGTGAGGTTCGCCTTCGTGGCCACCGATGCAAGCGATCCCGCGGACGGCTGGCCCGCCGCCGGCTTGCCAATCGGGCGGATCCAGTCGACCTCGATCGCGAACGGGCCCTCCTTCTTGTCGGCGAGGGTGATCCCCACCGACTCGATCGAGGCGGGGTCGAGCGCGGGCGCGTTGCGCATGCGTTGGCCGAAGTTGTTCGCGACGCACTGGTCGAAGGGAACCGCGACCTCGACCCACTCGCCGGCCTTCGTGCGGAACGTGCTCTGGTAGCCGCCCGCCATGACGCGCAGGCGCGACGACCGGATGTCGCACTGGTACGTGCGGCCGTCACCCTTCACGCGGAACAGGAGGCCGGTCGTCCCCGCGAACGTTCCTTCGGGGACCGACGTGCGGATCTGCGAGAATCCGCCGTTGTTCTCGAGCGAGAGTTCTCCAGAGAAGCGCAGCGTGCCGCCTTCGCCCTCCGCGATCCGCCCGGTCGACAGCCCGCCCATCACGCCATCCAGGACGGTCTGCCAGCCCGTGGTGCCGTTGTCGAATTCGAGGTTCGAATCGGCCGCGGCCGCGAAGGGCGTGCACGCAAGGAGGGCGGCGAGGAGGGACGAGCGGGTCAGGGCGAGGAGGTGCATGGCATCGCGGATTCGCCCGGGGGGGGCTGCCGGATGCTGAATCCGGGGGATCGCCGGGCCTTGGATTGCCGGCCTTTGCGTGGCCTCGTGGCGCTGCGGCGGGGTCAGGCCCTCGTCCGCAGCGGCAGCGTGGCCGTGCTGTCCCCGAACCGGTCGGCTGGCGCGCCCATCGCATCCAGCATGCCCGCGAAGAGGTTGCAGAGCGGCGTGCCCGGCGCGCTGACGTGCTCGGCACCCAGCCGGACGCCCAGTGCCTGGCCGCCGGCCAGGATGACCGGCAGGTCATCGTGGTTGTGGAGGTTGCCGTCGCCGATCGCGCCGCCGTACAGCACCAGCGTGCGGCCGAGCAGCGTGTCGCCGGCTTCCTGGCGCGCGCGCAGGCGCTCGAGCATGCGCGCGAAGCGTGCGGCCTGCCAGCGGTTGATCGCGGCGAACTTGGCGCGCTTGCCGGGGTCGTTGCCGTGGTGGCTCACCTCGTGGTGGCCGTCCGACACGCCGGCGTCCGCGTAGGAGCGGTTCGAGCCCTCGTTGGCCAGCATCAGCGTGACGATGCGCGTGCGGTCCTGGGCGATGGCCGTGACCGCGATGTCCGCCAGCAGGTCGATGCGCTCGGCGTATCCAGCGGGCTCGTGGTCGAGCGTGGGGTCCGGGGTGTCCGGCGCGCCTGCCGTGCCACCCGAGCCCGACGCGCGCTCCGATGCCTGCACGCGGCGCTCCAGCGCGCGGATGCCCTCGAGGTACTCGTCGAGCTTGCGGCGGTCGTCGGTGCCAAGGCCCTGCTGCAGCGCCTTCGCCTGGCCGCCAAGTGCGTCCAGGATGCTCGTGCGGAGCGCCAGGCGCCGGGCGCGCGCCCCGGCCTGCTCGCCGGGTGGGCCATCGGCGAAGAGCCGTTCGAACGCGCGGCGCGGGTCGTGGTCCTTGCCGCTGGGCGTGTGCGGGCCGCGCCACGAGATGTTCGCGCTGTACGCGCAGCTGTAGCCCGAGTCGCAGTCGCCGGCGCGCATGGTGGGCTCGCCTCCCAGTTCCAGGCTGTCCAGGCGTGTGCGGCCGCCGAGCCTGCGTGCGGCCAGCTGGTCCACGCTGACGCCGGCGGTGATGTCGCCGCCGGAGGTCTTCTTCGGGTGCACGCCGGTGAGGAAGCACGCGGCGCTGCGTGCGTGGTCGCCGGGGCCGTCGCCGAGCGCGGCTGCGTTGCGGTGCGCCAGGCCGCGCATCAGCGTGAAGTGGCCGGCGTGCGGCTGCAGCGCGTCGAGCGCGGAGCCCGGCCAGGCAGACGGCTCGACGCCGTTCGGCACGAAGACGACGACCATGCGTGCGGGCACATCCGCGAGCGCAGCGCCGCGTGCGGCCGCCGCCGCGGTGCGCGTGATCAGTCCACGGCCCGGAAGCATCGCCTCGAGGAACGGCAGCGCCAGCACTGCGCCGGCGCCGCGCAGCACCGTGCGCCGGTTCAGCGGCCCCGGGGTCACGAAGCCCCCCGCATCCGCATGGCCGTGCTCTCGGCGATGGCGATCACCATGTCCCGCAGCGTAGGCGTGGGACCGAGCCGCTCCAAGAGCCGGTCCAGCAGATCGTCCTCGGCGGGGCCGCACTCCTTGCCGGTGGCGAAGGTGAGCAGGTGCCGCGCGAGGCTGCGCAGGAAGTCGGGGTTGGCCGCCAACTCGCGCCGCAACGCGCCCAGGCCGGCGATCGTGCGCCCGTCGGGCAGCTCGCCGAGGTCGTCGACGGGCTGGCCACCCACGCGGTCGCGGTGGCGGCCGACGGGATCCCAGGCCTCGAAGGCGAAGCCGAGCGCGTCCATGCGGCGGTGGCACGCCGCGCACGCCGGATCGGCGCGGTGCGCGGCGAGGAGTTCGCGCATCGAACGCGCGCTGGCGGCGGTCGCCGCGGTGTCGGGCAGCTGCGGCGTCCCGGGCGGCGGCGGGGGCGGCGCACTGTCCAGGAGCGAGTCGAGCACCCATTTCCCGCGCTTGACCGGCGAGGTGCGCGTGGGATTGCTGGTGGCCAGCATCACGGCCGCCTGCGCCAGGACGCCGCCGCCGCGCGCGGGATCCACCGCGGCGCGCCGCATGCCCCCGCCGGTCGGCACCGGCAGGCCGTAGTGGCGCGCCAGCCGTTCGTCCACGAAGGTGAAGTCGGCATCGAGCAGCGTGGCGGCGGGGCGGCGTTCGCGCAGCACCGCGTCGAAGAAGAGCACGGACTCGGCGCGCATCGAGCCGAGCAGCGCGGCGTCCACTCCAGGGAAGAGCGCCTGGTCCGGCGATCGGTCCTCGATCGCGTCGATCGCCAGCCACTGCGGAGCGAAGCGGTCGGCAAGCCGCGAGGCACGCGCGTCGTCCAGCATGCGCTCGATCTCGGCGCGCAGCGCGTCGGGGCGTTCGAGCCTGCCCTCCGCCGCGGCGGAGAGGAGCGGTTCGTCCGGCACTCTGCACCAAAGGAAGGCGGCGAGCCGCGCGGCAACCTCGTGTCCTGCGAGCGTGCGCTGTGGCGCGGGCGCGACGGGTTCCGGCTCGATACGGAAGAGGAACGCGGGATGCACCAGCAGGGCGGTGATCGCCGCACGCAGCCGTGCCTCGCGTGGCCCGTCGGCGGTCGGGGCTATCGCGGCCGACAGCGCTGCGACGTCCGCGTCGGTCGCGGGGCGGCGAAGGAACTGGCCCGCAAGCCAGCGCAGTTCGGAGGCCTGCCGCTGCGGACCGTCATCGGCTCCGGTGCCGACGGCACGCGACAGGCGCTGCTGCCAGGGTTGCGGGCGCGCGGGCTCCTTCGGTGCCTGCACGCGCAGGGCGTACACCACCAGGTTGCGGTCGAGCGGCTTCCCACCCGGGCCGTTGCGCTCGAAGTAGTCGTTCAGGAATTCGATGGCGACCGTGTGCCGGCCGGCCCCGATGCGCGCGTTGCAGCGGCGTTCGCCGGGCCGATCGGCGGGCTCCGGGATGTCGAACCGCGCGGCCGGCTTGCCATCGACAAGGACGGCGACCTTGACCGGCTCGGATCCGGCCTGCATGCCGCCGGCGGAAAAGGAGACCTCGTAGTCGGCGGCGGCATCGGCGTTGACCGCCGCCTCGGCCGTGCCGTTCGACCACACGAGCGCACCGCCCCGACCCGCGGCGCCGGCCGAGACGCGGAGCCGTTCGCCGGGCAGGTCGACCAGCATCGATCCCGGGACCAGCGCATCGGGGCACGCCCGCGCCGCGATCGTCTCGGCAAGGCCCATGTAGTTCTCGAGCGCGCGCGGCGGCAGCGAGAGCACGGACGCCACGTTGTCGAATCCTGCACCCACGTCGTCCGGCGGTGGCGTGCCGAACTCCGCGATGTCGATGTCGAGCAGGTCGCGGACCGCGTTCGAGTACTCGCTTCGGTTGAGGCGTCGCGGCGGCGGGCCCGGCGGTGCGGGAAGGTCGCCCGTCGTGCGCACGGCCGTGCGCAGCGCGGACGCGAGTGCGGTGCGGGCGTCGGCGGCGAGCGGCGGATGGGCATCGGCAGCGTCGTCGGTCCCGGCCGGCGGCATCTCGCCTGCCTCGACGCGCACGCGCGCGCGCCGCAGCAGCGCACGCTGCGCTGCAGTGACCGTTCCAGCACGCATCGACGCGACCACCGGCTTCAGGTCCAGCTTGCCCTTCGTCACGCCGTCGCCGTGGCAGTCGAGGCAACTGGCCGCGACGAGGTCGGCTGCCCCCTGCGCGGGGTCCGTGGCCGCCGGCGCGCCCGCACGCGCGTGCGAGGCACCGATTATCGCGAGCAGGGCGGTCAGCGCCGTGGCCGGATGGGGCATGGAAGCATTACATCCCGAGCGGTCGATGGTTGCGTTGGCGAACTTCGGTCTTAGACTCGGTTCCATGCCTCCCGGAGCACCCAGGACCGTTGTCGCAGCGCTGGTTGCGGCATGGCCCGTTGCGGTTGCCGCCGGCGGTGGCGCGGGCGGCACGACCACCGTGATCGCCCACGGCTACTCGCCGGATGGGAAGGGCGCGTGGGTCGAGTCGCTTGCCACCGCCGCGCTGGCGCGTGCCGGCGGCGAAGGCGCGGTCTACCGCTACACCGGCGCGACGGGCACGTGGGCGCGCGTGGCCGGCGACGGCGGCAACGGGTCCGGGCAGAACGTGGTGCTGATCTTCAACTGGGAAGTCGACTCCGGCAGCGTGGCCGAAGGCCCGAACTGGCGCTACGTGCAGGCCGCCGGCGACGTGCTGCACGCGGTGCTGCGCGCGCCGAGTTACGCCGCCGGCTCCACGGGGCCCGCTGACCTGCTGTCCGGCCGCCGCGTGCACCTGATCGGCCACAGCCGCGGCGCGAGCGTGGCGAGCGAGGCGATCCGCCGGCTGGCGCTGGCGCGGATCCCCGTCGACCAGATGACGACGCTCGACCCGCACCCGGTCAACGGCACGCTGGACTCGCCCTACAACTACGACTGGGGCGACCCGGTGCCGGAGCGGTGGGCGAACGTCGCGTGGGCCGACAACTACTGGCGCGCGGACGGTGGCGGGCTGATCAACGGACTTGACTTCGACGGCATGCCGCTGGCGAACGTGCTGAACGTGCAGCTCAGCGAGAGCACGCTGAACTGCTGCGGTTACTCGATCTCGCACTCCGACGTGCACCTCTGGTACCACGGCACCGCCGACCTCGGCGCGGCCGCGAGCGACGGCGATGAGCCCATCACGTCGCAGATGCGCTCCTCCTGGTGGCCGCAGGGCGCCGCGCTGGTCGGGTTCGCGCGCTCGGCGATCGGCGGCAGCGAACGGCCTGCGATCCCGCCGGGCATCGAGCCCTCCGCCGCGTCGGCCCCGCTCCTCATGAACGGCGGCTTCGAGTCCGGCTCCCGCGCGGGCTGGGCCGAGCACGGCGGCAGCGGGGCGACGCTCGGCAGCGCATCGGGCAACTGGTTCGCGCGGCTTTCGGCCGCACGGCCGCGGCTGGTGCACAACCGCGCGTACCTGCCGTCGCCGCCGACGCCCGGGCGCGCGCTGACGCTCAGCTTCATGGTGCGGCGCAGCGGCACCGCGGGCAGCGGCGACGTGCTGCGCGCATCGATCGAGCGCCCTGGCGATGCCGCGCCCATCGCGATCGCCGCTGCATCGTGGCCGGTCGCGGCGATGGGCACCGCGTTCGTGCCCGTCACCGTGCAGGTCCCGCCGGAACTGACGGGCGTCACCGCGCTGCTGCACCTGCACGTCGAGGGCGGCGCGGACGGCGGCATCGCGTCGACGGTCGAGATCGACGACCTGGCGCTCGCGATCGCCGCCCCGGCGGCGGACCTGGACGGCAACGGCCGCGTCGACGGACAGGACCTTGGCACGCTGCTCTCCTCGTGGGGTGCGTGCGGCATCTGCGCGGCCGATCTGGACCGCAACGGCATCGTGGACGGCGCAGACCTGGCGCGCCTGCTGGCAGACTGGGGCTGAGCGACCCGCTCAGCCCTTCAGCGACGCCATGTCGATCACGAAGCGGTACTTCACGTCGCTCTTCAGCATGCGCTCGTAGGCGTCGTTGATCTGGTCCATGCGGATCAGCTCGATGTCGCAGGCGATGCCGTGCTTCCCGCAGAAATCGAGCATCTCCTGCGTCTCGGGGATGCCGCCGATCAGCGAGCCGGCCAGGTGGCGGCGCGGCAGGATCAGGCTGAACGCGTGCACCTGCTGCGGGTTGGGCGGAACGCCCACCATCACCAGCGAGCCGTCCAGCTTGAGCATGCCCAGGTACTGGTCGATCGAGTGGTCCGCGCTCACCGTGTCGATGATGAGGTCGAACGTGCCCGCGTGCTTCGCCATCGCGTCGGCGTCGCGCGAGAGGATGACCTCGTGCGCGCCCAGGCGCTGGCCGTCGGCCACCTTGCCGGCGCTGGTGGTGAAGAGCACGGTGTGCGCGCCCAGCGCGCGGCTGAACTTCACGCCCATGTGGCCCAGGCCGCCCAGGCCGATGATGCCGACCTTCTTGCCGGGGCCCGCGCCCCAGTGGCGCAGCGGCGACCACGTGGTGATGCCGGCGCAGAGGAGCGGCGCGGCGCTCGCGGGGTCGAGGTTCGTGGGCACCTTCAGCGTGAACGCCTCGTCGACGACGACCTTCTCGGAGTAGCCGCCGTAGGTCATGCCGCCCAGGTGCTTGTCGGGGCCGTTGTAGGTGAACGTGGCGCCGGCCTGGCAGAACTGCTGCAGGCCCTGCTTGCAGTGGTTGCACGTGCGGCACGAATCGACCATGCAGCCCACGGACGCCAGGTCGCCGACCTTGAACTTCGTGACGTCCGCGCCCACGCGCGTGACGCGGCCCAGGATCTCGTGGCCGGGCACGATCGGGTAGACGCTGCCGCCCCACTCGTTGCGGGCGAAGTGCAGGTCGCTGTGGCAGACGCCGCAGAACAGGATGTCGATCTCGACGTCCGTGGCGAGCGGCTGGCGGCGGGTGATGCTGATCGGGCCGAGCGGGCTGGTGGCGGACGGGGCGGCGTAGGCCTTGGTGGTCATGGGGGCTCCTGTTGGGACGGCAAGCATACGAGCGGCCTAGGCTTGGGGGCCATGCTCGACCCTTCGTTCCAGCTGCTCGAGCTGCCCGCGCCGATCGAGGACGCGGGCTACGCCTACGGTCGGTCGTGCACGCACCTGCTGGAGCGCGCACGGCTGGACCGGTACCTGCAGTCGATGGCCGCGCTGAAGCGGACGGACACCGCCGCGATGGCGCGCCACGCCGCGGCGTGGGCGGCGCGCCTGCCCGTGCACTTCCGCCAGCAGATGCAGGCGATGGCCGACGGCGCGGGCGCGTCGCTCGCCGACCTGGAGTGCCTGCTCTACGCCGACATCGCGCCGCCCGCGACCGCGGCAGGCGACGGGCCAACCACGCTGGTCTCGGGCGACGGCCCGATGTGCTCCGGCGTCGTGGTCGAGCACGCGGGCCGCCCGTGGGTGGCTCGCAACTGCGACTGGTACGAGGCCACGCTGCAGCGCGGCACCGCGGCCGTCTTCCACCGCGTGCCGGGCCGCATCCCGTGCGTGGCGGTGGGGCTGCTCGGCGACATCGATGCCGACACCGGCATGAACGCCGAGGGCCTGTGGCTGCACATGCACACGCTGCAGGCCGCCGACGACCTGCGCCCGGGCGTCAGCTGCATCAGCTGGCTCTTCTGGATGCGCGAGGCGCTGGAGACCTGCGCCACGCTGGACGACGTGCAGCGCTTCATCGAGCGCACCGACCGCGACCGCGGCGTGATGCTCTTCGCGGTGGACGGGCGCCGCAACGAATCGGCGATCTTCGAGTGCAGCCGTTCCGGGCACCGCCGCATCGACCCGTGGCAGGTGGGCCCGCACCGCGTGCTGCTGGCGACGAACCACCCGCACCACAAGCACCCCACGCCGGCCGAGGCGCTGATCCGCGGCAGCCGCCGCGAGTCCGCCGGCAACGGCACCGTCAGCCGCTACTGCCGCCTGCACGCGCTGCTGGCCGACGAACCCGCCGATCACCTGCCCGACGACCTGGTCGAGGTGCTGGCCGACGAACGCGTCGAGCTGCGCCCGGGGCGCGGCAGCTCGCACCTGCGCACGATCTACTCGGCCGTCGCCGACCCCGGCGGGCGCGGGCTGTGGTTCGCGTCGGGCGCGTGCCCGGCGGCGAGCGAAGGGGAGTGGCGGAAGATCGCGGTTCCGTGGTGAGCGGTGGGCGCCGGCCGCCCGCGCCGGCCCGTCAGGGGCAGTTGCCCCAGTTCGCCAGCAGCACGCCCAGGTCGTTGCCGTCGACGACGTCGTCCTGGTTGAAGTCGCCGATGCCGTCGTGGCCCCAGTTGGCCAGGATCGTCGCCAGGTCCGCGCCATCGACCTTCCCGTCCAGGTTCAGGTCGGCGTCGCAGGGCGGGGCGGTGACGGGGACGTTCGTCGGGAGCTTGGCCAGGATCAGCGAGTTCAGCGGGCTGGCCGCGTCGACGTCCGTGCGGTCGCGGGAGAGGTCGAACTGCGCGCCCGTCGCCACGTTCCACAGGCGCGACGCGGGATCCGTGGACCACGTTCCCGCGGTGCCGGACTCCTTCAGCACCCGCAGCACCGTGCCGCTGGAGAACACCAGCCGCCCGTCCGCCAGCACGCGCAACGAGCGCGGCGACTGGACGGCGGAGTTCGAGATCACCTCCACGGACGCGACGGATCCGCCGCTCCCGGGCGTCAGGCCGAAGAGCTTGCCGCTGGTCGTCGAGCCCGCCACCCAGACCGTGCCGTCTGCCGGGTTCGTCGCGATGCTGATCTCGCCCGCCGCCGTGACGGTCGACGGTGCCGACTGCTGGGTGACGGCGTCGCCTTCGAGCCGGGGAATCGTCAGCAGCGTGCGCGTGGACGCGACGTAGCCGTAGAGCACGTCCTTCGCGTCGTCGTAGCAGATCGCGTCGGGGACGGCCGGCAGCGTCCGCGAGTATGTCGTGCCCGTGCCGACCGTGGGGATGCGCAGCAGCGCGCCGCTGGTGGCCAGCACGAAGACCTCGCCGAAGCGCCCGGTGGCGACCCGCTTGGGGATCGCGCCGGAGGTCGGCACGGCGGTGGCCGCACTGCTGGTGCCGTCGAGCCACACGCACTGCGCGTTGGTGGCGCCGCCGGCGACCATGTACACGCGCTGCGAGACGAAGTCGAAGCTGACGTCCGTCGCCGCGGCGGACAGCGCGCCGCCGATCGCGCGCGACATCGCGGGCGCGTCGAACTCGAAGCGCAGCGGGCGAACGAGGTACGGCACGCTTCCGGTGAGGTCGGTCGTGTAGACGGTCAGCGGGTAGACGATGGTGGCCGACGTCAGCACGGACTGAGCGCCGCCCGCCTCAAGCCCGATCATCCGGCCGCCGGTGATCGCGCCGAATCCGACGGTCTGGTACGTCGCGTCCTGGACGGCGTAGATGGCGGTGGTGAACGTCGACTGCGCGCTGGTCGACTCGGTCGGGTCGATCCGGGCGCTGTCGGCGGGGTCGCGGATGTCCAGCTCGGCGGCCCCGGTCACCTTGTTCCAGATCGCTTCGTTGATCGCGAAGCAGTGCCCGCCGACGGCGTTCCAGCTGCCGGCGACGCCGGACGGCTGCATCCAGCTGATGCACGCCTGGCCGAGGGGCTGCTCCACCAGCGCCGAGGTGAGCGACCGCACCGTCGTCTGCGCCGTGAGGCCGTTGCTGTTCCCGGCGCTGCGGCCGAAGCGGAGCACCGTGAACGCGTCGCCTGGCAGGTAGAACCGCAGCCCGACCCAGTTGTCGGCGCCGCGGGTGCCGTTCTGCCCGATGTTCGTGCCCAGCACGATGCCGACCGTGTCGATCAGCGTGTTCGCCGCGACGTACTCCGCCTGGTCGTAGTCGGACCAGGTCTCGATCGGCACGCTTCCGATGCCTCCGGCCACGTGCGCCGCGATGTACGCAAGGATGTCGGCCGTCGCGGTCGGCACGCAGTGGAAGGCGCCGTTGCTGCCCAGGCCGGGGATGTTCCCGGTCGCCGTCCGCAGCTGGTCGAAGTCCGGCAGCTGCGAGACCCGGTAGCGCTCCGTCGTGGCGTCGCTCCGGCGCGTGATGTCCGCGCTGGCCTGGAGGCCGAGCGCGGCCGCCACGCAGGCGGCGGGGACGAGGACGGAGCGGTGACGCGGCACGCGACCCGACTGTAACCCGTAACCGCGGCGGGTACAGCCCGGACCCTGAACCTGGAGCAGAGTTCCGTGCCCGCACCCACGCAGCCGCGCCCGCGGCTGGACTGGGGCGTGTGTTCTCGGCCGGGACCGTGTGCGGAATCGGGAGGAATTGGTGGTCACCGGGTGCGCGCAGGCCACAACTAGGGGCATGGGACACGCCGACCGCCGAGCCCCGTTCGCAGCGCTCGCCACGCTCGCGGCGCTTGCTGCGGTGCCGTTCGCCCTGGCGCTGCCCGTGCACCCGCCCGATTCGGGTGATGCGGCGGTCCCGGCAGCCCTCGCGGACCAACCATCGTCGCTCGCCTCGCTTCTGGCGTGCGGCACGCCTGCCGGGAACGGCGCGCTGCTGGTCGCCACGTTCGCGCCGTTCCGCCCCGCGGTGCGCTTCTGCTGGGACGCGAACCACTTCTACGAGGAGTCGGACTCGATGCCCGACCCGGTGCAGATGCCGAACGTGATGGCGGGCATCACGTCGTGGCAGCAGCAGGTGCCGGTGCCGACCTCGTACTTCCAGGCGGTGACGAACCCCGAGACGAACACGGGCAGCCTGGGCTACGGCCAGCCGAACGTGTGGCGCATCCCGCTGGTGCCGGTGCCGGCCGCGTCGCCGATCCCGCTGAGCGGCGGGAACTTCCAGCGCGGCGCCATCGCGCTGGCGGTGAACGGCATCCCGATCTTCAACCCGCGCAACAACACGGGGCAGTTCTCGTACGCGATCGGCGAGCTGGACACCTACGGCGGGCACTGCGGGCGCGCGAACGACTACCACTACCACGTCGCCCCGCTGCACCTGCAGCCGCTGGTGGGCGCGGGCAAGCCCGTGGCGTGGGCGCTCGACGGCTACCCGATCTACGGGTACGACGAGCCGGACGGCACCCCGCGCCAGGCGCTGGACGCCGACGGCGGCCACACGGTCGCGCCATGGGGCTACCACTACCACGCGATCGGCAGCGCGGCCGCGGGCCCGCAGAGCCCGTACCTCATGAACGCGTTCCACGGCACGGTCGTCAACTTCGGCGGCCAGGTGGACCCGCAGCCGGACGCGATCAACTACGAGCCGGCGTTCACGGCGCTGCAGGGCGCGCGCATCGTCTCCAGCACGCGGCCGTCCGCCGATTCGTTCGCGCTGACGTACACGGTGAACTCGGCGTCCTACGTGGTCAGCTGGACGCTGGACCGGAAGACGCGCACGATCACGATGCACCGCGAGGCGCCGTCCGGAACGACGAACGTCGCGTACACGTCGACGAAGCGCTTCCAGTCGTACGCGCCCGCCCCGCGCAGCATGGCCGCGCTTCCCGACACGGGACAGGCCGCGAGCGCCACCGCGACCTTCGGCGAGGATGCCGATTACCTGATCAACGCACCGGCCTTCACCGACAACGGCGACGGCACCGTCACCGACGCGGTGACCGGCCTGATGTGGCAGAAGGTGGATTCCGGCGAGATGACGTGGGAGAGCGCGATGGCCGGCGCCGCCGCGCTGACGCTGGGCGGCTACACCGACTGGCGCCTGCCGACGCCGATGGAGGCCTTCGGCATCCTGGACCACGGGCGCAACCCGGCGCTGAACCCGGCGTACTTCCAGGACAACGCCTCCGGCACATCGCAGTACTGGTGGACCACCGACCCGTTCGGCACCGACCTCACGCGCGTGTGGGCGACGAATTCCGGCGGCGGCATGGGTCCGCACTCCAAGACGCAGACGGTCAGCGCGGGCGGCACCAGCCGCTTCTGCGCGCGCTACGTCCGCGGCGCGAAGGCCTGGAACACCCACACGTACTACAACAACGGCGACGGCACCGTCACCGACCTGGACACCGGGCTGATGTGGACGCAGGCGCCCGGCAGCGCGATGACGTGGAACGCGGCCATCGCGTGGGCCGAGGGCCTGACCACCGGCGGCTACACCGACTGGCGCCTGCCGAACGTGAAGGAGCTGCAGTCGATCGTGGACATCACGCAGGCGGTGGCGACCACCGCGGCGGCCTCGAAGGCGCCCGTGAACCGGCTGCTCTTCCCCGGCACCACGGCGACCGCGCACTGGTCCTCGACGCCGCTGCGCTCGCCGACGCTGACGTCGGCGTGGCTCGTCGAGTTCGGCGTCAACACCGCCGTGCCGCCCGCGAACGGGCCGACCCGCAACCTGCAGGGCATCGTCAGCTACGAGGTGCAGTCGTCCGCGTACCCCGCGTTCGCGGTGCGCACCGCGGCGCCGGTCTCGTGCGACTGCCCGGCGGACCTGAACAACGACCGCCGCGTCGATGGCATCGACCTTGGGCGCCTGCTCGCGGCGTGGGGCGCGGCCAGCGCGTCCACCGGTGCGGACATCAACCGCGACGGCATCGTCGACGGCCAGGACCTGGGCGCCTTGCTCGCGGCGTGGGGGTCGTGCCCCTGACGCCCGGCAGGCGTGCTCAACGCTTCGGGCGCACCGGCATCTCCTGCCGGATTGCGATCGGCACGTAGCCGACCTCGAACCCCTTCGGCGGCGTGACCAGCTGCGCTGGGTCCAGCTGGGCCAGCGTGCCGACGGTGTTGCGCGGCAGGTAGTCGCGGTCGGGCGTCCAGTTGCGGTGCAGCAGCTCCACCTTGCGCTGCATCGCCTCGCGCTCCTCGCGCGTCATGTTCGCGTGCTGCAGCGCGGGCTGGTCGGCGAAGCGGTACCAGCAGTACGTGACGACGCTGCCGTCGCCCAGCGTGACCGTGAACGGGCCGGCGACGGGGCCGGGCGTGCCCCAGGCGCTCTCCTTCGCGGACGGCGTGTCGTAGGCGGGCTGCGCCTTCTCGCGCGGGCGATCGAAGCGCGCGTCCTTCAGGCCCGTCGCCGCCGGCACGTCCTTGGCGGCGACGACCGTCCACCGCGGCTTCTCGCCGCCCTCCAGGCGGAACCACTCGGGGATGCGCACGCGCGCGCCGCCGGGCGCGCCCGCAGTGTCGGCCCGCTTGACCAGCGCGGCGTTCCATTCGTAGCCGTACGTCGTCGGGTCCGGCACCCAGGGCTTGGCGAACGATGCCCAGTCGATGGCCACGCGCTTCTCCTTGGGCGCGTCGTCGGCGTAGAGCTTCCACGTGGAGCCGCCGCCCGGCTTGAAGGCCTGCACGCTGGCGCCCGCGGGGTCGATCGCGCCGCTCGCCGCCGGGCCGCCGGCGAACCAGCGCTCCACCGCGTCGAAGAGCGCCGATCGCTTGTAGCTGGTGATGCGGTGCAGCACCACGGTTCGCCCGTCCGCGTTCGCGGGGTAGGACATCGGCGCGATGCGCGCGAAGGTCGGTGCCGCGCCGTCGCCCGCGTCGCCGTCTCCGGCCTTGGCCTGCAGCAGCGCGGGGACGTACTGCGTCTCCATCTGGAACGCCTTGTTCGGGTCGGAGCCGTGCGTGTCCAGCAGCAGCCCCGCGAGTTCCGGCTTCTCCTGCGCCGACCGTGCCCAGAACCACGGCGTGAAGAAGCAGACGGGGCCCTTGAAGTTGGCGGTGTTCAGGAAGAGCGTCCAGCAGTTGGCGCCCATCGCGGGCGACCCGTCGGCACCCGCGGGGTGCGGCTCGGCCAGCGGCAGCGGCAGGTAGCCGTAGCCGAACAGCTCGCCGCACGTGCCCTGGCGCAGGTTCATGCCGTCGATCGGGAACAGGAGCCGCGGCGAGAGCTGCGCCACGCCGTACAGGCCGCGCGGCTTCTCCCAATCGCCGGCACCATGCGCGGGGCCATTGGCGATCTCGCCGAAGTTGACCGCCACGCCGCCCATGATGAACTTGGGCGTCTCGGTGGGGAAGCGCGTGTCGCGCCACCAGCCCAGGCCGCCCTCGATGTCGCTGTAGAGGTCCTTGGGCGCGGGGCCGTCGTACTGCGCGTGCATCCACGTGCCGAAGAGCCCCGTCTGGAAGCGGTGCCCGGGGTAGCGCTCCAGCACCGGCCACGCCGCGGCGTACAGCGAGAATCCGGCGTTGAACTCGGGGGGCACCTTGTCGGTGGGCACCAGCATGTAGCCGGCCATCTCGGCCTTGGCGGGCGCGCCCTTCGTTGGCGCGCCTGCCTTCCCGGCCGCGCCGGGCTTCGCGGGCGCGGCGGGCGGCAGCGTGGGCACGAACGCCGGCGACCCCGGCACGGCCAGCGCGCGCATCGCGCGGCCCAGCGCATCGCCGACCAGCAGGTACGTCTCGGCATTGCCGAACTCGTGGTGCCCGTGGCCCGGGTTCGGTGAAGCCTGGGCGTCGCGGACGAACGCGGCGGTGGGCACGAAGAGCACGTTGCCCTTGAACTCGGGCCGCGCCGCCGCGGCGGCCTGCGCCTTGCGCAGCGCGTCCCACTCGCCCGGCGCCTGCACCCAGGGGCCCGTCAGCTCGCCGACGACCACGGGCAGCTTCGGGGACTCCAGGTCGCGGCGCACGTCGTTGATCAGGTTGGCCAGGTTCTGCCCGTACTCGGGCACCGCGCGCTTCGGGTCGCAGCCGTCGTTCCAGCCCTGGTACCAGATCAGGCCCGCCAGCTGCGCGCGCCGGCCCTTCAGCGCGGGGAAGTCCTCGCCCATGTTCGCCAGCGCGTCCTTCACGTCGGCGATCATGCGCGTGTAGTAGGGGCCGACGGTGCCGCCCGAGGACGGGGGGCGGAAGTCGACGTACAGGCTCTTGCCGCCCCACGCGGTCTTCACCAGCAGCACCGGTGCGTCGATCGCTTCGCCCAGCACCTGCCCGATCTCGAGTTCGGGGCCGAAGTGGTGCGCGTCCAGGTACGGCGTGAAGCCCAGGCCCAGCGCGCCCGTGCGCGGCTTCTTGCCTTCCGGGGTGTAGCGCGCCCAGACGTCGTCGCGGACGCGCAGCGATCCGTCCTTCGCCACCAGGTGCTTCCACGCGGCGCCGGCGGCGGGGTCCGCCAGCACCGCCTTCAGCGTGCCCTTGCCGCCGTTGTAGTTCTCGCCGTCAAGGTCGACGACGGCCTGGCCTTCCATGTTCGACTGGCCGGCCAGCACGAACACCTTGACCGGCGCGTCGCGCGGCGGCGCGGCCGGCGCGGCGTTCGGGGCGGCCAGGACCAGCGACGCGGCGAGGAGCGCGATCATGGCGCGCGATGATAGGAGCGCGGCGGTCGATGCACCGCGCACGCCACCGCGCGCCGCCACGTCGCGGCCTACTTCGCGCCCGCGACGGTCTTGCCCTCGACCTCGGCCAGGTACTTGCGCGTCGCCTTGGGCAGCAGCGTCCACATCCTGATCGCGAAGATCAGGCCGACGATCGTGAACGGGAACAGGAACATCGGCCAGTACGTCCAGCTCTTGGTGGCCAGGATGCCCACCGCGAAGGCCTGGATCGCGCTGCCCAGCTTGCTGAAGGCGTCGGCGATGCCGGTGGCCGTGGCCGCGGCCTTCTTGCCGCCGAAGTCCGCCGTGGCGGTGCCCGACATGATGCTGTGCACGCCGATCACGGCCATCATCGTGCCCACGGCGCAGACGCCGATCACCACCGGGCGCGCGGACAGGAACCAGTCGGCGAAGGATCCCGGCGCCGCGCCGATCGATTCGGCGGTGGCGTCGAACGGCGCCCACGCCAGGCTCAGCAGCATCAGGCCCGTCGTTCCGAACATGATGACCTGCATGAACGCCGCGCTTGGCGCGCGCCGCGACTGGAACAGGCGGTCGCTGATCCAGCCCGCCGTGAAGCCGCCCGCGATGCCCGTGACGCAGCCCCAGAAGCCCCAGTTGTCGACCACGTGCGTGACGCCAAGCTTCGTCTCCTTGGCGAACAGCAGGTACCAGTTCAGGATGCCGTCGCGCAGGACGCCGGACGTCAGCTCGACCACGCCGATCATCAGGATGATCGGGTTGCTCAGGACGCGCCAGATCTTCTGGAAGTAGCCGTCCTTGCGATCGGGCGACTCGTCCGCGGACGCGTCGGCCGTGTCCAGCGGGTCGAAGCCCGCCTGGTCGGGCGTGTCCTTCAGCAGGACCACGTCGATCAGCGCCCAGATGACCATGATGCCGGCCGGGATCGCGAAGATCAGCCACAGCGCGGGCACGGTGCGGCCGTCCAGCGCGAAGAGCGTGTTCAGGATGGTGCGCGCGGCGGTCGGCTCCGCAGGCTGCTCCAGCTGCACGGCGTTGGCGATCGCGCGGCCCCAGTCGAACGCGAAGTACACGCCCAGCGAGATCAGCGTGCCGAAGATGGCGCCGAACGTGCCGCGTTCGCGCACGTGGAACCAGTAGCTCTTGACCTTGATGGTGCTGACCGCGCCGAAGCTCTGGAACAGCATGTTCACGCTGTACATCACCGCCAGCCACACGCCCAGGCTCAGGTCCGCGGTGCCGTTGAGCTTCATGAACAGCACGCCCGCCATGCCGAAGTTCATGACCGCCGACCCGAGCGCGCCCAGCAGCATGCCGCGCTTGCCGCCCAGCTTGTCGACCAGCGGGCCGACGAACAGCAGTCCCAGCGCGTACGTGGTCGCGCCCGCGCTGGCGATGAACCCGAACTCCTTCTTCGTCATCAGCGCGCCCAGCGCCACCGCCGCGACGGTCAGGTTGTAGCGCCCCATGTAGAGGAACGAGTACGTCATCCCCAGCGGGAACCAGTTCATGAACCGGCGCCACATGAACTTCCGCGTGTGCTTCAGCGGGTTCGTCAGGAAGTACAGCGTGATGATGTACGCCAGCGCGGCGCTGACCAGGAGGAGCGTCATGCGCGGAAGGTAGCGAAACGCGGCCCGCGGCGGCGCGCGGGACCGCGGTCAGCGGCGGGCGGCGGGCTTCACGACCTTCACGCGGGCCGCGGCGGCGCGCGCGGTGCGGCGCGCCTCGGCGACGGTTCGCCCGGTGGCCAGGGCCACGCCCATGCGGCGGTAGGGGCGCGCGGACGGCTTGCCGAAGATGCGCACCTCGACGCCCGGGGTGCGCAGCGCATCGGCGATGCCCGTGTAGGCGGGCGCGCGGTCGGAATCGAAGTCCGCCAGGATCACGGCGCTGGCGCTCGGCCCGCGGTAGGTGATCCGCGGGATCGGCAGCCCAAGCACGGCGCGCAGGTGGAGCTCGAACTCGCTCAGGTCCTGGCTGACCATGGTGACCATGCCGGTGTCGTGCGGCCGCGGCGAGAGCTCGCTGAAGATGACCTTGTTGCCGCGCACGAAGAACTCGACGCCGAAGAGGCCCGCGCCCTCGGGGCCCGCGATGCGGTCGGTGATGCGCTTCGCCATCCGCTGCGCCTGGCGCACCAGCGCGGGCTTCATGGGGCAGGGCATCCACGATTCCTGGTAGTCGCCGCGCTCCTGCCGGTGGCCGAGCGGCTGCACGAAGACCGTGCCGCCGCCCGCCGAGCGGCGCTGCTTCACGGTGAGCAGCGTGATCTCGTAGTCGAAGTCGATGAACTCCTCGACGATCACCGTGCGCGTGTCGCCGCGCATGCCGGCCAGCGCGTAGGCCCACGACTTCGCGATGTCCCCGCGCGTGCGCGCGACCGACTGGCCCTTGCCGCTCGAGCTCATCACCGGCTTGATGACGCACGGCAGCCCGACGCCCTTCCTGCCGCGCGTGCCGACGATCGCGGCCTCGAGCTCCGCCGCGCTGCCGGCGTACGCGTAGCGCGCGGTGGGCAGGCCCAGCTCCTCGGCCGCCAGCGAGCGGATCGCGTCGCGGTTCATCGTCAGGTGCGCGGCGGTCGCGGACGGGATCACCGTGGTGCCGGCCTTCTCGATCGCCAGCAGCGCGGTGGTGCGGATCGCCTCGATCTCGGGCACGACATAGTCCGGCCGGTGCTTGCGGACCACGCGGCGCACGGCGGCGCCGTCCAGCATGTCGATCACCTCGCGCGCGTCGGCCACCTGCATCGCGGGCGCGTCGTCGTAGCGGTCGACGGCCACCACGCGGCACCCCAGGCGCTTGGCGCAGATGACGAATTCCTTGCCCAGCTCGCCGGAGCCGAGCATCAGGAGCGTGGGTTGCGGGCGGGGTGCGGCGGCGGCGCGGCGGGTGGGCATGGTGCGCACCCTAGCGGCTGGGCGGCTGCGGGTCCATGCCGCGCTCGGCGGCGCGCACCAGGCCGTGCAGCATCGAACGGAACACGATCCCGTGCAGCGGCAGGACGGCGTACCAGTACGCGATGCCTGCCAGCCCCCGCGGGCCGAAGCGGGCGGTCATGGTGATGCGCGACCCGCCGGGCACGGTGGGCGACGGACCGACGTCGAACGTCAGCGTGGCCACACCGGGCAGCAGCATCTCGGCGCGCAGCTCCAGGTGCCGCGGCGGGTGGATCTCCGTGACGCGCCAGAAGTCCAGCGCGTCGCCCAGGCGCAGGTCCGCCGCGTCGCGCCGGCCGCGCCGCAGGCCCGGGCCGCCGCACAGGCGGTCCATGATGCCGCGGATCCGCCAGAGCCAGTCCGCGCCGTAGTAGCCGCGCCCGCCGCCCAGCGCGCAGACCGCGCTCCAGGCCGCGTCCGGCGCCGCGGCGGTGTCGATCTCGCGGCGGTCGGTGAAGACCGTGCCGCCGGCCCACGGCGGGTCGCCGGGCATGATGCCGGCGTCGGACCAGGACGTCTCGACGGAGCCTGCGTGGATCTTGGCAAGCGCGGCGTCCATCGCCGCGCGGATGCCCAGGCACGCGTGCGGCATCAGGCGCGCGGCGTCGTCGTTGCGGCAGACCACGCGGTTGCGCAGGCCCTCGGCCAGCGGGCGCGCGATCCCCGAATGCAGCGGCGTGATCAGGTGGATCCACAGCGAGCTGAGCCGCGGCGAGAGCACGGGCACGGGGATGATCAGCCGCCGTCGCAGTCCGAGCGCCTGCGCCATCTCGCGCATGATGGACTCGTACGAGCGGACCTCGGGGCCGCCGATGTCGATGGCGCAGCCCGCGGTCGCCGGCGTCTCGAGGCTCGCGATCAGGTAGTGCAGCACGTCGCGCACCGCGATCGGCTGGCACTCCGTGCTGACCCAGCGCGGCGTGATCATCACCGGCAGGCGCTCGACCAGGTAGCGCAGGATCTCGAACGACGCGGACCCCGATCCGATGATCATCGCGGCGCGCAGCGCGGTCACCGGCACGCCCGCGCTGCCGAGCGCGGCCTCGACCTCGCGGCGCGAGGCCAGGTGCTCGCTCAGCCCGCTGCCCACCTCGCCAAGCCCGCCCAGGTAGATGATGCGCGGAACGCCGGCCTCGGCCGCGGCCTTCCCGAATGTCTCCGCCAGCGCACGGTCGCGGCCGCGGTAGCCGCCGCCGGCCCCGTCCATCGAGTGCACCAGGTAGTACGCGCCGATGCAGCCGCGCATCGCCGCGGCCAGGTGCGCGCCGTCGGACACGTCGGCCTCGACCACCTCGACGCCCTCGCGCGACGCCCACGGACGCGCCCGCAGCTTCGCGGCGCTCCGCACGCAGCAGCGGACGCGGTAGCCGCGGTCCAGCAGCCGCGGGGCCAGCCGGCCGCCGATGTACCCCGTGGCGCCGGTCAGGAAGACGGTCGGCTGCGGTGGGGGCTTCATGGGGTCAATCCTAGGGAGCCCCGGAGGGGGGCAGCTCTCGCAGGTTCCCGGCCATTGACCGTAACTTCATCACGGATCGTGCCCGTTGCCGCTTTGAGTCCGCCGTATCCAATCCCAGAGTGGGGATAGCCTCCACTTTGCAGACCATGAAGACCCGCCTTGCGATGCTTGCTGCCGTGCTCGCCCTGGCTGCCGCCGTTCCCGGCGCGCACGCGGGATTCGTTGGCTGGCAGGCGGCGATTCGGAGCGCAGGGTCCGGTAGGTGCTACGTGGACGTCTTCGCCGGCTTCGGGGCCGCAAGCGACCGCCTGCTGAACGTCTACGGCCTGAACGTCCAGCTGGGCGGCGGGGCGTCGTTCGTGCAGGGCGCTGCCGCGTCCTCGAAGTGGAAGGCGCAGGACGACGTCTCGGCCGAGAACTCGGACGACAGCTTCGTCACGCTGGGCGGCTTCGACGGCGGAGACGGCCACCTGTACAGCTCGTACGGCACGGCCGCCGACCCGAACTTCACCAACTACACGACCGCCGGCGCGGTGACGATCCCGACCAGCGCCGGTTGGTACAACGCGGACCCGACCTCGCTCGACATCCGTGCGGGTGACCTGCTCTCGACCTACTCGGCCTGGAGCGGGGCGGTGGTGCAGGGCGCCGCGGCCTCGAAGCAGGTCTGGGTCGGCCACTTCGTGATCGACCGCGACATCCGCGATGCGTGGACGCTGGCGATCGGCGGCTCGGCGGCCTTCAACTCGGGCACCAACGCGACCGACACGCAGACGTTCGTCGGCGCGGTGGCCGCGCCCACCAACGTGCAGGCGTCGGACGGCTCCAGTGCGGCGTCGGTGACGGTCACGTGGAGCGCGTCGCCCGGCGCCACCGGCTACCGGATCTTCCGGGACGGCCGTGCCGCGGGCGCCGTCGGCGCCGCGACCACCTTCAGCGACAGCGGCGCCACGCCCGGCACGCTGCATGCGTACACCGTGCGCGCCTCGCTCCATGCGGGCATCTCGGAGCCCAGCGACGCCGACGCCGGCTGGCGCGCGCTCTCGGCGCCCGCGACGGTCGCGGCGTCGGACGGTACGGCCACCGACAAGGTGGTGGTCTCGTGGGCCGCGTCCTCGGGCGCCGCCGGCTACGAGGTCTACCGCGCGCTCGGCAGCGGTACCGCGGACCTGCTTGCCACGGTCGGCGCCGTCACGCAGTACGCCGACACGGGCGCGCTGCCCGGCATCTCGTACGCCTACAGCGTGCGGTCGATCGGCCCGCTGGGCGGCTCGGCCGTCTCGGCGCCCAACACGGGCTACCGCAACCTGCTGCCGCCCGCGGACGTCGCTGCCAGCGACGGCACGAGCGCCGCGGGCGTGACGATCACGTGGGCCGCGCCCGAGGGCGCCACCGGCTACGCGATCCTGCGCAGCGGATCGGCGTCCCCGATCGCCACGGTGGGCGCCGTGACCACGTACCTGGACGCCACGGCGGTTGCGGGCATCATCTACACCTACACGGTGCGCGCGACGGGCGCCGTCGCCGGCAGCCAGAGCGCGGCCAGCGCCGGCGACGCGGGTGTGCGCGCGTATGCAGGCCCCGCGTCCGTCGTGGCCAGCGACGGGGCCTATGCCGACAAGGTGGTCGTGTCATGGGCGCCCGCGGGCGGTGCGGTCAGCTACCGGCTGTTCCGCGACGGGGCCGCGGCGCCGATCCTCTCGGGCATCACCGGCACGTCATGCAGCGACCTGACTGCGCTGCCCGGCGTCGAGCACGGCTACGTCGTCCGTGCGGTCTACGCCGCGGGCGTCTCGTTGCCGAGCGCGTCCGATGCCGGGTACCGCAACGTCGCGGCGCCGGCCGGCGTGGCGGCCACCGATGGCACGTTCGCCGACAAGGTGGTGGTCTCCTGGTCCGCCGTCACCGGCGCGACCGGCTACCGCGTCTTCCGCGGCGCTACCGAAGTGGGGTCGACCGAGGGCACGTCCTTCGCGGACACCGAGGCGACGCCCGGCGTCTCGTACTCCTATGCGGTTCGCGCCTCCGGCCAGGTCGGAACGGGCGCGCCCAGCACGGCCAACGCCGGCTATCGCGCGCTTTCCGCGCCCGCCGGCGTGAGTGCCACCGACGGCACGAGCGTCACCAAGGTCGACCTTTCCTGGGGCGCGGTCGAGGGCGCGACGGGCTACAAGATCTACCGCGACGGGTCCACCACGGCGATGGCCACCGTGGGCGCCGTCGTGGCGTATGCCGACACGACGGCGGTCCGCGGCGTGCAGCACACGTACGTGGTGCGGGCGTCCGCGGCCACGGGCCTCGGCGCGGCAAGCGTCGGTGAGACGGGCTACCGCAACCTGGCGCCGCCCACTGGCGTCGTGGCATCGGACGGCACGTCCGCCGCCGCGGTCAACGTTGGCTGGGCGGCGGTGGCGGGTGCGACGGGCTACACGATCCATCGCACGCCCTCGGGCGGCGCTGCCGAGCTGGCCGGCACCGTCGGCGCGGTGCTGACCTACGCGGATGCCGGCGCGCTGCCGGGCGTGGCCTACAACTACACGGTGCGCGCGACGACCACCGTCGCGACGTCCGCCGCCAGCACCGCGAACGCAGGCTTCCGCAACGTGGCCGCCCCGGCCGACGTCGCGGCCACCGACGGCACCGCGGCCGACCGCGTCACGATCACGTGGTCCGCGGTCCCGGGCGCGACCGGCTACCGCGTGTTCCGCACCGGCAGCACCAACGCGATCGCGACGGTCGGCAGCGTGACCGGCTACGACGATGCCTCGGGCGCGGCCGGTACCCAGTACGGCTACACCGTCAAGGCCGTCGGCGCCGCGACGGGCGCGGTCAGCACCTCCAGCGCGGCGAACACCGGCTGGCGCAACCGTCCGGCGCCCACGGGCGTCGTGGCCACCGACACCACGCCCGCGAAGGTGCGCGTCACCTGGAACGCGGTCGCCGGCACGCCCGCCGCCACCGGCTACCAGGTCTACCGCTCGATCGGCGGCCTGCCGCCGGTGCTCCTGGGCAGCACGGCCGCGGCGACGCGCGTCTTCGACGACACCACGATCGCGCCCGGCGTGGTCGGCACCTACACCGTGCGCGGGAAGTTCTCGCTGACCGGCACCACGCCGACGCAGACCGTGGTCACGCTGCCCTCGGTCGGCGACACGGGCACGCGCCCGCTGTCGTTCGACGGCTCCGAAGGCGAAGGCAGCGACGAGGGCGGGGCGGTCGCGGGCGCCGGCAAGGAAGGCCCGGGCACCGCGGACATGGTGCTGCAGGGCGGTGGGCGTGCGGACGAGGCAGCGGGCGGCGATGCATCGTCGCCGGGCAACGACGGCGTGGCCGACACGGGCGGCAGCGATGCCGCGGCTGGCGACGCTGGCGCCGATCCCGATGCCGGGGCCGGCGCGGCCCGGGGCGCTGGTGCCGGGCACGGCCCCGACATCGACGAACTCCTGGCCGTCGGCTTCCGCCTGGCGGACCGCATCGCCGAAGCGGAAGCGCGCATTGTGCAGGCCGGCGATGCCGACGGCACCCACGCCGCCACGCTTGATGGGCTGCGGCGGCTGCTTGAACCGGCCGAGGGCGCTTGGTCGGCCACCGGCAGCGGCGCGATGGCGGCGGTCTTCGCCGTCTATCGGGGCGACGTGAACCTTGACGGCGTGGTCGATGGCGCTGACATGGCGGCCTTTGCATTGGCGTGGGCGACCAGCGACCCCGTCGGTGCCGATCTGGACCGTGACGGCGCCATCACGGACGCGGACCTGGCGCGGGTGATGCAGGCGCTGGGTGCTCTTTGAGCGCCGTTTGAACGCAGCTGGATCGGATTTTATAGGATTGAATGCCCGCCCCGGCCCCGAACCAACTCCCGGGGCAGTTTGTTTCCAATCGTCCCGGGGCCTGATTTCCGAAGAATCCGCTCCTGGCCAGCCGTAATTTTTCCGCCTTTCATTTGCATCCGGTTGTTTCGCTGGCAAACTCGTCGTGTTCCCTGTCCCCCGCTTCTCCGCACTCCTCCCTCCTCGTTCGGGTCGAGTACCGGTTCGCTCCGGTGGAGAACCCTGGCTCGCGGCGAAGTGGTGGGCGCTGTCCGAAAGGTAGAGAGAAAAAACATGATTTCGAATCGTCTCCAGAAGCACCTGGCAGCTGCCGCGGCGGTTGCCGTGGCCGCCTCGGCCAACGCCGCCGTCGTCTACAGCGGCGTCGTCAACTTCGTCTGCGCCGTCGACATCGATGGCTGCTACATCAACGTCGAGACCAATACGCTCAGCAACGGGCCGGGCTCCGGCGTTCCGGGCTGGGACGTCAACCCCTACTCGTCCGGCGGCGGCATGAACTTCTTCAACTCCACCGGCGGCGGCCAGATGCGCTACCCCGGCGTGACCACCGGCCCTGCGGGCAACCTGGCCCTGGGCACCGCGATCGGCGCCACTGGCTCCTTCAACACCGCCACCACTGCCGTGGTGTTCGGTTCCGCTGCTGGCAACTGGCAGTACAGCGCAGAGAACGTCATCGGCTTCAAGTTCATTGCGGCTGATGGCCTCACCCACTACGGCTGGATGCGCTTCCTCATGGGCGCCGCTGGTAGCTCGGGCACCTCGATGACCCGCACCGTGGTTGACTA
>JBEIFT010000003.1:0-35049 GCA_040382255.1 Phycisphaeraceae bacterium
CCCCGGGCCCGCCGCCGGCGCGGGGGGGGGGCCCTCGGCGCGGGGGGGGGGCGCGGGGGGGGCCGGGCCGGTGGCCCGGGGGGTGCCCCAATCGCCCCCCCACGACCAGGTGCCTTCGTGCCTTCCAGTCGTCCCGGAAACAGGTACGAGTTATCCCGAACCCGATTTCGGTCAGGCGTAGTGCCGGCCGAAGCGGTTCGCGATGAAATCGGTGAAGCGGACGTCCTCGTTGCGCACGAAGCCGTGCTGCGGAAGGGTGCCGTCGCGCAGGAGGTCCAGCACCGCGGTGATGCCGCAGGCGGTGGTGATCTGGATCGCGGTCCAGTGGTGGCCGCCGATCTCCTTGTGGCGCACGATCTTCGCGTAGGTGCGCTCGGTGTAGCGCCCGTCCACCTGGCCGGCGGCGCTCACGAAGATCGCGACGATGTCCTGCCTGGTGGTCGGGAGCGCGCGCTCGAAGGCCTTCTTCAGCTCGTCGCGGTGCTCGCGGTAGCCGAGGTCCCAGAGCAGCAGCTTCAGGATCGCGTTGTGGCCGGGGTAGCGCATCGTCTTGTAGGACAGGTGCTTCACCTTGCCCTCGAGCGTCAGTGCGAAGGTGCCCAGGCCGCCCGAGGTGTTGAACGCCTCGAACTCGATGCCATCGATCGTCATGTGCTCGAGTCCCTCGAGCGCGGGCACCTCGGTCACCTTGCCGTCGATCACGGCCTCGCACGGCTGGATGTACTCGTTGATCAGGCCGTCGGTGGACCAGGTCAGGTTGTACTTCAGCGCGTTCGACGGGAACTCGGGCAGCGCGCCGACGCGCATCTTGACCTCGTGCATGTCGGACATGCCGTGGATCACGTGGTTCGCGGCGATGGTGATGAAGCCGGGGGCCAGGCCGCACTGCGGGATGAACGCAGTCTTCGCGCCCTTCGCGAGCTCCATGACCTTCTTGGTGACGGCGACGTCCTCGGTGAGGTCCAGGTAGTGGACTCCCTTGGCCTTGGCGCGCTCGGCGATCATCGGGTTGCAGAAGAACGGCGCGCAGCTGACCACGGCCCACTGGCCGTCGAGCGCCTTGTCGATGGCGGCCTGGTCGTCGAAGCGGCCCACCATGCCCTTCGCGCCGGGAGCGAGCGCCAGGGTCTCCTCGACCGAGCCGGCGTGCGAATCCATCGACAAGACGTGGTAGTCGCCGCAGCCCTGGAGGAGGCTGGCGACCATGCGGCCGATCTTTCCGGCGCCGAGGACGAGGACGTTCTTCATGGATGCTCCGTGGTGGGGGTCGGGAGGTGGGCGTGTTCGTGCGGTGCGTCAGGCGGGCAGCGTGGCCAGCTCGTGGCCGACGTCTTCCATCAGGCGGCCCATCGTCTCGGGGCCGAACGAGAAGTCCAGGCCCGAGGCGCGGAAGAGCTCGGGGAGCGGCTTGCTCGCGCCCAGCGAAAGGCCCTTCTTGTAGTTGGAAAGCGCCTGCTTCGGGTCGCGCTTGGCCTGCAGCCACATCTGCAGCGCGCCCATCTGGGCGATGCCGTACTCGATGTAGTAGAAGGGCAGGCCGAAGACGTGCAGCTGGCGCTGCCACATCGTGCGCAGGCTGTCCTCGTGGCCGGCGTAGCTGACCGCGGGGCCGAAGCGCTCGTTGAGGTGCACCCAGTACTGCTCGCGGTCCTTCCGCGTGTGCGTGGGGTTGGTGTAGACCCAGTGCTGGAACGCATCGATCGTGGCGATCCACGGGAGCATGGTGCTCAGGCTCTCCAGGTGGTCGCGGCGGGCGCGGTTCGCGTCCTCGGCGGAATAGAACTTGTCGAGGTGCGGGAAGGTGAGCAGCTCCATGCTCATGCTGGCCACCTCGGCGAACTCCATCGGGCTTCCCCGGTACGCCACCAGCGGGTCGTGCGCGCACAGCAGGCTGTGGAACGCGTGCCCGGCCTCGTGGACCATCGTGATGACGTCGCGGTGCAGGCCGGCGGCGTTCATGAAGATGAACGGCAGGCGGCTGCGCTGGCGCTGGTACTGGTAGCCGCCCGGTGCCTTGCCCTTGCGGCTCTCGAGGTCCAGGCAGTCGCCGATGCGCATGCTGTCGAACATCGCGCCGAGCTCGCCGTCCATCACGTGGAAGATCGCGCTCGAGCGGTCGACCAGCTGCGTCGCGCCGTCGAAGGGCTTCAGCGGGCCACGGCCCTTCATGTCGACCTTCAGGTCCCAGGGGCGCAGCTCGGCGGCGGGCATGCCCATCGCGGCGGCGCGCTCGGCGTTCAGCCTGCGCAGCAGGGGCACGCAGACCTTCTCGGCGCCCTCGTGGAAGCGCTCGCAGTCGGCGGGCGTGTAGTCGAAGCGCTGCAGGCGCGCGTGCTGGAAGTCGCGGTAGTTGCGGAAGCCGGCGTTCAGCGCGATCTGGTGGCGGATGCCGACCATCTTCGTGAACAGGTCGTCGATGCGGTCCGCGTCCTGCAGGCGGCGCTTCGCGACGGCCTCCCAGCTGGCCTGGCGGCGCGCGCGGTCGGTCTCCTCGAGGTAGCGCGCCATCTGCGGCAGCGTGCGCTCCTGGCCGTCGAACTCGACGGTCATCGCGCCGTTGACCTCGCTGTACTGCTGGTCGAGCTTCGTGGTCTCGGTCTCGAGCGGGATGTTCGCCTCGCGGAAGAGCTCGACCGAGCGGCGCAGGCCGCGGAGCAGCACGCCGTAGCGCTGCTGGTCCAGCTGCGCGGCGAAGGGGCACTCGACGACCTTGCGGTCGAGCGCGAAGCCGACCTTCTTCAGCTCGGGCTCGACGTTCTCGACGAACGCCAGGTAGCGCTGCTGCGCCAGCTTGTCGTCGGTGTGCCGCGTCATCTCGATGTAGAGGTTCGCGGCGGCTTCCTCGGCGCAGGCGTCCAGCTCGCTGCGGTCCAGCAGCAGGCGCTCGAGCGCGGCGGCGTCGTGCACGGTGCGGCCGATGAGCTGCTCGTAGTACGGCGCCAGGTTCTCCCACTTGGCGCCGTCCAGTTCGGCGGGCACGAAGGAGGAGGCGGGCGGGTGCTTGGCCGGGGTCGTGGCGGTGGTCATGTGAGGAGCCTTCCCCGCCCGGTTGGGGGCGGATCGCGGATGGTATCCGGGGCCTGCGGAGGCCTGCGTTTCAGCGGTTTCCGGCCACCGATGCCGCCACGGCCGGCCACCGGGTGCGGTCCCGGAGCAGCCCGGCCAGGAGGTCGGCCTCGCCGCGCCCGCCGCAGAGCAGGAACAGCGTGCTGCCGCTGCCGCTGACGTGGACGGTGCGGCCCGAGAGGCCGACGATCTCGGTGATGGCGTCCCGGAGGACAGGTGCCACGGCCAGCGCGGGCTCGGCCAGGTCGTTGAACGGGGCGTCGTGGGCCACGGTGCGACCGGCGGCCAGCGCGCGCACGCGCGCGGCCTGCAGCGCGGCGTCCGGGCGCATGGCGTCGAAGCGACCGTAGACCGGGCCCGTGGGGCACGCGGCGTCGGGGAACACGAGCACCGCGTGCACGTCCGGCAGCTGCGCGTGGTGCTCCAGCCGTTCGCCGAGGCCCTCGACGACGGCGCTGCCGCCGCGCACCAGGAACGGGACGTCGCTGCCCAGGCCGCGCGCCAGTTCGGCCAACGCGTCGTCCGTGAGCCCCAGCCCGAAGATCGCGTTCGCGCCGCGCAGCATCGCCGCGGCATTGCTGCTGCCGCCGCCGAGCCCGCCGCCGACCGGGATGCGCTTCTCGAGCTTCATGCGCAGCGGCAGCCGGCGGCCGACGGCCTTCTCCCGCGCCAGGTGCGCGCGCACCGCCAGGTCCTTCTGGATCGGCCAGTCGATGTCGCTGCGCCGCGGCGCGTCGGGGGCCCACACGATGGCGTAGAGCGAGTCGCGCCCCGCGTCCAGGCGCGTCAGGTGCAGGTCGTCGGCGAAGTCGGTGGTCACCATCCAGCTGGCGATGGGGTGCATGCGGTCGGCGCCGGGCGGGCCGACGCTGAGCGCCAGGTTGAGCTTCGCGGGGCAGCGGATGGTCGCGGCGGTGGACGTCACGTGCGGAAGCGTAGCGGGGCGCTCGCCTACACTTGACCGAATGCTCTGGCAGCCCGCCTTGCCCGAACGGTACCTGCGCATGTCCGACGAGGACCTGGTGTCGGGCATCCGCGCACGCAGGGCGCAGCTGGGCGACCGGCTGCTGGTGCTGGGGCACCACTACCAGCAGGACGACGTCGTCCGGCACGCGGACCTGACCGGCGACAGCCTGAAGCTGAGCCAGATGGCCGCCGCCGAGAGCGAGCGGCGAGGCAGCGAATTCCTGGTCTTCTGCGGCGTGCACTTCATGGCCGAGACCGCCGACGTGCTGACGCCCGACGACGTGAAGGTGATCCTGCCCGACCTCTCGGCCGGCTGCTCGATGGCCGACATGGCGCAGTACGACGACGCGATCGCCGCCTGGGACGCGATCAAGGCCGCCGTGAAGGGCACGAAGACGCGCGTCGTCCCGATCACCTACGTCAATTCCTCCGCTGCGATCAAGGCGTTCGTCGGGTCGAAGGGCGGCGCGTGCTGCACCAGCAGCAACGCATCGCAGGTCTTCGACTGGGCGCTGAAGGGCGGCGACGAGCCGCTTGCGAAGGGCGAGGACGTCAAGATCCTCTTCCTGCCCGACCAGCACCTGGGGCGCAACACCGCCAAGCGCAAGGGCTTCGTCACCGAGCCCGACGCCACCGCGACGAAGCCCGCGCAGACGGCGGTCTGGGATCCGCGCCAGGAGCACGGCGGGCTCACGCCGCAGCAGGTGCGCGACGCCGCGGTGCTGCTGTGGGCCGGCCACTGCAGCGTGCACAAGATGTTCCGGCCCGAGCACGTCGACGAGGTGAAGGCGCAGTTCGCCGACGAGGCGGGCATCACCGTGATCGTGCACCCCGAGTGTGCGCAGGAGGTGGTCGACGCCGCGGACATGAGCGGCTCCACCGAGCACATCATCCGCGTGATCGAGGAAGCGTCGGCGGGCACGCGATGGGCCGTGGGCACCGAGATCCACCTGGTCAAGCGCCTGGCCGAGGCCGCCGCGGCACGCGGCGTGTTCGTGCGCATCCTGAGCGCGTGCCAGTGCCTGTGCACGACGATGTACCGCATCGACCCGCCGCACCTGCTGTGGACGCTCGACAACCTTGCCGAAGGGCGCGTGGTCAACCAGGTGCGCGTCCACCCCGAGGCGCGCGCATGGGCGCGCATGGCGCTGGAGAGGATGCTGCGGAATTCGTCCCCGACCTCCGCGGTGAAGAACCCGCGCCGCGGGGCAACCGCCGCGATCCCGGCGCCTGCGTCGTTCGTAGACTGACGGCGTGAACACGGAAGAGACCATCGGGACGCCGGCGCGCCGGCGCGGGCGCGGCACTCGCATCGCGCTGATCGCGGGGGGCGTCGTGCTGGCGCTGCTCGGCTTCGTCGCCGCGCTGCCGACGCTCATGAGCATGGGCATGTTCCGCGGCACGGTCATCTCGTACGCGACCGACGCGGTGAACGGCACCGTGACGATCGGCTCGCTGGAGCTCGGCTGGTTCAGCGGCGTCGGCGTGCGCGACGTGGTGATCGACGACCCGGCGCACGGCACGCGCATCGAGGCGAACGCCTCGGCGCGGCAGGGGCTGTGGGCGCTGGCGACGAAGGGCATCGCGGGGCTCGACGCGAAGGTCGCGGCGAAGGTTCGCACGAAGCGCATGGCGGACGGGTCGCTGGGGATCGCCGCGCTGGCGAAGGCGCCGGCGCCCGGCGCGCCGGTGCCCTCGCCCACGAAGGCGGCCGAGCCGTTCCGCCTGCCCGCCGGGCTGGACGCCACGCTGACGCTCGAGCGGATCGAGCTTCAGGTCGACGCGGCCGACGGATCGAAGGAGGGATCGCTGCTGGTCGAGGGCGGCCAGGTGCGCGTGCTGGGCGGCGGGCGCTCGTCGGTCGCGCTCAAGGGGTCGTCCGAGTGGCAGGGCACCGCAGGCGGGTTCGAGATCGAGGCCGGCGGCGACGGGATCGTCGCGGCGGACGGCTCGCTGGCCTTCGCGAAGGTGCCGGCCGACGTGCGCGTGCGCGCGAGCAGGTTCGGCTTCTCCGCGGGTGGCCTGGCGATCCGCGTGGACGACGCCGACGTGAAGGTGGCGAGCAAGGACCTCACGGGGCAGGTGGACGTCGCGGCGTCCGTGCACGCGTCCGTCGAGGGCGGCGAGCCGTGCTCGGTGGAAGCCGACCTGCACATGGCGCGCGTGCTCTCGCCGGCGGGCGCGTTCGTGATGGACCTGGGCGGCGTGTCCGGATCGGTGCGTGCGGCCGGCGTTCCCACGGCGCCGTTCGAGCGGTTCGTGCGCGGCACGTCGCTGGTGCTGGCGCGCGACCTGGGCGCGCGCGTGGACGCTTCCGCGTCCTTCGCCGCGGCCGACGGATCGGGGCTGCACGTCGAGGTGCGCTCGGAACGCATGCAGCTGGTCGCGGACGGCGCGCTGGACCCGAAGTCCGGCGCGGCGGACCTGCGCACGGTGACGCTCGTGGCGACGGTCGATCCGGCGCTGGTGGCGTCCGCGGGCATCGTGGTGTCGGCGCCGGCGCGCGTCGAGGCCGCGCTCACCGACGTGCACGTCCCCGGCACGGGCGACGACGGCGCGTTCCGCGTGGACGACGTGGCGTTCGCGGCCGATGCGCGCATCGACGTCCAGGGGCTGCAGGTGCCCGGCCCCGATGGCCGCGTGCCGCTCGACATCGCGTCGATCAGGCTGCGCGCGTCGGCGAAGCCCGTCGGCGCGGGGATCGAGGCGGACCTTTCCGCGTCGCGCCCCGGCGGCGCGGCACGTTCGGAGATGCAGGTCACCGCGTCGCTGCGGAACGGCGGGCCGCTCGGCATGCACGGCAGCGTGCGCGTCGCGTCGCTGCCCACCGCGTTCGTGCGGCCGTTCGTGCCGGCGTCGGTGCCGGTCGACGTCGTGCGCGACATCGGCGACGCCGTGCGCACGCTCGACGTGACCGTCGGCGCGGGCGACCGGCCGGAGGTGCTGGTCAGCGTCGAGGCGCCGAAGGTCACCGTCTCGCTGCGCGGCACGGTGGCGGCCGACGGTGCGCTGCGGACCACGGGCGCGTCGTCGATCGCGCTGCGCGAGGTGCGGCCCGAGCTGCTCGGCGCGTACGGCGTGCCGGTCGCCGCGCCGATCGACGTCACGGTGCGGATCGCGGAACTTGCGCTGCCGGCGCCGAAGCCGTTCGCCCTTGGCGCGTGCGGCATCGACGCGGAGATCGACGTGGCCGGGCCGCGCGGCGGCACGTTCCCGGTGCGGATCGGCGCGGCGCAGGGCGGCGGAACGCCGGACCTGCAGGTAGGCGCGGTCCACGCGACGGTCCGCGGCGTGGAAATCGGTCGCGAGGCCGCGGTGAAGCTGCAGGCGACGGTGGACGGCGCCGCGGTCACCGCGAGCGTGGAGGCGAAGGGGCTCGGCGCGATGACGATCGAGTCGATCGAGGCCGCGCAGCTGCGCGTGGCGGTCGATGCGCCCTCGATCGAACCCGCGCTGGTGGCCGCGCGCGCGGGCGGCGGCGAGCTGCTGCCGCACCTCGGGTCCGGGCCGCTTGCGATTGCCTTCCGCTACGACGGTTCGCTGCAGGCCGGCAAGGGCAGCGTGCGCGCGGCCCGCACCGATCTCCAGGCGAACGCGACGGTCGATCTGCGCCGCGATTCGCTGGTCGCCGAGGGGTCCGCGCAGGGCACGCTGCAGCCCTCTGGTTTCCGCGCGCTTGCACCCGACGTGCCGTGCACCGTTGCGGGACCGTTGCGCGTCGAGGCGTCCGCCGGCCCGCTGACGGTGGCGCGTCCCTCCGCCTGGGAGTTCGCGTCGCCGAGTGCCGTGCGCGCCTCGGTGCGCGTGCCGAGCGCCCGACTGCAGGGCGTGCCGGGCCTCCGCACCGACGTCGGCCTGGGCGCCGTCGCCGTGCACGCGGACGTCACGCTGGCGCCGGCGTCGGCCGCGAAGGTCGTGCTCGAGCCCGTCTCGGTCACCGCCGAACCCGCGTCCGGCAGCCTGGCCGTGGCGCGCGTCGCGGCGAATGCGTCGTGGTCCGCGGCCACCGGCACGGCCGCCGCGCAGTGGTCCGCGGACCTCAGCGTCACCGGCGTCGAGGGCGCCGGCGTCGAGGCGCTGCTCGACCTGCCGGAGGACGCGCGCGGCCGCATCGGCAGCGGCGGCACCGTGCGCGCGGCGATGAAGGCCGCGCCCGGCGGCGGGATCGCGTTCGACGTGCAGAGCCGCGTGCCCACGCTGGCCGCGACCTTGGTCGGCGACTGGACCGACGGCGCGCTGACGCTGCGCGACAGCTCGGCGCAGCTCACGATCCAGGGCCCGCAGCTGCTTGCGCTCCTCAACCGCGGCGAGCGCACGCCGCGCGCCGACGGCAGCGTTCCCCCGCCGCCCTGGAAGTCGGCCGGCGCGCTCGAGGTGAACGCCACCATTCCCGCGCTCCACCTGGCGTCCGGCAAGGCGCCGCTGGCCGTCGTGCGGCTGGACACGAAGGAACTGGTGCTGGTTCCCGCCGAAGGCGCGCCCGTCACGGTCGCGCCGGTGCTCGCGACGGTCGACATGCCCGGTGCGGGCAGGCCCGCGAGCGTGTCGCTCCGCACCGCGATCGGCGCCGCCGGCGCGAAGGGCAGCGCCCCGGTCGAGGTCGAGGCAACCCTGCGCGACTGGTGCCGCGCCGACGGCACGCTGGACCTGCAGTCCATCCAGCCCGACGGGCGCGTCGAGGTGCGCGAGGCGTCGAGCGCGGTGCTCGGCGCGCTGCTCGGCATGCCCGCCGGCGAGCTTCCCCAGGCCGTCGGCCCGACGGCCACGCTGCTGGCCACGCTCCGCTCCACCGGGCCGGGCATGGCGGTGGCGGACGCGAAGCTCACGTCGCAGTACCTCAACGCCGCGGTGCCCGCGTGCCGCTACGACCACGGCACGCTGCTGGTCGACGCCGCGAAGCCCGTGCGCGTCGAGTTCGTCCCCAGCGACCCGCTGCGCCACCGCGTGCTGGAGCCGATCAACCCCGTGTTCCGCGACGTGCGCCTGGCCGACGAGAAGAAGCCCATCGTGCTGCAGGTCTCGACGCTCTCGTACCCGCTGGACGGCGCGATGGCGAAGGTTTCCGCCGACGCGGACCTGACCGTCGGTGACGTGCTCCTCGACAGCAACCCGGACAACGACGTCCTGAACCTGCTGAAGGTCTTCCAGTCCCAGGGCGGCAAGCCGATCCAGGGCCGCATCGACCCGCTGCGCGTCACCGTCCGCGCCGGGCAGCTGACCTACAAGGACTTCAACATCTACATCGAGCGCCAGGGCGACGCGTGGGTGACGCGCCTGATCTTCGACGGCGACATCGACCTGACGCGATCGCCGCCGTTCGCGCGGAAGCTGGCCGCCAACTACCCGTTCTCGTCGGTCGCCCGCAGCGTGCTGAACGTGATCCCCAACGAGGACGGCGGCGGATCCGCGGCGGACATCCTGAACACGCTGAGCATGGGCGCCGCCGACGCCATCCAGCTGCGCGTCACGATGCGCGGCCCGCTGGGCGACGTGAACGGCAGGCCCGCGAAGCTGGAGCGCAAGGTGAAGATCGACTTCCGCCCCGATGCCCTCGAGAAGGGCGTCGGCAACGCGGTGAAGGACATCGGCAAGTCGATCGGCGACATCTTCGGCGGCGCCAAGAAGGACGCTCCGAAAAAGCCGGCGCAGCCGAAGAAGGGCAGCGGGAAGTAGCCGTCGGCCGCGACGGTGCGCGGCCCGTGCGTCACATCGGCTTGTCCGCGATCGTCCGGTCGTACATCTCGAGCAGCTTCGACTTGTCGAAGATCATCTCGTTGCGGCTCATGCCGGTGATGTCGTACGTCGGGGTGAGCTCGATGGCGTCGCACGGGCACGCCTCCTCGCACATCCCGCAGTAGATGCAGCGGAGCTCGTCGATGTCGAACTGCTTCGGGTACTTCTCGCGGTCGGGCCAGGGGCTCTCGTCCGCCACGATGTGGATGCAGTGCGCGGGGCAGGCGGTCTGGCACATGAAGCACGCGACGCAGCGGACGCGGCCGTCCTCGTCCTTGTTCAGGCGGTGCACGCCGCGGAAGTAGGGCCGGTAGAGGCCGCCCTCCTCGACGGGGCGCTGCTCGCGGCGCTGCTCGGGGTACTGCAGCACCCAGAGGGTGTCCTTGTTGGCGCCGCCGCGGCCGATGTTCTTGAAGCAGTGCTTCAGGGTCGTGCCGAGGCCCTTGAAGACGTTCACCACGTACAGGCTCTCCGTGCGGTTGAGCTTGGTGGGGGTGACGTCGAGGATCTCGTTGTCGCGGATCGCCATGGGGGCAGGATTCTAGCCCGGCCGCCCGTACGGGTGGCCGGACATGCCGCCGGGGCGCGGGTAGCCTCCCCGCGATGATCCCCGGACTCCGACGCCCGACCGCGCGGGAGCGCAGGGAGCAGAGCATCGGCTGGCGCATGGCCGGCCTGGGCCTGCAGACCAGCTCCGAGGTCATCGCGGGCGCCGCGATCGGCTGGTGCGTGGACTGGTACTTCCAGACCGGGAGCAAGGGGCTGCTGATCGGCGCGGTCTGCGGCATCCTGGTGGGCATGGCGTCCCTGATCCGCGGGGCCATGCGCGTGAACGCCGAATTCGACGCCGCACGCCGCGAGTCCGGCACGAAGGAGCGCAACGAGCGATGAGCGAGCAACCGACCCCCGGCGCCGCCCCGTCCCCCGCCCGGACGCCCCCGAAGGAGCAGGAAATCGCCATCCCGCCGGCCCCCGTGCTGCGCTGGATCGGCATCGTCACCGCGGTCGGCGCCGTGGCAGCCGCCGGGCTCTCCCAGCTTTCCGCCGAGCCCCGGACCATGACCCTGGCCACCCTCGCCGGGGTGGTCGGAAGCGGCCTGATTACGGCCCTGTCCGCACTGGTCTTCGTCAGCGCAACCCCCCGGGCCGCAAGCCTCTGTGGCTCTCTCTGGCTGGGGGCCACCCTGATCCGGTTCGCCGCCGTTCCTGGCTTGGCCGTTTCGATATACTTCTCGACCCCGTCCGTCGGGTTTGCCGCCGTTTTGGCGACGATCGGCGGGTACCTGGCATGCCTCGCGGCCGAGACCGCGACCGTCGTCAGGATCGTCCACGGCAGCCTCCACGCCACGCCTTTGCAAGAGACGCCCAAGCCATGACCACGCTCCTCGCCTCCGGCGCCAATCCCCTGGGTCACGTGCTCGACAAGCCGAGCGCCTTCAGCGAGCTCTTCGGCCACGAGGTCAAGCTCAGCGTGGTCTCGGTCGTCGTCGGCGGCGTCGTCGCGATCATCACGCTCCTCTGGGCGGCCAGCCGCATCAAGACCGGCCCCGAGAGCCAGGGCCACGAGCGCTACGTGACCAAGGGCCGCGTCGCGCAGGTCGTCGAGGTGCTGGTCGACGGCCTCTACACGCAGATGCTCGAGCCGGTCATGGGCGCCCGCCTGGCGCGCGCGTGGCTGCCGTTCCTGCTCTCGCTCTTCTTCTTCGTGCTGGTGCTGAACCTGATGGGCATGGTGCCCATGGCGGACATCCAGGAGATCTTCCACGCCTTCGCCAAGCACGACCCCGGGGCAGGCGAGGCCGCCACGAAGCAGGCGCTCCTCTGGATCGGCGGCACGGCCACGGCCAGCCTGTCGGTCAACATGGCGCTCGCCCTCTGGGCGTTCCTGGCCATCCAGTGGCAGTCGATCCGCGAGCTCGGCGTCGGCGGCTGGCTGGAGCACCTCTGCGGCGGCAAGGAACTGGTGCAGAACAAGGGCCTGTGGTTCGTCGTCCCGATCATCTTCGTCGTCGAGGTGCTGGGCCTGATCATCAAGCCCGCCGCGCTGGCGATCCGACTCTTCGCGAACATGGTGGGCGGCCACACCCTGATGGCCACCCTGATGCTCTTCGGCGCGATGGCCGCCGGGCTGGGCTTCGCCGCGGTCAGCGGCATCAGCCTGCTCGCCGGCGGGTTCGCCGTCGTCATCAGCTTCCTCGAACTCTTCGTCGCCTTCCTGCAGGCGTTCGTCTTCATGTTCCTCACGGCGGTGTTCATCAGCCAGATGGCCCACCATGACGAGCATCACGACGAGGAACACGGGCACGAAGACCACCACGGCTCGGGCAGCGCGGATCCCCATTCGCCGAAGGCCGCGCACCCGCACTGAGCCAAGGGCCACGGCCCTCGAATCCCCACCTTCCCGTCGCGTGGACCGCGGAAGGCAAAGACACGAACGACGCGGTCCACGGCGTCACCAACTCCAGACACGGAGCACACAGCAATGAAGAAGATCACGACCCTCGCCGTCCTCGCCGCCGCTGCGGCCGCCAGCTCGACCTTCGCCGCCGACGCCGTCGCCGGCGCGGACTACAAGGGCATGGGCGTCGGCATCGGCGCCGGCATCGTCGGCGGCCTGGCCGTCATCGGCGCCGGCCTCGGCATCGGCAAGATCGGCGCCAGCGCCAACGAGAGCACGGCCCGCCAGCCCGAGATGGGCGGCCGCATCTTCACGAACATGATCCTCACCGCGGCGCTGGTCGAAGGCGTCGCCCTCTTCGCGGTCGTCGTCTCGCTGCTCGGCATCAACAAGTGAGTTGAGGCCGCGCGGACCGCGATGGTCCGAACCACGGGTTCCCGTCCCGAAAGGGGCGGGAACCCATTCCCAGGGCCCGGATGCCGGGCCGAACCAACCAGGAGTCCCGCATGAACGCTCTCCTCATCCTTGCCAGTGCCGAAGGCGGCGCCAACCCGGTCTCCTTCGAGGCCCTTCCCGCGATCACGACCTTCGTCGTGTTCGGCGTCGCGTTCGCGATCCTCGCGATCAAGGTCTGGCCGGCCGTGGCCAAGGGCCTGGACGACCGCAACAACAAGATCGTCGGCGAGATCAAGGCCGCCGAGGACGCCCGCGCCGCCGCCAAGGCCGCGCAGGCCGAGTTCGAGAAGCAGCTGGCCAGCGCCCGCGAGGAGTCGGCCAACATGATCCGCCAGGCGCGCGCCGACGCGCAGCGCATCGCGGACGAGCTGAAGGCCCGCAACGAGCAGGAGCTGGCCGAGCGCGTCGCCCGCGCGAACGCCGACATCGAGGCCGCCCGCAAGGCCGCGGTCGCCGAGCTCCAGGCGCAGTCGGCGATGCTGGCGACGGACATCGCCGCCCGCATCCTGAAGCGCCAGGTCACCGAGCAGGACAACCAGCGCCTGGTCCAGGAATCCCTGGCCGAGCTCGCCTCCGGACGCCGCTGAGGTACCGATGCCCACCCAGATCGACGAAGTCGCGAAGGTCTACGCCCGCAGCCTGTTCGAGCTCGCCCGTGAGCTCGGCGGCAATGCCGGCATCGCCTCCATGGGCGAGGAGCTCCGCGGCGTGTGCGAGGCGGCCAAGGCCGACGCGCGCACGCAGGAGTTCTTCCACTCGCCCATCGTCGATCCGAAGCGCCGGGCCGACTCGCTCAAGCGCATCCTGGCCGGCCGCGCCAGCGACACGCTGGTGAACTTCATCCTGGTCCTGAACGCGAAGGGGCGCCTCGGGCAGCTCTTCGACGTCGCCGAGGCCTACGACGCCATGGAGCAGGAGGCCTTCGGCCGGGTCGAGGTGGACGTGTTCACCGTCGACGGCAAGCTGGACGGCGCCGCCGAGGCGTCGGTCCGCGACCGCCTGAAGGCCGCGCTCGGCAAGGATCCCGTCCTCCACGTCTACAAGGACGCCGGCATGATCGGCGGCCTGAAGATCCGCATCGGCGACCAGCTGATCGACGGATCGATCGACGCGCAGCTCCGCCGCGTCCGCAGCACGCTCCTCTCGCGCGGCCTCGGTGGCCGTGACGCTTCCCAGTTCCTCCAGTAAGCCGGCGCCCGCGCCGGGCTCCAGACTCCCCCGTTCCAACGCCTCTCCGAAAGGTCAGCCGTGAAGATCAAGACCGACGAAATCACGTCCGTCATCAAGCAGGAAATCCAGAACTTCGCCGCCCAGCTCGAGATCTCCGAGGTCGGGCAGGTGGTCGAGGTCGGCGACGGCATCGCCCGCGTCTACGGCCTGGGCAAGGTCATGGCCGGCGAGCTCCTCGAGTTCCAGGCGGAGGGCGGCAAGACCGTCACCGGCCTGACCATGAACCTGGAGTCCGACACCGTCGGCGCCGCGCTCTTCGGCGACTCGAACCTGATCCGCGAGGGCGACACCGTGAAGGCCACGGGCCGCATCCTCGAGGTGCCGGTCGGCATGGCCATGCTCGGCCGCGTCGTCGACCCGCTGGGCAACCCGCTCGACGGCGGCCCGGCCATCCAGGCCGCAGGCACGCGCAAGGTCGACATCGTCGCCCCCGGCATCGCCGCCCGCCAGCCGGTCAAGGAGCCGATGCAGTTCGGCATCAAGGCCGTCGACAGCATGATCCCCGTCGGCCGCGGCCAGCGCGAGCTGGTCATCGGCGACCGCAAGACCGGCAAGACCGCGGTCTGCCTGGACGCCATCATCAACCAGAAGGAATTCTGGGGCACCCCCGACGCGGTGGTCTGCATCTACGTCGCGGTCGGCCAGAAGGACTCGACCGTCGCCGGCGTCGTCGAGACGCTGCGCAAGAACGGCGCCCTGGACTACACGATCGTCGTGAACGCCGGCAGCTCGGCCCCCGCGCCGCTGCAGTACATCGCGCCCTACTCGGGCTGCGCGATGGGCGAGTACTTCATGTGGCAGGGCAAGGAAGGCAAGACCCCGAAGCACGTGCTGGTGGTCTATGACGACCTGTCGAAGCAGGCCGTCGCCTACCGCGAGCTGTCGCTGCTCCTGCGCCGTCCGCCCGGACGCGAGGCGTACCCCGGCGACGTCTTCTACCTGCACAGCCGCCTGCTGGAGCGCGCCACCAAGCTCTCGAACGAGAACGGCGGCGGCTCGCTGACCGCGCTCCCGATCATCGAGACGCAGGAAGGCGACGTGTCGGCGTACATCCCGACGAACGTCATCTCGATCACCGACGGCCAGATCTACCTGCAGCCCGAGCTGTTCGCGGCCGGCGTGCGTCCCGCCATCAACGTCGGCATCTCGGTCAGCCGCGTCGGCGGCAACGCGCAGATCAAGGCGATGAAGGAAGTCGCCGGCTCGCTGCGCCTGGACCTTGCGGCCTACCGCGAGCTCGAGGCGTTCGCCCAGCTGGGCACCGAGCTCGACGCCTCGTCCCAGCGCCAGCTGGACCGCGGCGCGCGCATGGTCGAGCTGCTGAAGCAGGGCCAGTTCCAGCCGTTCAACGTCATCGACCAGTGCCTGTCGATCTTCGCCGGCTCGAAGGGCCTGCTGGACGACGTTCCGCTGACGCGCGTGTCGGCGTTCGAGAAGGGCCTGCTGGAACACTTCCAGGGCCCGGCCAAGGCGCTGCGCGACCAGCTCGCCGAGAAGAAGAGCTTCAAGGGCATGGAAGACCAGTTCATCGCCGCGATGAAGGCCTTCAAGTCGACCTTCAAGTGATCCATCCCGCGCCCGGCGGCCCCCGCCAGGCGCGTGCACGAACCACCGCGGCGCCCGGAACCCCCGGGCGCCGCGGCTCGGTTTGGCCGTAACCTGACCGCCCGTGCCCGATCCCGCGCTCCAGGCCCACGCCGATTCCTACCGCGGCCGCACCGTCTGCGTGACGGGCGGCGCGGGCTTCATCGGCAGCCACCTGTCGGACGTGCTGTGCCAGGCAGGCGCGCGGGTCACGGTGCTGGACGACTTCTCGAACGGCCTCGAGGCCAACCTGTCCGGCGCCGCACGCGCCGCGGCCGTCGTCCGCGGGTCGATCACGGACGACGCCGCGCTGGACCGCGCGCTGGACGGGGCCGACGTGGTGTTCCACCAGGCCGCCATGGGCAGCGTGCCGCGCAGCGTCGAGATCCCCGCCGAGTACCACGAGACGAACGTCACCGGCACGCTGCGGCTGCTGCAGGCCGCGCGCCGCCACGGCGTCCGGCGCGTGGTCTACGCGGCGTCCAGCAGCGCGTACGGCAACGCGCCCACGCTGCCCAAGGTCGAGACGATGCCGCCCGACCCGCTCTCGCCGTACGCCTACACCAAGCTTGCCTGCGAGCACCTGATGCGCGCCTGGTCCTGCTGCTACGGGCTGGAGACGGTCAGCCTGCGGTACTTCAACATCTTCGGGCCCCGGCAGCGCCACGACTCGCCGTACGCCGCGGTGATCCCGCTCTTCGCGAAGCACCTGCGCGACGGCACGCGCCCCGAGATCTGGGGCGACGGCCGGCAGACGCGCGACTTCACCTACGTGGCGAACGCCGTCCACGCCAACCTGCTGGCGGGCTCGACGCGCAACGCGCTCTCGGGCCAGGTGGTGAACATCGCCTGCGGGACGCGCTTCAGCCTGCTGGACCTGCTGCAGCGCATGGGCGAGACCCTGGGCGCGAAGTCCGACCCGGTCTTCCACCCCGCGCGCACCGGCGACGTGCGCGACAGCGAGGCCGACATCTCGGCCGCCGGTCGCCTGCTCGGCTACCGCGTGATCGTGCCGTTCGAGGAAGGCCTGCGCCGCACGCTGGCCGGCGGCGCCTGAGCGCGCCGCGGGCCGCCCGAATCACATCCTGCGCGCGATGGTGCTGAGCGTCGCGCTGAGCACGTTGGGGTTCGCGCGGATCGCGTGCAGCTGCTCGTCGCTGGGCGCCTGGTCCAGCTGGACGCGGGCCAGGGCGGCCTCGCCGCCGGCGTAGACGATGTTCTCCATCTCCTCGACGTTGATGCCGGCCTGGCCGAGGGTGTAGAAGACGTGCGCCAGCACGCCGGGGCGGTTCATGTGCCGCACGGCCAGCATGCTGGTGGCGGGGGTCGCCACCGCGCGGTTGACGCAGTTGGGCACGTGGCCGCGCTCGGCCCAGGCCCGCACCACGCGCACGACCTCCTCGGCCACCGCGCGCTGCGCCTGCTCGGTGAGCGCGCCCACGTGGTGCGTGCCGTAGACGCCGGGCTCGTGCACGATCGGGTCGTCGAAGGTGCCCTCGCCGCCCTCGGGCTCGCTGGCGAAGACGTCCAGGCCCGCGCGCAGGCCGCGCGTGCGCACGGCGTTCAGCAGGGCGTCCTGGGCCACCACGCCGCCGCGGCTGGTGTTGACCATGATCGCGCCGGGCTTCAGCGCGGCCAGGAACTTCTCGCCGATCAGGTTGTCGGTGTCGTCGCCGCCGCCGACGTTGACGCTGACCACGTCGCTCAGCTTGGCCAGGTTGATCAGGTTGCCGCAGAAGCCGCAGCCGTGCTCGAGCGCCTTCTCCTCGGTGAGCTTGGGGCTCCACGCGATGACGTCCATGCCGAAGGCGCGCCCGATGCGGGCGACCTCCTGCCCGACCTGGCCCAGGCCGACGACGCCGAGCGTCCGGCCGTGCAGGCCCGCGGCCCTGGCGTACTCGCGCTGGTTCCACGCGCCGGCGCGCAGGCTGGCGGCCTGGTCGGGCACGCGGCGGTCGCAGGCCAGGATCAGCGCCCAGGCCAGCTCGGCCACCGCGGTGGCGTTGCGGCCCGGGCAGTTTGCAACGAAGACGCCGCGGCGGCTGGCGGCGGCGATGTCCACGTGGTCGACGCTGGTGCCGGCCACCACGATCATCGCCAGTCGCGGGCTGGCCTCGATCGCCTCGGCGGTGATGGGCGTGGTGCCCGTGACCAAGACGTCGGGCTCGGTGTCGCGCACGGCGCGCGTCAGCGTGGCCTCGGTCAGTTCCGGGTCGTTCATCACCACGCAGCCGAGGGCCTTCAGGCCGTCGACGCCTGGCTTGGCGATCGGGTCGCACAGGAGGACCTTGGCCGGGCCGGGGACGCTGGGCGCGTGGGCGCCGCTTCGGGCGAATGCGGTCATGCCACGAGTGTAGCCCCGGGGTGCGTGCGGCCGCCCGTCGGAGGGCTCCCCGTGGTCCGCGGGCTCACTCGGCCGGGCGTGCGATCAGCATGCCTGCGCGGGGCTGCAGGGGGCCGGCGCTTGCGTGCGTGTCGGCATCCGGCGAGAGGATCGCCAGCGCCGGGGCGCCCGCCAGGTGCGCGGCCATCAGTTCGGCGCCGCCGCAGAGCACGTCCTCGGCGTTCAGGTCGCCGAATAGCTCGACGTACTCCTTGGGGTTCCGCACGACCCACGCCGAGTGCGTGCTGCCGTCGTGCGAGACGAAGTGGTATCCGGGCCGGTCGTTCGAATCCAGCACGAAGCACTGCGCGACGTCGTCCGAACCCTCGACCTTGACCAGGCAAGGCACCAGCTGCGCCCCGAAGGCCGCGCGGTCCGCCTCGGCCATGCGGATCTCCTCGGGCGTCGCGGCGTCGACCAGCAGGGGGACCAGGTCACGGGTGTCGATGCTGCATACGAGCCCCATCCACTTGCGGCCGCCGTGCGCCGCGCGGTAGACGAACATGCCGGGCGTGCGGTCGACCTCCAGCGCGCCGGTCAGCAGCAGGTGCTGCACCGCCGCCAGGATGCCGGCCGGGTCCGGGCGCTTGGCCAGGACGTGGGCGAAGCTGGCCGTGGGAAAGCTCAGCTCGGTGTTCAGGTGGGCGTCGGGGGCGCAGGCCACCTCGACGGCCCGCGCCTTGGGCGGGCGGAGGAACTCGGTGGGGGAAATCCGCATCAGGGAAGGCCGGAGTCTAGCGATCGACCCCCGCTGGGCCGCCCCAAACGCGGTTTTTCCGGTTTCACGGGAGATTTCCCCGCCTGCGCTTCAGTCGCCCTGCGGCCGTGCCGATGCCCCTCCTGCGCGGCATTCCGCCGTCGCACGCGAGGTCCTGAAGATGCAGCCGTTCGACTCCCGTCGTCCCGTCCCGAACGCCTCCCAGCCGGTCCGTCCGGCGTGGTTCGCCGCCGAGCCGCGCGATGCGCGCGTGGCCCCCGGCGCCGCACGCACCACCAATGGCGTCGAGCTGCCCGCGGGCGAGCCCCTGGCGCACAGCAACTGCGCGCTCTCGAACCTCGTCACCGAACTCGTCTCCGAGATCGACGCCTGCGACCCCGTGAATGCTGGGCACTCGGTGCGCGTCGCCACCCTGGCCACGCTGACCGGCCGCGCGCTGGGCATCGAGGGCGACGCGATGCGCGACCTGCGCGTCGGCGCGCTCCTGCACGACGTCGGCAAGATCCTGCTGCCCGCCGACCTGCTCCGCAAGCCCGGAGCCCTGGATCCACAGGAACTTGCGATGGTCCGGCGCCACACGGCGTTCGGCGGCGCGATCCTGAGCCGCATCCCGGTCCTTGCCTTCGCGGTGCCCGTCGCCCGCTGGCACCATGAGCGCTGGGACGGCCTTGGCTATCCCGACCGCCTGTTCGGCGAGCGGATCCCGCTGTTCGCGCGCATCGTGTCGGTGGCGGACACGTTCGACGCCATGACCGCCCCCCGTTCGTACGGCGCCGCGCTGGCCGTCGAGGACGCGCTGGCCGAGGTCGAGGCGAACGCCGGCACGCAGTTCGACCCGGTCGTCGCCCGCGCGTTCGTGTCGCTGGTGGCCGAGCGCGATTTCCGCGAATCGTTCCATGCCTGTGCCTCGTCGATCATCACGCTGCCCGCCGCGGCGTGATCCCCGCGAATTCACTTGCACTCTTTGCGAATTGCGCTATTATCAGCGCGTCGCAGGTCCGACCCCCCGGCGCGCCCCGAGCGGCGCGCGGACAAGGACGTCAGGGGTCGTGCGCTGCCTGCGGTCCGTATTCAGCCCGAGCGTTGCAAAGGAGTGCACGCATGGCAGGTCTTGCACAGCGGATTGCGCCGCGCACGAAGCGCGCGTCCGCCACACAACCAACGTCGGAAGTGTCCGACGCGCTCGCGAGCGAGGGTGGATTCCTCGCGCGGGTCGTCGAGCTGCTTTCGCCGCACGAACGCCAGGCGCTCCGGATGCGCCACCGTGACGGACTGAGCGACGGCGCGATCGCCGCACGGCTCGAGGTCCCGGTGGATTCGGTCCGCACGATCCTGGCGCGCGCCGAGTCGACGCTGCGTGCCGCGCAGCGTGCGTTCCTCGACGCGCTGGTCGAGTCGCGTCGCTGAGGGGCGGTGCGGTCGGAAGAGGGCGCGGCGGGAATTGCGCCGCAGGTCAACCCCAGTCGCCGAGAAGCAGGCCCAGGTCGGGGCCGCTGACGATGCCGTCGCCGTTGATGTCGGCGGCGCCGTTGGTTCCCCACTGCCCGAGCAGGAGGCCCAGGTCGGGGCCGCTGACGATGCCGTCGCAGTTGAGGTCCGCGGGGCGGCAGGGCGGGGGCGCGTCGCCGATCGAGAGCTCGAGCCGCGCGGGCGCCGCAAGCCCCAGCGTGACGTACGCGTTCTCCTTGGCGATGAACGACGGGAAGTTGCCGCTCTGCTGCTGCACGAACGTCAGGCTGGTGACGGCCAGCATCAGCTTGCCGGCGTTGATGCCGGCAGCCAGGTAGGCCTGGATGCGCGCGTCGTTGACGTCCAGCTCGAACCGCATCTTCGTGCCTGCCGGCACCAGGTCGCCGGGCGCCAGGCCGGCGGCCTGCCCCACCGCGAAGGGCTTCGGGTCGAAGCGCTGGCGCGGGCTCTGCGAGACGTCGATCAGCGCGCCGCTGCCGTCGAACGCGGCCGCGTAGGCGGAGCGCACGCCGGGCGCCATGAAGTTCCCGGTGTTGGTGAACGGCGTGTTCTCCTGGAACGTCGCCAGCGAGAAGCCGTTGCGGAACCCGACGCCGTAGCACTCCACCGGTTGTCCGGGGTCGGCATCCGCACGCCACGACGGGTCGTTGGTCGCCACGAAGCACTGCCACGGGTCCTGTGACGGGTCGTACGCGAAGATCAGGTTGTTCGAGACCTCGAGCTCCAGCACGGCCTGCACGACGCGGAGCGAGGAGCCCTGGCCCGGCGCGATCTGTGCCGACGTATCGAACCCGACCAGCATCTGCCCGTCGCGGCTGTCGAAGTCCGTGGCCCCCGGCGTGCTGCCGAACGTGCTGATCACGGGGCGCGTGCCGGGCGACGAGTTGAACGGGTACATCCAGCGGTCGAGGGACGGCGCGGGAAACACGTACGAGCCCGCTGCGTGCGCGGCGGCGGCGATCCCGGCCGCAAGGGCGACGGCGGCACAGGCGCGGAGCAGGCGATTGGGGGGGGTGGCGGGCATGTCGTGCTGGCGGTGCGAACCGCTTCGTGGGGGCGGCGAATAGTATGAATCGTCCATGCGCCGACGCCGTGACGAGGTCGCCGTTTCCACTGGATTCGCACCGGACCTTGGCCGTGTGTGCCGGGCGGGGACCCGGACCGGCTTCACGCTGGTCGAGCTGCTGGTCGTCGTGGCCATTATCGGCATCCTTCTGGCCGTCATCGTGCCGGTCACGCTGGGCGCCCGCCGCTCGGTCGCCCGCATGCGCGAGGTGACGGCGCTGCGCGCGGTGATGGCGGCGTGGACCTCGTACGCGACCGACCAGAAGGGCTGGGTGCTGCCCGGCTACCGCGCGGGGCTGCCGGTGCGGCTGGCGAACGGCGACGCCATCCCGGCCGACGCCTACGGCGGCGACGTCGAGATCGCCAAGCGCTACCCGTGGCGCCTGGCGCCGTACCTGGGCGACGACTTCCGCGCGCTCTACTCCGGCGAGCACGAGGCGAAGCTGAAGGAACTGCAGAACGGCGACCCCTCGCAGTACTACTACTTCGCGTCGCTCTACCCGGCGTTCGGCCTGAACAGCGCGTGGGTCGGCGGCGACGAGTCACGGTTCCCGGTGGACGCGACGCTGCCGAACGGCACGCCGAACCCGCTGGCGCGGCTGTGCGTGACGCGACTGTCCGGCGCCAAGCACCCGGAGTCGCTGGTGGTGTTCGCGACCGCTCGCACCGATGCCGCGCAGGACGGCAGCGGGACGATCACCGAGGGCTTCTTCCGGATCGACAGCCCATACATGGTGGGGGCCGCGTCGCGGTGGTCCGCGGCGGAGTACGACCCGGCCGTTCCCGCGGCCTACGGCAACCTGAGCGCGCGCCACGGAGACGAGGTCGTGCTGGCCACCGTCGACGGCGGCGTCGAGAGCCTGCAGGTGGAGCGCCTGCGCGACATGCGCCGCTGGAGCGACGCCGCGACCGGACCGGACTGGTACATCGGCGCGCCGTGAGGCCGGATGCGGGCCGCGGTCAGCCCTCGTCCGACTCCTTCAGCTTGGCGAGCACCGTGAAGTCCTCGAGCGTGGTGGTGTCCTGGGCGGTCTCGCGACCGGCTGCGATGTCCCGCAGGAGGCGACGCATGATCTTGCCGCTGCGCGTCTTCGGCAGTCCGTTGGTGAAGCGGATCATGTCGGGCCGCGCGATCGCGCCGATGTCGCGCGCCACGTGTTCCAGCAGCTCCTTCCGGAGCGCATCGCCCGCGCGGCCCGCGTGGTCGGGGTGGAGCACGCAGAATGCCGCGATGCCCGTTCCCTTGATCTCGTGCGGGACGCCGACCACCGCTGCCTCGACGACGAGCTTGCTGCCCACCAGCGAGCTTTCGACCTCCGCGGTCCCGAGTCGGTGCCCGCTCACGTTCAGCACGTCGTCGATGCGGCCCATGATCCAGAAGTAGCCGCGGTCGTCGCGGCGGGCCCCGTCGCCCGCGAGGTACATGCCCCTCACCCGCGACCAGTAGGTCTCGATGAACCTTGCGCGGTCGCCATGGATGCCGCGGAGCATGCCCGGCCACGGCCGGCGGATCACCAGCAGCCCGCCGGCATTCGCGGGCTGCTCGTTCCCGTGCTCGTCGACCACGGCGGCGTCGATCCCGAACATCGGCAGCGTGCAGCTGCCCGGTACGGTCGGGGTCGCGCCCGCAAGCGGCGTGATCACGTGGCCCCCCGTCTCCGTCTGCCACATGGTGTCGACGATCGGGCAGCGCCCTCCGCCTATCCGTTCGTGGTACCAGATCCACGCCTCGGGGTTGATTGGCTCGCCTACGGTGCCCAGCACGCAGAGGCTGGTCAGGTCGTGCTTCGCCGGATGTTCGTCGCCCCAGCGCATGAAGCTCCGGATCGCGGTCGGCGCGGTGTAGAAGTGGGTGACCCGGTGGCGGGCGACGATCTCCCAGAATCGGTCGGGCCCCGGGAAGTTCGGTGCGCCCTCGTACATGAGGGTCGGCACGCGGTTGGGCAGGATGCCGTAGAGGATGTAGCTGTGGCCCGTGATCCACCCGATGTCGGCCGTGCAGAAGTACACCTGCCCGCGGCCGGGGACGAGGTTGAACGTCCATCGCGCGGTGGCGGCGGTGAAGACCATGTAGCCGCCGGTCGTGTGCAGGATGCCCTTCGGCTTGCCGGTGCTGCCCGACGTGTAGAGGAGGAACAGGGGGTGCTCCGCGTCCACCGGCTGGCAGGGGCGGGTGCCAGGCTGCTGCGGCACGATGTCGTGCCACCAATGGTCCCTTCCCGGCTGCATGTCGACATCGTTGCCCACGCGCCGCAGGACGAGGACGCTTCGGACCCCAGGCAGGCGTTCGCAGGCGCTGTCGACGTTGGCCTTCAGCGGCACCACGGCGCCGCGCCGCCACGCACCATCGCATGTCACGATGACCGTGCTTTGCGCGTCCCCCACGCGGTCGACGATCGCCTGGGCGGCGAACCCGCCGAAGATGACGCTGTGCGGCGCACCGATGCGCGCGCATGCCAGCACCGCCACCGCCAGTTCGGGGACCATTCCCATGTAGAGCGTGACGACGTCCCCTGTGCGGACACCGAGCGACTCCAGCGCCTCGGCACAGCGCGCGACCTCGTCACGCAGCTGACGGTAGGTGAGCCGCCTGACCTCGGGCGTTCCGTGTTCCTGGGGTTCGCCCTCCCAGATCAGCGCGATGTCGTCGCCATGGCCTTCCTCGACCTGCCGGTCGACGGCGTTGAAGCAGGCGTTCGTGGTGCCGCCCACGAACCAGCGGGCATCCGGCAGCGACCACTCGAGCACGGTGTCCCACCTGCGGAACCAGCGGAAGCCGGCGGCCACCTCGGCCCAGAAGGCCTCGGGCTCGGCGATCGAACGCGCATGCATGGAGCGATAGGCATCGAGACCGTCGACGTGGAGCGGGCCGATACGCTCGCCGAGATCCGGCGGCGGCGGGAAAGTGCGGTTCTCGTTCAGCACGGATCGGATCGTCGCGTCGCCAGCCATAGCGCCAACGTACCGCAAGCGGTCGGGGTTTCGCATGGCGCGCGGTTATGATCGGGGGCTTCCTCGAAGGAGAACGACCCCGTGACCAGCGGCCTCAGATCCATGTTCGCGTATCCCCGGCAGGACATCGTCGCCGGCATTGTGGTGTTCCTAGTCGCGCTGCCGCTCTGCCTTGGCATCGCGGTCGCCTGCGGCGTGCCTCCCGTCAGCGGCCTCGTCGCCGGCATCGTCGGCGGCGTGGTCGTCCCGCTCATCAGCCGGTCGCCGCTCTCCGTCACCGGCCCCGCCGCGGGCCTGACGTCGATCGTGCTCCTGGAGGTCGAGCGGCTGGGCACGCTTGAGCGGTTCCTCACGGCCGTCGTGCTCGCGGGAGCGATCCAGTTTGCGCTGGGCCTGCTCCGGACGGGCAAGTACGCATCGCTCGTCCCGTCATCGGTCATCAAGGGGATGTTGGCCGCGATCGGCATCATCATCGTGATGAAGCAGCTCCCCGTCGCGGTCGGGGCCTCGGGCGGCGTCGCGGACATGGCGTCCGGGTTCGCGCCCGGGCCCGCGATCATCGCCGCGGTGTCCTTGGTCGTGCTGTACGGGTGGAAGCGGACGCCGCTGGCCCGGATCCAGCTGCTTTCGCCGGCTCTGGTTGCGGTGGTGCTCGCCGGGACCCTTGCGGCACTCTTCCGCGGCAGCCCGACGCTCGCCCTGACCCCCGGCCAGTTCGTTGCGGTGCCGCTCGGCGGCATGGACGCGCTGGCGAGCGCGCTGCCGCGGCCCGACATGGGTGCCTTCCTGGAGAAGGACATCTGGATCGTCGCCGCGACGATCGCCATCGTGGCCAGCATCGAGACGCTCCTTTCGCTCCAGGCGGTCGATCGCCTGGATCCGCTCCAGCGCCACAGCCCGCCGAACCGCGAGCTCTTGGCGCAGGGCGCGGCGAACTCGCTCTCGGGCTTCCTCGGCGGCCTTCCCGTGACGGCCGTGATCGTCCGTTCGGGTGCGAACGTCGCCGCCGGCGGCCGTGAGCGGCTCTCCGCGCTCGTGCACGGGCTCCTCCTCCTGGGCGCCGTCGTGCTCGCGGGCGCTGCGCTCAACCTGATCCCGATGGCCTGCCTTGCCGCCGTGCTGATCCAGGTGGGCCTGAACCTCGCGAAGCCGTCGCTGTTCCGGGCGCAGGCCCGCCTCGGTGCGATGCAGTTCCTGCCCTTCGCGCTGACCATCGCCTCGGTGCTCTGGCTCGACCTGCTCAAGGGCGTGGTCGTGGGAGTCCTGATCGGCGTCGCATTCGTGCTGCACCAGAACTCCAAGGGTGCCGTGGTCGTTGAACGAACGGAGGGCGGGACGGTCCGGGTCCGCTTCCGACGCGACGGGACCTTCCTCTCGAAGCCGGGGATCGTGACCGCGCTCGAGGAGATCGAGGATGGCCAGACGGTGGAGATCGACGCGACCGGCGAGTTCCTGGACCAGGACGTCAAGGAGCTCCTCTCGTCCTTCGTCCAGGATGCGCACTCGCGCGGCATCACCGTCCGGCTGCGCGGAGTCGACCTGGCGGGCGTGCCCGCGGGTGGAGGGCACTGATTGGGCCACGACGCGACCGATTCCGGTGGGGATCCCGTCGTCCGGGCGATCGCGTCGGCCCATGGAGTCCTGCCCGACCAAGGGCCCATCGGCGTCTTCATCCACCACAACACGCTCCATGCGTACCAGCACCTGCCGTTTCACCAGGCGATCCAGGCCGGTGCAGCGCGCATCGGTGCGCGGGCGTACATGCCCGAGGCCGACTTTCGAGACGCGTTCCGTCGCGGCCGCATCGGGACCGTCGATCTCGACGACGCGCTGAAAGCTGCGCTCGGCCGTGACGGGGACGTGGCGCTCCCGCTGGGCCTGACGCGCCGCACGCTCCGCCGCGCGCTCCTGACCGAGGCGATCGACGGTGTCGACGTCCCGGGACTCGAATGGCGGATCCGGAACGGTCCCTCGCCGGTCTTGCCGGACGAGGCACTGTGGCATGCTGCGTGTGCGCGGGTTGCGGAGGGGCCGGCACCGTCCCCCGTGCCCGGTGACGCGCCGCGGCGACATCGCGACGTGCTCGTCGCCTGCGGGGCGGCTGACCCGGACATCGACGTCACGCACGAATTGGTCCTGCTCGCGTCGGCGTTCCTCGACCAGGGGCAGGCGGTCGTGGCTCTGCCGGGACGCGAGCACGGGTTCCTCGCCGCCGTGTCCGCGCTCTTCGCGGCGGGCGCCCATGTGCCGCGCGCCTGCCGTGGTGCCGAGGAGGACTTCCGGCGCATCGCCATCGAGCGCACGCCGGCGCATGCCGTCATCGTGGGCGCGCTCGATGCGCTCGGGGTGCCCGATTCCGACCGCATGGAGTTCGTGCTCGCAACGGCGCTCGCGCTTCCCGGCTGGGGCGGCATGTTCTCGCGCCTCGAGCGCCATCCCTCGGAGAACCGGGCCGGTTGCCCGGCGTCGCTCGAGGAGTTCCTGGCGGTCCGCTTCGTTCTCGATCGTCACGCTGTCCCGCGCGCGGCTGCCGACGCGGGCCTTCCCGCCACGTGGGAGCTGCTGAAGGCGCGTCAGCCGGTCGCTGCGCAGCCCGGCCGGAGCAGTGCGGCGTTCCTGCTCTGGGGCCTGGCGCGGGCGGCCGGCGCCGGTCCCGATGCCGTGCGTCGCCTCGGGGGTGAAGACCTTGCGGCGCTCTGGCGCGAGGTCGCGGCGTTCACGGCGAACGAACGCGGGAGGGTCTGGCTGGAAGCTTACGAGGGTCGCTACCGTCGCGCGGTGCTGGGAGCGGTGGCCCAGCGGAGGTCGCAGCCCGCCCCCGACGGCCAGGCGGCCGCGCAGTTCATCTTCTGCATCGATGAGCGTGAGGAATCGATCAGGCGTGCGCTTGAGGAGCAGGATCCGGGCTTCCGGACGTTCGGCGCCGCGGGATTCTTCGGCATGGCCATCGACTACCTCGGCCTGTACGACGAGGAGCCTGCCGCCCACTGCCCCGTCGTCGTCACGCCCGCCCACGAAGTCCACGAGAATCCGCTGTACACGGAGCGCGACTGGCACGCGAGGCGGGCGGGCCTCCGCGAGCGCTGGCATGGCACCGAGCGCGCGATCTCGCGCTGGTCGCGTTCGCTGACCGGCGGCGCGGGGCTCTCGCTGGTGCTTGGGCCGTTCGCCGGTGCGATCGCGGCATCCAGGGTGCTGGCGCCGCGCGGTACGCACAGCCTTCGCGAACGCCTTTCCGAAGCGCTGGCGCCCCGCCCCGACACGCGGCTCGGCGGCCTGCGGACCGACGCGGCGGAAGTCCGCCCGCCGTTGGGCAAGCCACTGGGTTTCTCCCTGAGCGAAGCGACGGACCGCGTCTCGGGGGTCCTTCGCTCGATCGGCCTCGTCCGCGACTTCGCGCCGGTGGTCGTGGTCCTCGGCCACGGCTCGACGAGCCTCAACAATCCGCACGAGTCCGCGCACGACTGCGGCGCGTGCGGCGGTCGGCGCGGGGGAGCGAACGCACGGCTGTTCGCCGACCTCGCGAACCGCGCCGACGTTCGGAGCGCGCTCCGCACGTCGGGCATCGACATCCCCGACGGCACCTGGTTCGTCGGCGCGCTGCACGACACGGCTGACGATGGCGTGACCTGCTTCGACCTGGACACGATGCCGCCGTCATGTGCCCCGGCGTTCGATCGCGCAGTGCGGGCGCTCGAGGTCGCGCGGCGACTCTCGGCCCAGGAGCGTGCACGGCGGTTCGACGATGCGCCGCTCGGCCTGGACCCCGATTCCGCGCTGCGGCACGTGGAGTCCCGTGCCGCCAGCCTGGCGCAGCCTCGACCCGAGTACGGGCACTGCACCAATGCCGTGGCGTTCGTCGGGCGACGCGCGATGACGCGCGGAATCCACCTGGACCGACGGGCCTTCCTGGTCAGTTACGACCCATCGGACGATCCGGGCGACCTGCTGCTCGAGCGGATCCTCGCGGCGGTGGGGCCGGTGGGTGCGGGGATCAGCCTCGAGTACTACTTCTCGTCGGTGGACAACGACCGGTTCGGTTGCGGCACCAAGCTGCCGCACAACGTCACCGGCCTGCTGGGGGTCATGAATGGCCATCGCGGCGACCTTCGGACCGGCCTGCCGCTGCAGATGGTCGAGCTGCACGAGCCGATGCGCCTGCTGCTCGTCGTCGAGGCCTCGGTCGATTCGCTCCTTGCGGTGGCCGCCCGCCAGCCCGGCGTGCTCGAACTGGTCAAGAACGAGTGGATCCAGCTGGTCTCGGTCGATCCGACGACCGGTCGGATGCAGCGGTTCCATGACGGCGCGTTCCACGACTGCCGCGTCGATGCGGATCCTCTCCCCATGGTTCGGCGCTCGGTGGACTGGCACGGGGCATGCCGCGATTTCGTCGCACCCGCGCTCGTCCTCGACGGCCTCGGCATCGATGGAGGGCGGCCGTGACCGTCCCGCCTCCCGAGGTGCTCCTGGAGCTGGTGCTGGCCGTCGCCGTCCTCGCGCCGATTGCGGGAGCGCTCGTCTCGGGACTCCTGCTCCTGTGCGGCGGCAGTTACCCGCGCGAGCGGACCGTTGCTGCGCTCATCGAGCTCGGGTTGGTCGGGTCGCTCCTCGCCGGCCTGTCCGCGACCGCGCTCCGTTCTGGCCTGCTGGGCGGTGCGCCGGGCGCGACCGTCGATCTGGGATCCTGGCTCGCGATCGGTTCGTACCGGATCCCGGCGGTGCTGCTGGCCGACTGGAAGGGCCTGGCATTCGCGCTGCTCTCGGCGTCGCTGACCTTGGTCGTCGCGCGCTTCTCCCGGACCTACATGCACCGGGAGCCGGGTTTCCATCGGTTCTTCATCCTGCTCGGCGGATTCGCCACCGGGGCGCAGCTCATCGCGCTCGCCGGCTCGCTCGACCTGCTGTTCGCGGGATGGGAGCTGGTGGGCATCGGATCCGCGCTCTTCATCGGGTTCTTCCACCAACGCGGCGAGCCGTTGCGGTCGTCGCTGCGGGCCTTCGCGACCTACCGCCTGTGCGATGCGGGCTTCCTCATGGCGGTCGTGACCGTTCACGAGCTGCTCGGTGCGACCACGCTCGGTGCGCTCGACGGCGCGCCGGGGCTGCCGCTGTGGGAATCGACCGCGATCGGCCTGCTCTTCCTGCTCTCCGTCATGGGCAAGGCGGCGCAGCTGCCGTTCTCCGGTTGGCTCCCGCGCGCGATGGAGGGCCCGACCCCGACGAGCGCCCTGTTCTACGGCGGCATCTCCCTCCACGCCGGCCTCTTCCTGATGCTGCGGATCTCGCCGGTGATCGCGGCATCGCCGATCGTGCAGGCGGTCGGCGCCGCGATCGGGATCGCCACCGCCGTCTACGCGGCCGCGGTCGCCCGGACGAATCCCGACGCGAAGGGATCGCTCGCGCATGCCACGCTCGCGCAGGTCGGGCTGATCCTTGCCGAGATCTCGCTCGGGCTGTCCACGCTCGCGCTCGTCCACCTGAGCGGGCACGCCCTGCTCCGCGTGTGGCAGTACCTGCGTGCGCCCAACGCGATCCACGACGCCCATCGCATCGGCCTGCACGCGCACAGGTCCCGCGGAGCCGACGATGTCCCCGCGATCGAGCGGCGCGCCTATGCGGCGGCCCTGCATCGACTGCGCCTCGACGACCGCATCGACGCCGTGGTGCAGCCATGCCTCGGCATCGCGCGCTGGATCGGTCGGGTCGACGATCGCCTTCGCGGGCTGCTCGGCGAAGGCGCAGGGGGTGGGCGTTGAGCGCGTCCGCGACGCCGTGGATGGTGCTGTCGATCGCGATGGCGGTGCTGTTGCTGCCGCTGCTCGCGGGATCGCGCCGCGGTTTCAGGCCGGTCGCTTCGGCCCTGCTGTCGGCGTGCCTCTCCGCCCTCGCGGTGCTGGCCGATTCGGGTGCCGCGTCCTTCGCGGCGATCGCGGGCATCGGGGCGGTCCGCATGGGGCTCGGCGGATGCACGGCGTGCGCGCCGCGGCGTCCCGGCGCGGTCGCATGCGTGGCCGCGGCGGCCGCCGCGGCGGCATGCTGGTTCGCATCGGACGCGCTCGCGTTCGGAGCCGCCCTTGCGCTCGTCGCGGTGCTTTCAGGCGCCTGGCCGTCGCACGGTCTGGCAGGCCGCGTGATCCGGCGTTCGCCCGCTGCGATCGCCGAGCAGCTCTCGACCTGCGTGGTCGCGACCTTCGCCTACCTGCGCTTCGTCGCGTCGAGCGAGATCGCGTTCGAAGGCGCCCCTGCGGTGGTGCGTGTCGGTGCGGCCATCACGCTCCTTCCGGCGGTCATGGCCCTCGTGCAGCCGGACCTGCGCGGGTTCTACCGATGCACCGTGGCGATGCACGGCGGCATGCTGGTGGCTGCGATCGGCGCCTCCGGCCGTGGCCATTGCGCCGCGGGGCTGCTGGTTTGCATCACGCTCGCGCTCGCGATGAGCGGCCTCGGCGTGATGGTCGAGGCGGTGGAGGATCGGTGCGGCACGGTCCGTCTCGATTCCCGGGGCGGGCGCATCGCGGCGATGCCCAGGCTCGGCGGGGCGTTCCTGTTCCTGGCCGCCACCGGTGTCGGACTTCCGGGGACGGCCGGCTTCATCGCCGACGACCTGCTCCTGCATGCGCTCTGGGAGGAAAGCGTCGTCGGCTCGCTCGTGACCGTCGTTGCGAGCGCCCTGCTCGCGGTCGCTTCGCTTGCCGTGTTCGGCCGGGTCTTCCTCGGCCCTGCGCAGCAGTGGACGGCGGGAGACCTCGTGGCGCGCGAACGCCTTGCCGCGGGAGCGCTTTGCGCGCTCCTCGTCGCGCTGGGCGTGTTCCCGTGGATCGTCGTCGATCCGCTGGTCGAGTACCTCCGGCTCCTCGGCGCCGCGCCGCACTAGGCGCACGCCGCACCACCGCGGTCACCCTCCCAGCCGCGCCCCCGCGTACGCCTTCGCCGCGCGCAGCGCGTCCGGCAGCTTCGACGGGTCCTTGCCGCCGGCCTGCGCGAAGTCCGGGCGTCCGCCGCCCTTGCCGCCGCAGGCCTCGGCCGCCGCGCGTGCCCAGTCGCCGGCCTTGAGGCCCTTGTCCTGCAGGGCCTTCGGCACGTCGGCCGCGATCGAGACCTTGCCGGCCTCGGTGTCGGCGCTCATCAGCAGGATGGCCGCCTCGGCGCGCTTGGCGCGCACCGCGCTCAGCGCGCTCAGGAGCGCCGCGGGGTCCGCGCCGTCCAGCGCCTCGACGATCATGTTGCCCTGCGCGCTCTCGGCGATCTGCCGGGCCTGCGCGACCACGACGTCGCGGTTCGCGCCCTCCTGCGCCTTGCGCCATTCCTTGACCTTCTCTCGCAGCTCGGCCACGGCCGGCTCCATGCGGTGGCGGAAGACGGTCGAGACGGGCAGCTCGGTCAGCGCGGTGGCGATCGATGCCACCTCCTCGGCCAGCGCCTCGCCCGAGAGCTTGCGCGCGGCGGCCAGGCGCTGCTCAAGGTTGGCGGCGGTCGCGGCCGCGGCCTGCGCGGCCATGCCGGTCAGCCCGAAGATGCGGCGGATGCCGGCGCTGGAGGCGGACTCGCCCGCGATCACGAAGTGCTGCGCCTCGTCCGACGAGTGCAGGTGCGTGCCGCCGCAGAATTCCACCGAGTGCTCGCGCCACGCCGGGTTCGCGGGCTCGGCCACCAGCTGCTCCACCGGCACGCCGATGCTGACGACGCGCACCGGGTCGGGGTAGCGCTCGCCGAACACCGCGCGCACGCCGTGGATCGCCTTCGCCTTGTCCAGCGGCACGACCGCGTGGTGCACGCGCATCGCCTTCGCGATAGCGGCGTTCACCAGCATCTCGGCCTTCGCCAGCTCGTCGTGCGTCATCGCTCGCGGGTGCGTGAAGTCGAAGCGCAGGCGCTCGTCCGCCACCAGCGATCCGCGCTGCTCGACCTCGTTGCCCAGCACCGCGCGCAGCGCGTGGTTCAGGAGGTGCGTCGACGTGTGGTTCGACGCCACCCGGTCGCGGCGGCCGCGCTCGACGGTCGCCGTGCCGTGGTCGCCCACCGCGATCGCGCCGTGCTCCAGGCGGCCGACGTGCAGGACGTACTCGCCCGCGCGCTGCGTGTCCTCGACGCGGAAGCGGCTCTTGCCGGGGCCTGCCTCGATGAGGCCCGCGTCGCCGACCTGGCCGCCGCTCTCGGCGTAGAAGGGCGTGCGCTTCACGATGATCGCGCAGGCCTTCTCCAGCTCGGCGCGGCCCACCAGCGCGTGGCCGTCCCAGATCGCGCAGATGTCGACGTTGGTCGGCTTCGGCTCGTCGCGGCCGCTGTCGTCCGTCGCGGGCACGTGCAGCGCGCTGCGCAGCTTCTCCAGGACGTCCGGCGGCGGCATGCGCAGGCCGCCCTCCTTCGTGCCGCCCTCGCGGCTGCGCTCGCGCGCGGCCTCCATCAGCGTCTCGTAGCCGGCGACGTCCACGCGCAGCCCGCGCTCCTCGGCCATCACGCTGGTCAGGTCGATCGGGAAGCCGTAGGTGTCGTGCAGGCCGAACGCGTCCTGCGCGCCGATCGTGCCGCCGGCGGCCTTCGCGCGCGCCGCGGCCTCGTCGAAGAGCTGCAGGCCGCGGTCGAGCGTCTTGCCGAACGCGACCTCCTCCTCGCGGATCGTGCTGACGATGCGGCCCGCGTTCTGCACGACGGTGGGGAACGTCTCGCCCAGCGTCTCGGCGACGGCGGGCACCAGGCGATGGATGAACGGCTCGCGCGCGCCCAGGTGCTGGTGGCCGCTGCGGATCGCGCGGCGCAGGATGCGGCGCAGCACGTAGTTGCGCCCGTCGTTGCCCGGCGCGGCGCCGTCGGCGATCGCGATGCTCAGGCAGCGCACGTGGTCCGCGACGACGCGGTACGCCACGTCGATCGGGTCCTCCAGCTTGCCGCCGTAGGGGCGCGCGCCGGTGACCTTCGACGTCAGGTCGAAGATCGGCGTGAACACGTCGGTGTCGTAGTTCGAGCGCCGGTCCTGCAGCACGCTGACCAGGCGCTCCAGGCCCATGCCCGTGTCGACGTGGCGCGCGGGCAGCGCCGTCAGCGCGCCGCCCGGCTCGCGGTTGAACTGGATGAAGACGAGGTTCCAGATCTCCAGGACGTCCGGGTCGCCCATGTTGACCTTGTCCGCGGCGTTGCGGCCGCCGATGCGGTCGAAGTGGATCTCGGTGCAGGGGCCGCAGGGGCCGGTCTCGCCCATCTCCCAGAAGTTGTCCTTCATGCTGCCGGGGATCACGTGGTCCGCGGGCAGGAACTGCAGCCACAGGTCTCGGCTCTCGTGGTCGGGCTCGACGCCCTGCTTCGGGTCGCCCGCGCACCACGTGGCGTACAGGCGGTTGGGGTCCAGGCCGTAGACCTTGGTCAGCAGCTCGAACGCCCAGCCGATCGACTCCTTCTTGAAGTAGTCGCCGAACGACCAGTTGCCCAGCATCTCGAAGAACGTGTGGTGGTACGTGTCGCGGCCCACGTCCTCCAGGTCGTTGTGCTTGCCGCCGGCGCGGATGCACTTCTGCGTGTTCACGGCGCGCGTGAAGGGGCGCTTGCCGCGGCCCAGGAACACGTCCTTGAACTGGTTCATGCCCGCGTTCGCGAACAGCAGCGTCGGGTCGTCGAAGGGGATCGCCGGGCTGGACGGCACCATGGTGTGACCGGCCTTCTCCTCGAAGAAGCGGATGAAGGTGCGGCGGACATCGGCGGCGGTCCGGGCGGGCGTGCTCATGGGAGGGGAAGTGTACGGATGGGCCCGCGCGGCTCCGGCGTGCGCACGGCCGTAGACTGCCCGCCATGCACGCAGTTCGCAGGCCCTTCGTCGGCGGAAACTGGAAGATGAACGGCGACCTTGCCTCCGCGGTGGAGCTGGCGGACGACGTCTGCGCCGCATTGGGAGCGGAGGGGATCGACCGCACCATCGACGTGGCCGTCTACCCGCCGTTCCCGTACCTGTTCACGGCGGGGCGGGCGCTGGGGCACTCCAACGTGCTGCTGGGCGGCCAGGATTGCTCGGCCGAGGTCGGCGGGGCGTTCACCGGTCAGGTCAGTGCCGGGATGCTGACCGACGTCGGGTGCCGGTCCGTAGTTATTGGACACTCAGAGCGTCGACACGGGCTGCACGAAGGCCACCACGTCCTGCACGAGAAGCTCCACGTCGCCTGCGAATCCGGCCTGACGGTCGTCTACTGCGTGGGCGAGACCGCCGACGAACGCCGCCGCGGCGAGGCAGACACGGTCGTGGAGCACCAGATCCGCCACGGTTTCGGGACGCTGCCCGCCGACCGCGTGGCGCGCGTGGTCATCGCCTACGAGCCCGTCTGGGCGATCGGAACCGGCGTGAACGCGACGCCGGAGGACGCCCAGGCCATGCACGCGTCGATCCGGGGGCTCCTTGGATCCCTGTATGATTCCCGATTCGCCGCGCAGGCCCGCATCATCTACGGCGGTTCGGTCAACGCGAAGAACGCACGGGCGATCTTCGACCAGCCGGACGTGGATGGCGGACTGATCGGCGGCGCCAGCCTGAAGGCCGACGACTTCGTCGCAATCTGCCGCGCAGCGGCGGAGGCGTGGTCGGGAGCCCCCGGGCACTGAAGGAACCACCCATGGGCGTCTTCTTCACGCTCCTCGTCATCCTCTTCCTGATCGTCTCGGTTGCCCTCGTCCTGATCATCCTGGTCCAGCGCCCGCAGGGCGGTGGACTGGCGCAGGCCTTCGGCGGCGGCGGCGGCGGGACCGACACCGCGTTCGGCGGCCGCACCGGCGACGCCCTGACGGTGGCCACCGTGACCGCGTTCGCGATCTACGTGCTGCTGGCGATGGGCCTGAACATCGTGGACCTGAAGCTGACGAAGGCCGGCCCGGCCGAGGAGACCAAGGCCGAGGCTCCGGCCGCGCCCGCGGCTCCCGCTCCCTCGGCGCCTGCTCCCGCGCCGGCCGAGAGCGCCAGCATGAAGACCGAGCCTGCCGCCGCCCCGGCGAGCGTGCCGGCTCCGGCCCCTGCTCCGGCCCCGGCCCCGGCCACCGCGCCCGCGCCCGCCG
>JBEIFT010000004.1:0-30926 GCA_040382255.1 Phycisphaeraceae bacterium
CGATGCGTACGTCGAAGGCCGGCCGATTCCCTGCTTCTCCAGCTCGCGGACCAGGCTCGCCTCGTTGAAGCGCGACGGCGACGACGTGAACTTCTGCTGCGGATCCAGCCAGAAGGGGGCCATCTCCTGGCCCTCCTTCATCGGCGGCAGCTCCTGGTCCTCGCCCTCGCCGCGGATGCCGGTGACCGTGTAGCCGTCGAACGTCTGCACGCGGCCGTTCGCCTTGAACACGGCGCCCGTCGCCTTGTCGCTGCGCTCCAGGAGCACGGCGGTCGAGTCGTACTGCGCGTCCGTCATCTGGCACGCCACGAAGCGCTGCCAGACCAGGTTGTAGAGGCGCCACATCTCCTCGTCCAGCACGCCGCGCAGGCTCTCGGGGGTGCGCCGCACGTTGGTCGGGCGGATCGCCTCGTGCGCCTCCTGCGCGCTCTTGTTGCTCGATCCGTAGAAGCGCGCCTTCTCGGGCAGGTACCTCGCGCCGTACTTCTCCTGGATGAACGACCGCACCGCGCCCAGCGCCTCGCCGGACAGGTTGGTGCTGTCGGTACGCATGTAGGTGATCAGGCCCACCAGGCCCTCGCCCGGCACGTTGACGCCCTGGTAGAGCATCTGCGCCACGCGCATCGTGCGGTCGGTGCCGAAGCCGAGCGCATAGCTGGCGCTGGACTGCAGCGTGCTGGTGATGAACGGGGCACGCGGCTTGCTGCCGGTCCCGGTGCGCTCGACGCTCTTCACGCGGTAGCGCACGCCGGCGCCGATCGCGCCGCGCACGGTGCGCAGGGTGCGGGCGAAGCCGGTCGCCTCGGCGTCCTCGCGGGTCTCGACCTGCACGGATTCCAGGCCGACCGCCTCGGCGACGTCCCGGATCCGCGCCGCGACGTCCGGCATGCCCGCCGGCGCGGCGTACCACCGCGCATCCTGCGGGACCGGCGTCTTCGACTTCTTGTCCTCCTCGGTCTTGCGCAGCACCCAGTCCGGGATGTCCTTGGGGGCCGGCTTGGTGCCGAAGTCCGTGCGATCCTCGTACTTCGGCACCTCGCGGCGCAGCTCGAAGGGCCTGCCGCCCAGCTGCACCAGGTCGCACTCGATGCCGCCGCGCTCGGCCAGCCAGTGCGCCTGCTCCTTCACGGTCGGGCCCTTGTTGCGCTCGTCGCGCCGGCCCATGAACGCGGCCCACTCCTTGGCCAGGGCCGGTCCCTTCGCCGCGTCCGGCGTCATCGCGGCCTCGACCTTCCAGTACTCGTCCGGCTGGAACGCGCGGATCTCGCGCTCGCGGTCGACGACCAGCTTCAGCGCGACGCTCTGCACGCGTCCCGCGCTCAGTCCGCCGGCCACCTTCTTCCACAGCACCGGGCTCACCATGTAGCCCACGATGCGGTCCAGGATGCGCCGCGCCTGCTGGGCATTCACGCGGTCGATGTCGATCGCGCGGGGCTGGTCGAACGCCTTCAGGATCGCCGTGCGGGTGATCTCGTCGAACTCCACGCGCTTCGCCGTCACCGGGTCCACGCCCAGGAGCTCGGCCAGGTGCCACGCGATCGCCTCGCCCTCACGGTCCAGGTCGGTCGCGAACCAGATCTCGGCGGCGCCCTTCGCCAGCTTCTTCAGCGCGGTCACCTGCGCCTTGCGGTCCTCGCTCACCTCGTACGTGGGCTCGAAGTCGTGCTCCAGGTCCACGCCCGGCACGGGCTGCTTGCTTCCCTTGGGGGCGCGCTTGGGCAGGTCGCGGATGTGGCCCTTCGACGCCTCGACCTTGAAGTCGGAGCCCAGGTACTTGCCGATCGTCTTCGCCTTCGCCGGGCTCTCGACGATGACCAGCTTGTACGTGCCCTTTTTCGCGGGGGCGGCGTCGTCGGCGGTCTCGTCGGCGGCGGGGGGCTTGGTCGTGCGCTTGGCCATGGGGTGGGTCTCGGGGCGATCCCGGTCCGGTCGGGACGCGGGACGGGTTGCGCCTTCCATCGGCGGTCCGTGATCTTCTATATGAGGACTCGGCCGGGGGTGCCGTCAAGGGGTGGCCCGGCCCGGACGTCGCCGCGCAGCCCCGTCAGCCACCCCGGATCGCGGGTTCCGCCGGGAAACGCGCCCCCCGTAGGGGGGCGACCGCCCGTCCGCCGGGGCTCAGCGGGGGCCGGGGAAATTTTTTTCGATAACCATCGCCGCGGCGGCCTCGGTGCCCGTCGTCTCGGCGTCGATCCACACCGAACCGGGGGTCACCTTGAACCGCCGGAGCCACGTCCGCTGCTGCTTGGCGTACTGCCGGCTGCGGATCTTCATCTGCGCCTCGACCTCGTCGATCGGCATGCGCCCGGCCAGGTGCATCACGGCCTCGTGGTAGCCCACGGCCTCCATCGCCTGGCGATTGAGCGTGCCGCCGGTCACCAGGCGGATGACCTCCTTGATGAACCCGTTCGCCAGCATCTCCTGGACGCGCAGGTTGATCCGCCGGTTGATCGAGTCGACCGACCACTCCAGCCCGACGAGCGCCCAGCCGCCGGGCAGCTCGCGCGGCGCATCCTGCCACTGCCGCTGCATGTCGCTGATGCGGCGGCCGGTCGTCATCCACACCTCCAGCGCGCGCACCGTGCGCCGCCGGTCGTTCGGGTGGATGCGCGACGCCGCCAGCGGGTCGTGGTGCTCCAGGTCCAGCCGCAGCATCTCGGTGGGCAGCGCCTCCAGGCGCGCGCGCACCGCAGGGTCGCCGGCCGGGCCCTCGAACATGCCCTCGACCAGCGCCTTCGCGTAGAGGTTCGTGCCGCCCACCACGATCGCGTGCCGCCCGCGCGCGTGGATCGACTGGATCGCGTCGCGCGCGCCGTCCAGCCAGTCGGCCACGGTGAACGGCCCGCCGAACGGGTCCGCGACGTCGATCATGTGGTGCGGCACGCCGCGCCGCTCGGCCTCGGTCGGCTTCGCGGTGCCGATGTCCATGCCGCGGTACACCTGCATCGAGTCGGCGCTCACGCATTCGCCGCCGCCGGGCACGCGCAGGGCAAGCTCGATCGCCAGCGCGGTCTTGCCGCCGCCGGTGGGCCCCAGCACCAGGATGGTGCGCGGCGCGGCGGGATCGGTGCTCGTCGTCGGGAGGGGGGGCATCGGCTAGAGTGAAAGTATGCCGGAAACCGCCGCCTCGCCTGCCCCCGCCCGCACCACGCCGCGCCGCACGGTCGACTCGGTCGACCCGCGCGGGAAGGTCGTCTTCGTCCGGGCCGACTTCAACGTCCCCACCGACGACGCCGGCCGGATCACCGACGACCGCCGGATCCGCGGCGCGCTGCCCACCATCGAGTCGATCCTGGCCCGCGGCGGCGCCGTCGTCGTCGCCAGCCACTTCGGCCGCCCCGCTGGCACCGGCTACGAGGCCGCCGACAGCCTGAAGCCCGTCTTCGAGCGGCTTTCGCAGCTCCTGGCGGGCAAGGCGCGCGTGCTGTTCGCCGGCAAGGTGCCCACCGACGCCGAATCCGCCGCCGCCGCCGCCGTGCTGAAGCCCGGCGAGGTGCTGCTCCTGGAGAACCTGCGCTTCGAGAAGGGCGAGAAGAAGGGCGACCCCGCCTTCGCCGCGAAGCTGGCGGGCCTGGCGCAGGCCTACGTCAACGACGCGTTCGGCGCGTCGCACCGCGCCGACGCCTCGATGGTCGCGCTGCCGCAGGCGATGCACGCCGCGGGCAAGCCTGCCGTCGCGGGGCGCCTGCTCGAGAAGGAGCTCCGCTTCCTGGGCGGCGCGCTCGAGCGCCCGCAGCGCCCGTTCGTCGCGGTCGTCGGCGGCGCGAAGGTCAGCGACAAGCTGGCGGCGCTCGCGAACCTGCTGGACAAGGTCGACACCATCGTCGTCGGCGGCGCGATGGCCTACACGTTCCTGCGCGCGCAGGGCGTGACCACCGGCAACAGCCTGGTGGAGCCCGAGATGGTCGAGCGCGCGCGCCAGATCATGCACGACGCGCAGGCGCGGTCGCGCACGATCCTGCTGCCCATCGACCACGTGTGCGGCCGCAAGCTGGAGGCCGGGACCGAGACGTCCACCGTGATCGGCGGCATTCCCGACGGCTGGATGGGCCTCGACATCGGCCCGCGCTCGCAGCAGCTCTTCGCCGACGCCTGCCGTTCCGCGAGACAGGTCGTCTGGAACGGGCCGATGGGCGCGTTCGAGACGAAGCCCTTCGACCTGGGCACGATGGCCGTCGCGCGCGCCGTGGCCGACGCCACGCGCCAGGGCGCCGTCACGATCGCGGGCGGCGGCGACACCGCCGCGGCGCTCGACGAGGCCGGCCTGGCCGACGCGCTGACCCACGTCTCCACCGGCGGCGGCGCCAGCCTGGAGATGCTCGAGGGCAAGTCCTTCGAGTCGGTCGCCGCGCTCGATCCCGCCTGATTCGGCGCGGTTTGCCCCGAACGGCCGCGCCGCCGCCGCGTCTATCATCCGCCCAGCAAAGGACCACACCCATGCGCACCACCCTCCGAGCATTCGTCCTCGCCGCCATCCTCCCGCTTGCCCTGGCCGCCACCGTGCGCGCGCAGGAAGAGGAGGGCAAGAAGCTCAAGGTCGGCAAGATGGCGCCCGCCGACTCGCTCTCCCACGTCGACTACGTGCAGGGCAGCCAGCTCGACCCGCTGGTCGGCAACAAGGTGACCGTCGTCGAGTTCTGGGCCACGTGGTGCGGCCCGTGCAAGGTGTCGATCCCGCACCTCAACCAGCTGTACATCGACCTGGCGCCCCGCGGCCTGCAGGTGCTCGGTGTCAGCGACGAGCCGATCTCCAAGGTCAAGCCCTTCGTCAAGGACAAGGGCTCGCAGATGACCTATGCCGTCGCCTGCCAGAAGCAGGACGACGAGACGATGAAGGAGAAGTGGATGGCCGCGGCCGGCCAGAACGGCATCCCGTGCGCGTTCATCGTCAGCCGAGCCGGCAAGGTCTGCTTCATCGGCCACCCGATGGACCCGCAGTTCGAGCGCGTCCTGAAGCTGACGCTCGCCAACCGCTACGACCCCGAACTGACCTCGCGCGTCGAGCCCACCGTCGCGGCCGCCCGCAAGGCCGCCAAGATCCGCAACTACAAGGAGGCCGAGCGCCTCTATGACGAGGCCCTCAAGGAGGGCCCGAGCGTGCTGGTCGACGTCGGCCTGGAAGCCTGGAAGATGCGCGCCGAGCAGGCCAACAACGGCGCTGCCGCCAAGGAGTACGCCGCCAAGCTGATCGACATGGTCTCGAAGGACAAGTTCGCGCTGATGGCGATCGCCGAGTACCTGGCCACCAGCCCGGACCTCACGAACAACCTGCGCGACCTGGACGCCGCCCAGCTGGCGGCCGACAAGGTGAAGGCGGCGGCGTCCTCGGACGATGCCGACGCGCTGGCCGTCGTGGCCTCGGTCGCCGCGGCGCGCGGCGACCTGAACGCCGCCTACGAGATGCAGTACGACGCCTGGATGGCGGCGCCGCCCTCGGCGAAGCCCGCCCTGAAGCGCGCCCTGGACACCTACAACGACGCGCGCAAGAAGGCCGGCGCCTCGGCCAAGTGATGCCGATGGCCGCCGAACGGCCCGATCCCCGCCTGTACGCAGACGCCCGACGGCTCCTGGTGGAGCCGTCGGTGCTTTCCGCGGACTTCACGCAGCTGGGCGAGGAGTGCCGGCGCTCGCTGGCCGCGGGCGGCGACGCGATCCACTTCGACGTGATGGACGGCCACTTCGTGCCGAACCTCTCGATGGGTCCCGCGGTCTGCGCCGCCGTGCGCCGCGCCGCGCCGGGCGCGTTCATCGACACGCACCTCATGTGCACGGATCCCGGCGCGTTCGTCGAGGCGTTCGCGAAGGCCGGCACCAACCACGTCTCGTTCCACGTCGAGGCCGTGCCGCACCCGCGCGGCCTGATCCAGCGCATCCGCGACCTGGGCATGGCGGTCGGCTGCGCGCTGAACCCGGGGACGCCCGCCGACGCGATCGGCGAGTGGATCGCCGAGCTCGACAGCGTGCTGGTGATGAGCGTGCACCCCGGCTACAGCGGACAGTCGTTCATCCCCGAGGTCCTTGCGAAGGTCCCCGCGCTGCGCGCCCGCATGCGCCCGGAGCAGCGCATCGCGATCGACGGCGGCGTCTCGCCGGCCACCGCGCCCGCGTGCCGCGCCGCCGGCTGCGACGTGCTGGTGTCCGCCAGCGCCATTTTCGGCGCGCCCGACATGGCGGCCGCCATCCGCGCGATCCGCGGCGAGTGACGATGGCCGCGCGCCCGACCACCCTCTGGCTCTTCCGCCCGTGCGAGACCGACTGGGACGCCGCCCAGCGCCTGCGCGGCCGCACGAACCTGCCCGCGACCCCGGACTCGCTGGCCGACCTTCGCCAGCGCGTCGCGCGGATGGCGACCGGCCCCGAGGTGCTCTACCACCCCGGAGACGACGCGGCCACCGAGACCGCCCACGGCATCGCCACCCGCTTCGCCTGCGCCGTGCGCGCCGACGCCGAACTTGCCGATCCCGACCTTGGGCTCCTCGAGGGTCTCTCGATGGCCGAGTTCGAGCGCCGCTTCGAGAGCCGGTTCCTGGAGTGGAACGAGTCGCCGCTCACCGTCGAGCCCCCGGAAGGCGAGCCGCTCGCCGAGGCGCGGGCGCGCATCCTCGACGCGCTGGCCGCCATCCTGGCGCGCCACGAGGGCGGGCGCATCGGCCTGGTGCTGCACCGCACGGCGCTGGCGATCGTGCGCGACACGCTGGCCCGCGGCGACGGCTCGCGCCTGTGGGAGCGGGTCGAGGGCCGCCACTGGTGCACCGAGAGCCTGCTTCCGGCGGGCGCCGCGGACCTGCTGGGCGAGTGACGCGCGTGCCGTGACGGCGCAGCCCGCTACACTGCGGCACTCACGGAGGAGCCCGAGCGTGCCGGAACCCACCTGGATCGGAGCAGAGATCGCCACCAAGAAGGCCGTCCCGGACGGCCTGTGGACGCAGTGTCCCGAGTGCGCCGAGACGGTCTTCCGCAAGAGCCTCGAGGCGAACCTCATGGTCTGCCCGAAGTGCGACCACCACATGCGCATCTCGGCGCGCACCCGCATCGACCAGCTGCTGGACCCCGGCACGTTCGAGGCGCTCGATGCCGACATGGCGCCGATGGACCCGCTGAACTTCGTCGACCAGAAGCCCTACATCGACCGCATCCGCGACATGCAGCGGAAGACGAAGGAGCAGGACGGCGTCCAGACCGGCACCGGCTTCATCAAGGGCCGCAAGGTCGTGGTGGGGGTGATGGACTTCACCTTCATGGCCGGTTCGATGGGCAGCGTGGTCGGCGAGAAGCTGACCCGCGCGATCGAGCACGCGACGGACCACAACCTGCCGCTCGTCATCGTGTGCTGCTCCGGCGGCGCGCGCATGCAGGAGTCGGGCTTCTCGCTGATGCAGATGGCGAAGACCAGCGCCGCGCTCGCGCGCTTCGACAGCGCGGGCGGCCTGTACATCGCCGTGCTGGCCGACCCGACCACCGGCGGCGTGACCGCCAGCTACGCGATGCTGGGCGACGTGATCTTCGCCGAGCCGAAGGCGCTGATCGGCTTCGCCGGCCCGCGCGTCATCCAGCAGACGATCCGCCAGGAGCTGCCCGAGGGCTTCCAGACGGCCGAGTTCCTGGAGAAGGCCGGCTTCGTCGACCGGATCGTGCACCGCTCGGCGCTGCGCACCGAGATCAGCCGCATCATCGACTACTCGGGAAAGTGACGCATGCCGCGCCGCGAGGCCCTGCGTGCCGCAGCACTGGCCGCGCTCTCCGCGGCGCTGTTCTGCGTCGCGTGGGAGCCGGTCGGCCTGTGGTGGGCGATCGCGCTGGCACCGGCGCCGCTGGTGCTGGTCGTCGCGTGGCGTGACGGTCGCGGGCGCACGGTCGCCCCGGGGTGGCGCACGTACGCGGCCGTGGGCGCGGTCTCGGTCGCGAAGTGGCTGGTGCTCGACGCGTGGATGGTGCAGATCACCGAGGCGGGAATGCCGGCGCTTGCCGTCTACTGCACGGCGTACGACCTGCTGGCGCTCTGGCTGCTCGGGCGGCTCGCGCGCCGGACCGCCGCGTGGGGCGAAGTGCCGTGGGCCGTGCTGGTGCCGCTGGCGTTCGGCGCGGTCGAGGTCCTGCGCGCGCTGATCCTGTTCCACGGCTACCCGTGGTTCCGGTGGGGGCACCCGCTGGTCGAGTGGCCCGCGCTGGTGCAGGGGGCCGACGTCGTCGGCGAGGTCTTCGCGTCCATCATCGCGCTGGCCATCGGGGGGGCGATCGCGGATGCGTGGACCGGGCGTGCGCGCGGCGGCGCGATCGTCGCCGGCTCGCTGGTCGCGTGCTCGCTCACCTACGGCGGCTGGCGGCTCTCGCAGGCGCCCACCGCGCCGGGGCCGGGCGTGCTGGCGGTGCAGACCAACCTGGAGACCAGCAACAAGGTCGTGTGGGCGGCGTCGCGCCAGGTGAAGGACATCCCGGCGTTCGCCGACCTGACGCTGCGCGCCGCGGCCGATGCGCAGGCCCGTGGGCAGGTGCCGGCGCTGGCCGCGTGGCCCGAGACGATGCTCGCCGGCTTCGGGCTGGAGCCCGGCACGATCGCGCTGCAGGAGTCCGAGGGGCTCTTTCCCGGCGACCGCTTCCAGCGGATCGTCGCCGCGACCGCGGGCCGGATCGGCGTGCCCCTGCTGGTGGGCAGCCCGGCCTTCGTGGGCCTGCGCACCACCGGCCAGCGCTACGCGTGGGATCGCCAGTTCAACAGTGCCTACCTGGTGAACGCCCCGCAGCCGCCGTACCCGCGCTACGACAAGGTCTTCCTGGCACCGTTCGGCGAGACCATGCCCTACATCAGCGAGTGGAAGTGGCTCGAGCAGGCGCTGCTCTCCGTCGGCGCCAAGGGCATGACCTTCGACCTGGACGTCGGCGGCGAGCCCGTGCGCTTCGACGTGCCGTGGCAGGGGGGCACCGTCCGCGTCGCCACGCCGATCTGCTTCGAGGACGCCATGAGCTGGGTCTGCCGCGACCTGGTCTTTCCCGCCTCCGCCGGCCGCGAACGCGGGGCGGATCTCCTGGTCAACCTGACCAACGACGGTTGGTTCGGCTGGTTCGACGGCGGGCGCGCGCAGCACCTGCAGCTGGCGCGGTTCCGCTGCATCGAGACGCGCACGCCGATGGTCCGCGTCGCGAACACGGGCGCCTGCGCGGGGGTCGATTCCAGCGGCCGCGTCGTCGCGCTGCCGCCCGCGCCGCGCACCGAGGCGTGGCTGTTCGCGAACCCGCCGCTCGATGCCCGCGTACCGCCATTCGCCTTCCTCGGGGAACTAGGATCCATCGCCATGCTGACACTCGCCGGCCTCGTCGCGTTCCTGCCCATGCTCCGCCGCGCGCACGTCGCCGTGCCCGCGATGCTGGTGGGCTGCGTGCTGCTGCAGGCCTGCGGCGACGAGACCGTCGCGCAGCAGCCGTGGTCCAGCCGCAACCAGAGCGTGCAGCCCGATGGGCAGGCGCAGCTGGCGAACAGCGAGACGCCCGCCGCGCCGGGCGCCACCGCGCAGCCGCAGCTGGTGGTCGAGTCCAGCGGCGATGCGCGCGCCAGCGCGGTCGAGCTGCTGAAGCAGGCCGCGCGCTCGCAGGTGGCGGTCTTCCGTGCGAACGCCGCCGAGGCGCTGATCAACTCGCCCACCGACCTGCGCGCCGTCGCGGGCCCGCTGCTGGCCGACGAGAACCGCGGCGTCCGCTTCGTCGCCACCGTGTCGCTCGCGCGCGCGAACTGCGCGGACTTCGCCGACCAGGTGCAGCCGCTGCTCCTGGACGAGAGCCCGTCGGTGCGCGCCGCCGCCATCTACGCGCTCACGAGATTCGGGCGCCCCGTCGACCCCACGCCGCTCGCGGCGATGGTGCGTTCCGACGATCCCGAGGTGCGCTCCAACGCGTACCTCGTGCTCGGCGAGCTCGGCAACAAGAGCGCCGTGCCGCTGATCCGCGACTCGCTCGGCAAGGGCATGCGCCAGGTGAACCCCGCGCGCGTCCGCATCACCGAGATGCAGGCCGCCGAGGCGCTGGTGCGGCTGGGCGAGACCGACGGCATCGAGCCGATCCGCGCGGCGCTGTTCGCGCCCGGCGAGCAGGCCGAGTTCACCGCGCTGGCCGCCCAGCAGGCGGGGCGCCTGAAGGACGACGGCTCTCGGGCGATCCTGATGCGCCTGATCGACGCCACCGGCATCAGCGCCCGCCCGACCGAGGTCCGGATCGGCTGTGCCGTCGCCCTGGCCCAGATCAGCCCGCAGGACCGCCCGGCGGTCGGCCGGATGGGCCGCGTCTACCTGAATGACCGGGAATCCACGGTCCGCGGGCAGGCGGCGCTGGCCGTGGCCTGGGCCCTGGGGCCGGCCGGGGTGACCGATCTGCAGCGGGTCCTGTTTGACCGGGACCCGACCGTCCAGCTGGTGGCGGCCAAGGCGATCTTGGTCGCAACCGCGCCCCGTTGACAGTCCGTATAGGGTTCGTGTAGTACTGATAAACCCGGAAGGCTCCGTCTGGACCCTCCTGGACCGTTCGTCCATCGACCGACTCAGACCTGAGGCACCCCCGTGCACATCCTGACCAAGATCCTCGTCGTCCTCGTCGCGCTCCTCGTCGTCGTGCTCGTGCCGGTCACGGCCGTGCTCACCGTGAACCAGGTGAACTTCCAGGAGCGCGCCAGCACCGCCGAGGCCGCCGCCAAGGCCGAGCAGGCCAGCCTGAACGCCGCCAAGGACAGCTACCACGCGAGCGTCACCGGCCTGCAGTCGAAGCTGGCCGGCATCGAGAAGACCGCCGCGCTGGCCTCGCAGTCGCGCGACTCCGAGATCGCCGCCAAGAACAAGGCCGAGGCCGACAAGCAGGCGCTCGAGATGCAGATCAGCTCGCTCGAGGGCGAGCGCGTGGTCTACGGCCAGAACGACTCGGCCAAGGTTGCGCTGATCCAGGCGATGCAGGCCGAGCTGCAGAAGACCCGTGACATGTACCTGTCCGCCGAGAAGTCGCGCGTCGACCTCGAGGACCGCCTGGTCCGCGCCGAGGGCGAGCGCGACACCGCCGACGCCGCGCGTCGCCAGCTCCAGGAGCAGTTCCAGAAGGCCTCCGAGGAGAAGGAGCGCGCCAACGCCGAGGTCGCCCGCTTCGCGGCCCTGCAGGGCACGTCGTCCGCCACCCGCGCCGGCGCCACCGCCGATGCGGCGCGCCTGCCGGTCGTCGCCGACCGCTCGCTGAGCGCCACCGTCGTCAGCGTCAAGCGTGAGCCGGACTCGACCCTGGTCGAGATCAACGCCGGCAGCCGCGACGGCGTCAAGGAAGGCTGGGTCATGACCCTGGCCGACGGATCGAACTTCATCGGCAACCTCCGCATCGTGACCGTCGACGTCAACCGCGCCGTCGGCGTCGTCGAGCTCGAGGACCCGCAGGGCCGCGGCGAGGTCAAGTCCGGCCAGCGCGCCATCGCCCGCAAGGGTGAGTGAGCTGTCCCAACCGCCCGCCACGGACCCAGGAACGCCCCGATGACCAGCCTCCCGACCAACGAAGTCAAGCGCGCGAAGCCCCAGCTGAACGTCTACACGTCGCTGCTGGTGGCAGCGCTCCTCGTCGCCATCGCGGGCGTCGCGATCGTCTCCATGCGCAACATGGAGGCCCACGGCACCTCGGGCGGCAGCCCGTTCGAGCCCGTCCCGGCCAAGCGCTGACGGATCCGGGCCCGCATCCACGCAAGTCTTCCACGCCGCCGGCCCGTCCGGCGGCGTGTCGCTTTCCGGGGGGCGGCCGGACGCGGGCAGGGCGGCGCGGCACGGGGATTTCGCTATCCTCCGGCTTGGTCGGTTCCTGCCGACCGTCGCCGCGGCGGAGTCCGCGGCCCAGAAGTGCTTCAGGAAGGAGCGTTCGCCGTGCCCATGGAATTCGATTGGCTCTCGCGTCTCTTCAGCGTCGACATGGGGATCGACCTGGGAACCTGCAACACCCTCGTCTGCGTCCGGGGCGACGGCATCGTGCTCAACGAGCCGTCCGTGGTCGCCGTGCGCAAGGGCACCAACATCGTCCTGAACAACGGCGAGGCCGTCGGCTTCGCCGCCAAGGACATGCTGGGCAAGACGCCCGGCTCGATCAGCGCGGTGCGCCCCCTCAAGGACGGCGTCATCAGCGACTTCGCCGTGACCGAGGCGATGCTCAGCTACTTCATCAAGAAGGTGAACGGCAAGAGCTCCCGCATCTTCGGGCCGCGCGTCGTCATCGCCATCCCGTCGGGCATCACCAGCGTCGAGAAGCAGGCCGTGTACGAGAGCGCCGAGCGCGCCGGCGCGCGCCGCGTGTTCCTGGTCGAGGAGCCCATGGCCGCCGCGATCGGCGCGGGCCTGCCCGTCAGCGAGCCCACCGCCAGCATGATCGTCGACATCGGCGGCGGCACCAGCGAGATCGCCATCATCAGCCTGGCCGCGATCGCCGAGTGCGAGAGCCTGCGCGTGGCCGGCGACGACTTCGACGACGCGATCATCGGCCACATGAAGCGCGTCCACGGCATGCTCGTGGGCGAGCAGACCGCCGAGCGCATCAAGATCGAGATCGGCTCGGCCGCGCCCACGGGCCCCGAGACCAAGATGGACGTCCGCGGCCGCGACATGAAGACCGGCCTGCCGCGCAAGGTCGAGATCACCAGCGTCGAGATCCGCGAGGCCCTCGACGAGCCGGTGAAGCTCATCTCCGAGGCGGTCGTCCGCGTGCTGGAGAAGGCCAAGCCCGAGCTGGCGGCCGACCTGGTGGACAACGGCCTGACGATCGCGGGCGGCGGTGCGCTGCTGCGCGGGATCGACAAGGTCTTCCACGCGGCCACTGGCCTGGACGTGCGCATCGCCGACGACCCGCTGACGTGCGTCGCGCGCGGCACCAGCCAGTACCTGGAGAACCTGGACGTCTTCAAGGACACGCTCGAGTCGGACGCCGACGGCGCCTGACGCGCCATGGCCCTGCTCACGCCCCGACGCCTGGTCGCGGCCGCCCTGGGGGCGGCGGCGCTGCTGGCCGCGATGCCGGCCTCGTGGCAGCGCGGCTGGACGCCGGCCGTGGGCACGCTGCTCTGGCTGCCTGCACGGCCGCTGGCGTACGGGCTCTCGCTGGTCCGCGTCCGCCTGCGCGCCCCCGATGACCCGTACCCCGCGCGCCCCGAGGAACTGCGCAGCGCCATGGAGAGCGCCGACCGCCTGCAGGGCGAGCTGGACGCCGAACGCCTGCGCGCCGACCGCCTGGAGGCGCAGCTGCGCGAGCTGTCCGAGGTCGTCGAGCGCGACCGCCGCGGCGGCTGGCGGCCGATCCTGGCGGCCGTCGTGGAGCGCAACGCGGGCCGCCCGCCGGGGCTCCTGGGCTTGGACGCCGGCAGCGGGCAGGGGATCGCCGAGGGCGACCCCGTGGTCACGGGCGGCAATCGCCTGGTCGGTCGCATCGCGGGCGGCGTGGGCGCGTGGCGCTCCTTCGTGATCCCGCTGGACGACCGGCGCTCCGGGCGCATCGACGCGCTGGTGGTCCCCGCCGAGAAGCCCGCGGCCGGTGCCGGCGCGCGCGACGGCATCCTGGTGCAGGTGGTCGCCAAGGCCGACCGCACGCTCGAGGGCGAGCTGGAGTCGAACGCCCCCGTGAAGCCGGGCGATGCCGTGGTCCTGAGCGACGCCAGCTGGCCGCACGCGGCGCAGGGGATGCGGCTTGGGCTGGTCGATTCGGTCGGCCCGCTCGACTCGAACCCGCTGCGCCGCCGCATCACGGTTCGCATGGAGTTCGACCCCGCGCGGCTCTCCAAGGTCACCGTGAAGACGGCTGCGGGCGCTGCGCCGGCGGCAGCGTCCACGCCCGCCGCACCGCCTGCCGCCCCGGCGGGCGCGCGCAAGAAGGGCAAGGGCACGCCATGAGGTGGTGGGTTTTCCTGCCGGTCGCGTTCCTGGTCGCCGCGCTGGACGCCGCGCTGATGCCCGCCTTCGCGGTCTGGGGCCACGTGCCGCACCTGGTGCCGGTGCTGCTGGCATTCGTGCTGCTCTATGCCTCGCGCGAGGCCGCGATCGGCGGTGCGCTCGTCCTGGGCCTGCTGGCGGACGTCGCCAGCCCCGCGCTGGTGGCGGGTGCGGACGGCCCGGCCGCCGCGCCGATCCTGGGCCCGCACATGCTGGCCTACGCGGGTGCGGCGTGGGCGGTGCTGGAGACGCGCACCTGGCTCTACCGCCGCAACACGCTGACGCTCGCATTCACGGCCGCGGTGGTCGCGGTGCTGGTCTCGCTGGGTTTCCTGGCGGTCGCCGGCGTGCGCGCGGCCTACGCCGACGAGTACCCGCTGTGGGGCGGTGGCCGGGCCGTCAGCGCGCTGGGCGCCGACCTGCTGGACGCGCTCTGGACCGCGGTGCTGGCCGTGCCAGCGGGCTGGCTCTTGCAGCGGACGCTCGGGCTCTGGGCGTTCGCCACCGCCGGCCCGCGCTTCGCGTTCGACCCCCGCAGCGCACGGGCGGGCGGCTAGGCTGGGCGCACCATGGCCGGCTGGACCACGCCCACGATCCTCTTCGACGATGCCCGCGGCGACCTGGGACCGCTCTCGGACCTGCGCGCGTCGTTCGAGCAGCGGACGGGCGGCTGGACGCTCCTGGAGCGCGTCCGCGCGCTGGCGGACGTGGTGGGGCTGGCCGTGCCGCACGCGCTGGCCGCGGTCGTCGCCGAGCGCCACGGCATGCCCGCGAACGCGGCGCCCGCCGACGCTCTCTTCGTCAACGGCCGGATCCACGTGCCGTTCGGCCCGGCGCTCGCCGCGCGGCTCGACGGCCTGGAGCCCGGGCAGGGCGTGCAGGCGGCGGACGGATCGATCGTCGCCGTGCGCCTGTCCGGCGCGGCGTGCGCCGCCTTCGCGCACGCGCTGGCGCAGGGAACCGCCGCGGCGCCTGCTGGCGTGCACCTGGACGCCACCGACGCGCCCGCACTCTGGGCGCGCCCCTGGGACCTCCTGGACGCCACGCGGTTCGCCGCGCTGATGGCGGCCGACATCGACGCGACCGTGTCGCGCTGGCGCAACGGCGACGCCGACACCGTGCCGGCGCACGCCACCGCGCTGGGCAGCGCCGGCATCCACCTGCACCGCAGCTCGACGCTGGGCGCCGGCGTCGTCCTGGATGCCACGGGCGGCCCGATCCTGGTCGACGCGGGCGCCGAGCTGCGCCACGGCGCGATCCTCATCGGGCCCTGCATCGTCGGCCCCGGCACCATCGTCGGCGAACGCGCCGTGCTGAAGGCGCGCACCGCGCTGGGCCCGCAGTGCCGCGCCGCCGGCGAGATCGGCAGCGCCATCTTCCAGGGCTTCTCGAACAAGGCGCACGACGGCCACCTGGGCGACGCGCTCGTCGGCGAGTGGGTCAACCTGGGCGCCGGCACGGTCAACAGCAACCTGCTGAACACCTACGGTGAGGTCGTCATGCGCCTGCGCGGCGACGGCCCGCTGGAGCGCACCGGCCGCCAGTTCATGGGCTGCATCCTGGGCGACCACGCGAAGACCGCGATCGGCACGCGCATCATGACGGGCTCGTCCATCGGCACCGGCGCGATGTGGGCCGCGGGTGAGGCGATCGCCGGCTGCGTCGACCGCTTCGCGTGGCGCACGGACGACGGCCAGCGCGAGTACCGCCTGGAGAAGTTCATGGCGGTCGCGCGCACGGTGATGGCCCGCCGCACGGTCACGCCGGGCCCGGCGTACGAGGCGCGCCTGGCCGCGCTCGCGGGCGGCTGAGGCGCGCATGGCCACGCTCTACCTGGTCGACGGCCACGCCCAGTTCTTCCGGGCGTACCACGCCATCCGCCCGGGGATGAAGAGCCCCGTCACCAACGAGCCGACGAACATGACGTTCGGCTTCCTGGGCATGATCCTGAAGGTCCTGCGCCAGGACCGCCCGGAGTTCCTGGCGGTGGTGATCGACGCGAGCGGCGACCAGGGCACGTTCCGCAGCCAGATCTACCCCGAATACAAGGCGCACCGCAAGCCGCCGCCCGAGGACATGGACCCGCAGGTCGACCGCTGCGTCGCGCTGCTGGGACAGATGGGCGTGCCGGTGCTGGCCGTGGAGGGCGTCGAAGCCGACGACACCATCGCGACCGTCGTCCGCCGGATGCGCGCCGCGCACCCGGACCTCGAGATCCGCATCGTCAGCCGCGACAAGGACCTCGGCCAGCTGGTCGACGAGAAGACGCGGCTCTTCGACCCGCAGTCGGACGTCACGCTCGGCGTCGAGGAGCTCTTCGAATCGAAGGGCGTGCGGCCCGCCCAGGTCGTCGACATGCTGGCGCTGATGGGCGACCCCGTCGACAACGTGCCCGGCGTGAAGGGCATCGGCATCAAGACCGCGGCGAAGCTGATCACCGAGTACGGATCGCTGGACGGGCTGCTCGCGAACCTGGACAAGGTGAAGGGCAAGACCGGCGAGGCGATCGCCGCGCAGCAGGGGGTGCTGCCGCTCTCGCGGAAGCTGGTCGCGCTGAAGGACGACGTGGACGTGCCGTTCGACCTGGCCGACGCCGCGGTCGACCCCGCGAAGGCCGACGCGGCCGCGCTGCTCGACGCCGTGCACCAGCTGGGGTTCAACCGGCACCAGTCCGACCTGAAGGCCTGGCTCGGGAAGCACGCGCCGAAGGGGGGTGGTGTGGGTGTCTCGGCCGGCGCCGCCGACGCGGGCGGGCTCTTCGGCGGCGGCGCATCTGCTGCGCCGTCCGCGCCTGCCGCGCGCGCAAAGCCCGCCGAGCCCGAGGAGTTCGGCCTCTTCAACCAGCCGTCGGAGGGGTCCTCGCCCGCCGTGGCACGCGACGGCCTCGCCTCGCAGGCCTTCGCGCGCGGTGACTACCGCCTGCTGCGCACGGCCGCGGAACTCCAGGCCTTCGTGGATGCCGCACGCGCCGCCTGCGCCGGCAGCCCGTCCGGCGCCGCGGGCCCGCGCCTGGCGTTCGACACCGAGACGACCTCGCTCGCTCCCGTTTCCGCGAAGCTCTGCGGCATCAGCCTGGCCTTCGAGCCGGGCAAGGCCGCCTACGTCCCCATTCGCTCGCCCGAGCCCGAGACGCACCTGGACGAGGCCGCCGCGCTCGCCATCCTGCGGCCGCTGCTCGAGGACCCGTCCGTCCCCACCACCGCGCACAACGCCAAGTTCGACCTCATCGCCCTGCGCGCCGCCGGCGTCCGCGTGGCGCGCCTTGCCGGCGACAGCATGGTCGCCAGCTACGTGGTCGACGCAACCCGCGGCACCCACCGCATGGACGCGCTCGCCGAGGCGGTGCTGAGCCACCGCTGCATCCCGATCACCGACCTGATCGGCACCGGCACGCACCAGCGCACCTTCGACCAGGCGCCCCTGGCGCTCGCAGGGCCCTACGCCGCCGAGGACGCCGACGTCGCGCTGCGCCTGGCAGCCGCGCTGGAATCGCAGGTGGATTCGATGGGCCTCGGCACGCTGTACCGCGGGACCGAGGTGCCGCTTGTCGAGGTGCTGGCCGAACTCGAGTTCAACGGCATCCGCGTCGACCCCGACGAACTCGAGCGCCAGCGCCGCGCGCTGGAGGTCCGCATCGGCGACCTGCGCGCCGAGATCGAGCGCGCCGCGCCGCGGCCGTTCAACCTCGATTCGCCGAAGCAGCTGGCCGAGGTGCTCTTCAACGCGCCCGACGCCGCGAACCCGGGCCTGGGCCTCAAGATCGTCAAGAAGACGAAGACCGGTGCCTCCACCGACGTCGAGGTGCTGGAGAAGCTGGCGCAGGACCCCACGGTCGAGACGCCGATCCCCGGGCAGATCCTCGAGTACCGACAGCTCACCAAGCTGGTCGGCACCTACCTGGTGGCCCTGCGCGAGGCGATCGACCCGAAGACCGGCCGCATCCACGCCAGCTTCCACCAGACGGTGACCGCGACCGGCCGCCTGAGCTCGAGCGACCCGAACCTGCAGAACATCCCGATCCGCACCGACGTCGGCCGCGCGATCCGCAAGGCGTTCGTGGCCGATCCCGGCAACGTGCTGCTGGCGGCCGACTACTCGCAGATCGAGCTGCGCGTCCTGGCGCACCTCTCCGAGGACCCGAACCTCATCGCCGCGTTCGAGGCCGGCACGGACATCCACCGTGCCGTGGCCGCCGAGGTCTGCGGCGTGCCCGTCGACCAGGTGACCGACGAGCAGCGCAGCGCCGCGAAGATGGTGAACTTCGGCATCGTCTACGGCATCACGCCGTACGGCCTGGCGCGGCGCCTGGGCGGCGGCACCAGCACCGGCCGCGCCAAGCAGATCATCGACGAGTACAAGCTGCGCTTCGCGCGGATCGACGCGTTCCTGCAGGCGTGCGTCGAGCGCGCGCGTGCCGATGGCTACGTGGCGACGATCCTGGGACGCCGCCGTCCGGTGCCGCAGATCCACAGCCGCAACCCCGCCGAGCGTGCGCTGGGCGAGCGCATCGCCATCAACACGGTGGTGCAGGGCAGCGCCGCGGACCTCATCAAGCTGGCCATGCTGCGGATCCACGCCGGCCTGCCCGCCGCGGTGCCCGGTGCGCGGATGCTGCTCCAGATCCACGACGAGCTGGTCTTCGAGGTCCCCGAACCGCAGGCCGCCGCGCTGGACGCATTCGTCCGCGACGCCATGGAGCACGCCATGGCGCTCCGCGTCCCGCTGGTCGTCGGCTCCGCCTGGGGCCACACCTGGGCCGAGGCCTGAAATCCGCACGGTTTCGATCTGGCGCGATTTCAGGGGCTTTCGCGCACCCGGGCACCCGGTCCGGAGCCCTTGCACCCCGGCCGGATTTCGCTATCATTCCCCGTCCGCGCGGAGCCGAGAGGCCCCGTTCGGAGCCCGAAGGGGCGGTAGCTCAATTGGTTAGAGTACCGGCTTGTCACGCCGGTGGTTGCGGGTTCGAGTCCCGTCCGCCTCGCTTCGACGAACAGCCCCGTCCGACTTCGGACGGGGTTTTCGTTTGGACGCCCGCGTGCCGCTGCCTCACGCCTTCCACTTGATGTTGCACCCGATGCTCGGCTTCTGCACCGCGGCGCAGGGCTCGCCGGCCAGCACCGCATCGATCGCCGCGCGCAGGTCGGCGCCGGTCACGGGCAGGCCGTTCTTCGGGCGGCTGTCGTCCAGCTGCCCGGCGTAGGCCAGCAGGTGCTGCCGGTCGAACAGGAAGAAGTCCGGCGTGCACGCGGCGTCGAAGGCGCGCGCCACGCCCTGGGCGGCGTCGTGCAGGTACGGGCACGCGTAGCCCGCGTCCGCGGCCTCGGCCTTCATGTGCTCGGGGCCGTCGGCGGGGTGCGTGGAATCGTCGTTCGAGCAGATGAACAGGCACCCGTACCCGCGTGCGGCGGCGTCGCGGCTCAGCGCGGCCAGCTCGGCGCGGATGTGCTTCACGAACGGGCAATGGTTGCAGATGAACGCCACCAGCAGCGGCTTCCCCGCGAAATCACGCGGCCCGGCGCCGCGGCCCGTCGTGACGTCGGTCAGTTCGAACGAGGGGCAGGGCGATCCGATCCCGAGCTTCTGCGTGCTTTCGGTGGGTGGCATGGACGCAAGGGTACGCACCCCGCGCCCGGTACGCTCCCCGCGATGCCGGTCCGCCGCGACCACGATGAAGGCCCGTCCGACGAGGACCTCGACCGCTTCGGGGACGACGCCCCGTCCGCCGACGCCCGCTGCCCCGACTGCGGCGCCGCCGTCTGGAGCGAGGCCGACGTCTGCCCGAAGTGCTACGCCTACCTGGGCGGCGACGTCCCGCGCGCGCGCCGCGGCTTCTTCGCCCGCCACTGGCGCGCGGTGGTGATCATCGCGCTGCTGGTGGCGACGCTGACGCTTGCGGGCATCCCGATCCTGCAGGCGCTGACGCGGTGAGGGGCGCGAGCCGCGGGGTCGTGCCGTGTCCGCGCCGCGCCCCGATTTTCCCCCAAACGCGAAACCGCCCCATCCGGCTGGACGGGGCGGTTTCAGTGCCTCGGCAAGGATTCGAACCTTGGACCCGCTGATTAAGAGTCAGCTGCTCTACCAGCTGAGCTACCGAGGCTGGCGAGGGGAGAGATTGTAGCGACTTTGGACGGCCGCGGGGGCGGCCGGGAAGGCCGCCCCCGCGGGGGGATCCTGGGTGGTGCCGTCAGCCCTGCGCACCGTGGCAGGACTTGTACTTCTTGCCGCTGCCGCAGGGGCAGGGCTCGTTCCGGCCGACCACCTTCATCGCCTTGGCCGAGAGGTCCTTCTTGACCGGGGCCTCGGCCGCGCCGGCCTGGTCGGCCGCCGCGATCTGGGCCGCCTGCTCGGCGGTCGGGGCCGGCTCCTCGTTCGCCAGGAGGCCCGGGGCGGGGGCCGCCGCGCGGGGCGCCTGCCGCGCCTGCGGCGCCAGGCGTCCCTTGAACAGGAGGTCGGTCGCGCGCTCGCGGATGATCTCCTCCATCTCGCGGAACGCCTCGGCGGCGCCCTTCTTGAACTCGATGCGCGGGTCCTTCTGCGCGATGCCGCGGAAGCCGATCGAGTCGCGCAGCTGGTCCATCGCGTGCAGGTTGTTCTTCCACGCGTCGTCGAAGATCTGCAGCAGCACCCAGCGCTCGAACGTCTCGAGCTCCTGCCGCTGCAGCGTGCGCAGGCGCTGGCGCACGAACGTGGCCGGGTCGGCCGCGCACTGCTCGCGCTCGAACTCGCCCAGCGCGACCATGCGCTCGCGCTCGAACCACCCCGCGACGTGCTCCACCGACGTGCCGCCCGACAGGCACGCCTTCGCGCGCGCCTCGATGACGCCATCGTCGATGCGCCGCGCCGCCTCGAGCAGCAGGCGCGAGAGGTCCGACGGCTGCTGCGAGGGCAGCGTCGCCGGCTCCCAGTCCACGTCGTAGCGCGCCTTGGCCCAGGCGCAGAACTCGCCCAGCGCGGCGTTCGCCAGCTCGCGCGCGCCGTCCTGGTCGGTGGCCTGCAGCTCGGCGGACTGCTGCATCCGCTGGCCGGTCATCTCGATCGCGAAGTCGATCGGGTACCGCACCTCGCGGTCGTGGAAGATCTCCATCGCGCGGTCCGCCAGGCGCTTGCCGGCGTCGGCGGGCGTTCTGCAGTCGGCGAAGATCGAGGCGTCGACCTCGGCGCCGAACTTCGCCGTGGCCCAGCGCGCCAGCTCGGCCGCGCCGTAGTTGCGCACCAGGAACGCGTCCACCGCCGAGTTGTCCACGGCGTGGAAGCGCACGGCCGCGGCCTCCTCGATCGTGCGGCGCACCGCGTCCTCGTCGCCTTCCATGATCTGCTCGCGGGTGATCTCGGCGCCGAAGTTCGTGCGCGCCCACTCCTGCAGGTCCTCGACGTTCCACTCGGACGGGTCCGCGTCGGACGGCATCAGCTCGCCCACCGTGTTCGCGATGGTCTGCGAGGCCTCCTCGAGGGTCTCGGTGTCGATGACCTTCTTGACCTTCTCGCGGTCCTTGCCCTTGAAGCGCTCGGGGTCGATCGCCACGTTGTAGTGCTCGCGCACCCATTCGGCGATGCACTGCGCCACGTAGTCGGGGCCCAGGTAGCGCTCGGCGGCGTCGTAGGCCGAGTCCTCGACGTACCGCAGCACCAGGTCGCGGATGCCGCGGTGCTCCAGCACCGGCTGGCGCATGCCGTAGAAGATGCGGCGCTGGTACTCCATCGGCTCGTCGTATTCCAGGATGTTCTTGCGGATCTGGAAGTTGCGCTCCTCGACCTTGCGCTGCGCCTTCTCGACGGCGCGGGTGAGCATGGGCGCCTCGATCGCGTCGCCCTCCTTCATGCCCAGCGTCGACAGGATGTTGAGGGTCGCCTTGCCGGCGAACATCTTCATCAGGTCGTCGTCCAGCGCCAGGAAGAAGCGGCTGGAGCCCTGGTCGCCCTGGCGGCCGGCGCGGCCGCGCAGCTGGTTGTCGATGCGGCGGCTCTCGTGGCGCTCGGTGCCGATGATGTGCAGGCCGCCCATGTCCTCGACGCTCCCGAAGAGGCGCAGGCGGTGCAGCATGAAGTTGCCCAGGCTGTCCAGGTTGCCCTCGAGGTCCTCGGCGGGCGCCTTGTTCACCTTGTCGGCGGACGCGCCCGGCAGCATCTCCATCACCCAGTGGCGCATCAGCGCCAGCCGGACGTCGGCGTCGGGCATCGCGTCGATCTCGGCGGCGGGCACCGGGCGGCCGTCACGGCGCAGCATGCGCTTGGCCATGTGCCGGTTCATCGCGGCGACCAGCTTCTCCTCGCCCCACTCGGGGCTGGCGTCCTTCGGCGCCAGGTCGCGGCGCTTCCAGTGCTCGATCAGGCGCGCGGCGTCGACCTTGCCCAGCTTGATGTCGGTGCCGCGGCCGGCCATGTTGGTCGCGATCATCACCCGGCCCAGCTGGCCGGCGTTCAGGACGATCTCGGCCTCGCGCTCGTGCTGCTTGGCGTTCAGCACCTCGTGCTGGATGCCGTGCTTGGCGGTCAGCATGCGGCTGAGCACCTCGCTCTTCTCGACGCTGGTGGTGCCCACCAGCACCGGGCGGCCGGCGTCGTGGAAGCGCTTGATCTCGTCGACGATCGAGGTCCACTTGTCCTTCTGGCTCAGGAACACCAGGTCGTTGCGGTCGTCGCGGATCACCGGCTTGTTGGTCGGGATGCTGACGACGCCCAGCTTGTAGATCTCGTAGAACTCCGTGGCCTCGGTGTCGGCGGTGCCGGTCATGCCGGCCAGGCGCTTGTAGAGCTTGAAGTAGTTCTGGATCGTGATCGTGGCCATGGTCTGCGTCTCCTCCTTGATGGGGACGCCTTCCTTCGCCTCGACGGACTGGTGCAGGCCGTCCGACCACTGGCGGCCGACCATCTTGCGGCCGGTGTTCTGGTCGACGATGACCACCGACGGCTGGCCCGAGTCGTCCGGCGCCACCACGTAGTCGCGGTCGCGCTGGTAGACGACGTGCGCGCGCACGGCCTGCTCCAGCAGGTGGGGCATGTCGACGTTGTCGCCCACGTAGAAGCTGCCGATCTTCGCCTCGCGCTGTGCCTCGGCGATGCCCGCGTTGGTCAGCGTGGCGCGCTTCTTGTCCAGCTCGACCTCGTAGAACTGCTGGCTGCGGTCGCGGTCCTTCTGCAGGCGCTTCAGCTCCTCGTTCGCGGCCTTCAGCTCGCTGCGCATCGCGGGCACGGCGTCGCGCTCGCGCGTGTTGCGGATGTCGCCCTCCAGGCCGGCCATGCGCGCCTGGCACGCCTTCACGGCCTCGTCGGCGGCCTCCCACGGGGCCTGCTTGGCCACCAGGTGGCGCGCCAGCCGGTCGGCCAGCTCGTAGCGCGGCTTCACCGCGTGCGCCATGCCGCTGATGATGAGCGGCGTGCGCGCCTCGTCGATCAGGATCGAGTCGACCTCGTCCACGATCGCGAACTGCCGCTTGCGCTGCACCTGCTCCTCGGGGCGGACCTTCATGTTGTCGCGCAGGTAGTCGAAGCCGAACTCCGCGGTGGTGCCGTACACCACGTCGCAGGCGTAGGCCGCGCGCTTCTCCTCGTGCGACTGCATGTGGATCGGGTGGATCGCGCCGACCGTCAGGCCGAGCGCGCGGAAGAACGGGAACGTCCAGTCGCGGTCGCGCTGCACCAGGTAGTCGTTCACGGTCACGACGTGGACCTGCATGTCCTCGACCGCCGCCAGGTAGCACGCCAGCGGGCCGACGATCGTCTTGCCTTCGCCGGTGCGCATCTCGGCGATCTGCCCCTCGCTCAGGACGACGCCGCCGATGATCTGCACGTCGAACGGCCGCGCGCGGAAGGGCGGGCGGCTCTCGGGGTACAGCTCGCGGACGGCTTCGTAGAGGGCCGGCGGGACCTCCACGAACTGCCAGCTGGGCGTGGGCGTGGTGCAGCCTCGGAACGCGCCCTCGGGCGGCGCGGCCGGGGTCGCGGCGATGCGGGCGGCCACCTCGTCGTACATGGCGCGCGCGGCGGCGGGCAGGCGGCTCGGGTCGAACCGCTGGTCCTCGGGCAGGTCCGGGTTGAAGATGTTGCGGATGCCGACCGCGCGGTCCATCGCCTCGCGGGCGACGGCGAAGATCTCGGGGCGCAGGTCGAAGGGCTTCTCGCCCTTCGCGATGCGCGCGCGGAACTCGTCGGTCTTGGCCATCAGCTGCGCGTCGGTCAGCTGGCGGATGGCGGTCTCCTGCTTGTTGACCAGGTCCACCTGCTTCAGGTAGCGGCGGACCATGCGCTGGTTCTGCGTGCCGAGGGTGCTGCGGACGATCCAGTCGAGGACGGGGATTCCCTTGAAGAGCTGGCTGCTGGACATGGTTGGTTCCGGTGTGGGGTGAAACGGGCGCACGGGGCGCCGGGGAAGGCGGGATGGACGATCGCGCCGCGATGGGCGCGTGGTCCGCGTGGGACGGATTGGGTGTGGGCCGCGCCGGGCGCGGCAGGGGCGCGTCAGGCCGCGGCCGGGGGCGGCAGCGCGGTCGTGTGGGGCAGGACGGCCGCGCGGAGCGCCAGCGCGACGTCACAGGCCGCGGGCGCGGTCGAGGCCAGCCGGCGGACGGGTGCCGGCGTGTGGCCGGCGTCGGGGCCATGGACAGGCGCCGTGGCGGCAGCCGCGTCGGCCAGGACGCACGCGGGCGTCAGGCCCAGGCCGATCCCCACCCCCAGCACGGGCACCGCGGCTGCGACGGCAAGCGTCAGCAGGACGGCGATCAGGACGGAGGGGGCGGAACGGCGAATCACGGAACCGCAGTATGCGCGGGGCCGCCGGCCGGCGCAAGGGCGCACTCGCCCAGAAGCCCCTCGAAGTCGACGGGCTCGCCTGCGTAGGCGGCCCGCTGGTGTCGCGTAACCCGGCCGCGTTCGATCAGGAACGCCCCAGGCAGCTGCAGGGGGTCTCCGGCCGGGAAGCCGAATCCGTGGCCCTGGAAGGTCACCGGAATGCCACGCAGGATGTTGCGCAGGCCGAGGAGTTCGCGGAAGGTGCCGTGCCGCAGCCCCAGCGCGCGCGAGAGCATGCGGTCCGGGTCGGCGATGCGCGGGACGTCACCCAGCCCGGCCTGCGCCAGCCGCGGCGCGGCGAAGGCGTCGTCGGTGGTATGGATGACGGCGATTCGGATGCCGCGGCTCTCGAGGTCGGCGCGGCGGCGTTCGAGCGTGGACAGCGTCTCGCGGCAGAACGTGCAGCCGAAGTGCCGGACGGCGACAGCCAGCACCGGGCCCGTGGCGCTCAGTTCGGCAAGGGTCTTGCCGTGCTGGTCACGCGCCAGGTGCAGCGCCGATCCGACCGACGCGGCGGGCTCCGCGGGCTCGGACGTCGCTTCCCGCCACGAAGCGCGCAGCATCAGCGCGAATGGGATCCACCACAGGAGGTCGTTCGTCGGGATCGTGGCGCCGAACGCCCACGGGATCTCGCCCCGCGACGCGCACCACGCGAACCCGATCGGCCCGAAGATCTTGCCCAGGAAACCGACCAGGACGATCGGCCAGTGGCGCAGCGGGTCCATGCTGGCGGCCAGGTAGCCCAGCCCGTAGACCCCGATCACCATGCCCAGGCACTGCCAGATCGAGCGCGCCGTCCCGTCGAGCGGGGCAAGCCCCAGCAGCCGGAACCCGGCATCGGGCGCCAGGACCACCGCGGCGCCCCAGACCAGGTTGTAGACGCCCGCCGCCGCCAGCCAGCCGCGCATCCACGGGCGGCAGAAACGGGAACGGAGGGTGGGGGTGGGGCGCCACATGGCTGACTGCGCATTCGCGCCCCGGGCGGCTTGGATTCGCGGGCGTTTGCGGCAGGCGCGCGGTCGGGGCGCGCCCGGCCCGCCGGGCGGTCGCGCGCCCCAATAGCCCCGCTCGGATTCGAACCGAGGTCTTATCGATTATGAGTCGACTGCTCTAGGCCGCTGAGCTACGGGGCCGATCACGTGAGTCTAACGCCCGGTTCCTAGGATGCCTGCGCCGATGAACGCCACGCCAGCCGCCAGCCAGCCCGCTTCGCTCGCCACCAATCGCGTGGTTCGCGCGCTCGCCGCGCGTTCCGGCCGGCGCGCGGTGCTGCCGTTCGTCACCGCCGGCTACCCCAGCCTGGAGTCGACCGAGCGGCTGCTGCCGCGGCTTTCGCAGGCGGGTGCCGCGGTGATCGAGGTGGGCGTTCCCTTCAGCGACCCGATCGCGGACGGCCCGGTCATCGCGGAGTCGATGCACGAGGCGCTGGTGGCCGGCTGCACGCCCGCGAAGGTCTTCGCCGCCGTGAAGCGCGTGCGCCCGCAGGTGCAGTCGGCGCTGGTCGCCATGGTCAGCGTCTCGATCGTGGACCGCATGGGCCCCGTGGCGTTCGCGCAGCAGGCGGCCGAGGCGGGCTTCGACGGCCTGATCGTGCCCGACATCGACATGAATGACGCCCCGGCGCTGCGTGCGGCCTGCGACGCGGCCGGCCTGACGTGCACGTTCCTGGTCTCGCCGACGTCCAGCCCCGAGCGCGCCGCGCGCATCGCGCAGCTCTGCACCGGCTTCGTCTACGCGCTGGCCCGCCTGGGCATCACCGGCGAGCGCAGCGAGGCCCCCGACGTGAAGCCCGTCGTCGATCGCATCCGTGCCGCCACGGCGCTGCCGGTCGCGGCCGGCTTCGGCATCTCGACCGCCGCGCACGTGGACGCCGTCATGGCCCACGCGGATGGCGCGATCGTGGGCAGCGCCCTCGTCCGCCGCATGCGCGAGGCGATCGCTGCCGGCCGCTCGCCCGAGGATGCGGCGGTCGAACTGGTCACGGCGCTCGTGAAGTAAAGCAGCCGCCCGGAGGCGGCTGCGTGGTGCCTTGGGCGGGGCGCGCGGCTCAGTACCGCCGCATCACGCCCACCACGACGCCCTGGATCTGGCAGTCGTCCACGATGATCGGCTCGAAGTCCGGGTTCGCGGGCTGCAGGCGGATGCGTCCGTCGCGCTCCTTGAAGAACGTCTTGAGCGTGGTCTCGCCGTTCGGCAGCAGGGCCACCACGCGCTCGCCGTTCTTGGCGACGTTGCGGCTCTCGACGATGACGTAGTCGCCGTCGAAGATGCCCTCGTCGCGCATCGACCAGCCGTCGACCTGCAGCGCGAACATCCCGGCCGACTGGCCGCGGCGTGGGCCGAAGAGGTCCTCGAGGCGCAGCGTCTCGTCCTGCTCGAACTTCTCGATCGGCGCGCCGGCGGCGATCTTGCCCACCAGCGGGAACTGGAGGGGCAGGGCGCCGGGCATCGCCTTCGTGGCGGTGCGCGCCGACTCGATCTGGAACGTGCGCTCCTCGTGCGGGAGCTGGACGTCGTCAGCAATCGACAAAGAGCGAGCCAGGTTCCGGTCGCGCGTGAGCGCGCCCTTCTTCACGAGCGCCTCGACGTGCTCGAAGATCGTGACCTTGCTGACGCCGACCGCGTCGGCGATCTCCTGCATCGTCGGCGAGAAGCCGTTCGTCGTGCGGAAGTCGCGGATGAACTCGAAGATCTGCAGCTGTCGTGGCGTGAGGTTCATGGTGGTTCCGGGTGATGGGGCGGTCGGTGACAGGATCGGCCTGGCTGGCCAGGAAGCGCGAGAGGCGGTGCCGGCGCGTGCGCAGCCGCAGGTCCGACTCCTGCAGGCTGTGGCACGCGGGCGAGACGGTCACGAGGGCGCCGTCGCGGGCGACGACGTGCTCGGTGAAGTCGCCTCCGGGTCCCAGGACGACCAGCGGGCAGTCGTCGGTGGCGGGGGCGAGGAGCGAGCGGATCGTGGCAAGGAGCTTCATGGCGTGGACCTCGTTTCGGGTTGCTGCGCCGGACCGGACAGTTCGGCGTCTGTTTGGTTGTCGGCAGGCGTCCTTGCTCGCCTGCAGATTTTGTTCGGCGGATGTTAGTGCGAACGGAGACCGAATCCAAGCCCTCAGGCGGAAATTCCGCCCGGTTTTATCGGCGCACCGTCTGCAGTACCGTTCGGGCATGTCCTCGATCGGCCACCCGACCGTGATCGCCGCCCCGCCAGCGCCCCTTGCGCCGCGCCTGGATCGCCTGTGGGCGCTCGACCCGTCCTACACGTTCCTGAACCACGGCAGCTTCGGCGCGGTCCCCAGGGCCATCCGCGAGGCCTTCATCGCGGTCCAGGACCGGATCGAGGGCCGACCGATCGAGTTCATCGACCGCCGCATCCAGGAGCTGATCCTGCCCGCGCGCGAGCGCGTGGCGGCGTTCCTGGGCATCGCGCCCGACTCCTTCGGCTTCGTGACCAACGCCACCGAGGGCGTGAACGCCGTGCTGCGGTCGCTCGAGTTCCGCCCCGGCGACCAGATGCTGACGACCTCGCACGTCTACAACGCCGTGCGCAACGCGATGAAGTACCGCGGCCGCCAGACCGGTGCGGAGTACGTCGAGGTGCCCGTGCCGCTGCCGATCCACCGTCCGCAGGAGGTCGTCGACGCGTTGGTCGTCGCGATGAACCCGCGCACGCGCCTGGTCGTGGTCGACCACGTCACCAGCCCGACGGCGCTCGTCTTCCCCGTGGAGCAGCTGGCGCGCGAGTGCCGCGCGCGGAACATCGAGCTGCTGGTGGACGGCGCGCACGTGCCCGGCATGCTGGGCGTCGACGTCGACGCGATCGGCTGCACGTACTGGACGGGCAACCTGCACAAGTGGCCGTGCGCGCCGAAGGGCTCGGCGGTGCTGTGGGTGGCGCCCGAGCGCCGCGCGGACATCCACCCCGTGACGATCAGCCATTTCCTTGACCAGGGCTTCGTCCGCGAGTTCGACTGGCAGGGCACCCGTGACCTGGCCGCGTGGGCGGTCAGCGGCCAGGCGATCGACTTCATGGGACAGTTCGGCTGGGACCGCGTGCGCGCGCACAACCGCCAGATGGCCGCGTGGGCGCACCGGCTGTGGTGCGAGCGCTGGGAGGTCGAGCCGATCTCGCCCGCCGACCACTCGATGCTGGGCTTCATGGCCACCGTGCCGCTGCCCGCCGAGATCCCCGCGCGCTACGCCACGCCGATGGACTTCCAGAAGGCGCTCTACGCCGAGGACCGCATCGAGGTCCCGATCATCGACTTCGGCGGCCGCTGGCACGCGCGCGCGTCGGCGCAGGTCTACAACAAGGCCGAGGAGTACGAGCGCCTGGCGCAGGCCGTGCTGGAGCACGCGCGCCGGGCATGAGTCACCTGGGCGGCGCGGTCCCGCCCGGCGCCGCGGGCACGGCCTTCGCCAGCACCTCGTCCTCGCGCTGCTTCATCGGCACGTACTGCGTGTTGAACCACTGCCACCACGCGCGCATGTCCCACCCCAGCTGCGCGGTCTCGGTGCCCGAGTCGTAGGTCGTCATGGAGACGAGCGAATCGTGCACGTCGCCGTGGTAGATCGTGACGTTGCAGCCCGCGATCTCGAGCACGGCGCCCTCGATCACCTGGCCGATCACCGGCTGGTACGCGCCGGAGTTGTCGCCGACGACGGGGATCACGTTCTGCACGTAGCTGCGCACCTTGCCGATCGCGATCCACGCCAGGCTGCGGCCTTCGCGCACGCTGCCGTCGGTCTGGCCGTTCGCGAACTGCGCGAAGATCAGCCCGGGGATGGCCTCGATCGCGTGCACGGCTCCCGCCAGCAGCCCGGCCTGGTCGATCCAGTCGGAATTCTCCGCCCGCAGTCCCTCGTCGATCGCGGCCAGGACGGCCTGCGACGGCGGGCGCACGATGCGCCGCGTCGCCTCGCCGCGGATCGCCTTGTCGGCGTCGTGGATGGCGATCCACGCCAGCCGGTACTGGCCCTCGTCGCGGCCCGCGGCGAACGCGTCGAGCGCGGCCAGGCGGACGTCGTCCTTCTCCGCCTGCATCACGTTCCACAGCGCTTCGAAGGCCTTCGGGTCGCGGATCGCGCGCACCGCCTCGAGCCCCGCGGCGCGCTGCGGCCCGCCGCCCTGGAAGTGGCGCATGCGCAGCGAGCGGAACTGGGCCTCGAACGCCTCGCGCTCGCCGGGTGATGCCGCCGGGCGGCGGGGCGGGGCCATGCGCGGCACGGCGCCTGTCCCGGGGATCGGCTTCAGCAGGATCGCGGGCACGCGGTCGCGCCGCAGGTCGGCGGGTTTCTCGCCGGTGATGGCGCCCGCGGGCGGCGTGGCGGCGACGCGCGCCGCGCCGGCACCGGCGCCGAGCGCGAGCACGGCAAGCACCACGATCGACTGGGCGGCACGCTCCATGTCCCTACGATACGGCATGCCCAACGGCGAACCAACGAACGAGGCCGACCCGCGCACCATCTTCGGGCGGCTGGGCGGCCCGGAGCCCTTCTGGCGCATCGCACGGGCGTTCTATGCGCGGATCGATGCGCATGCGACCCTGCGCCCGATGTTCCCGGAGGACCTCGAGGAGCCGATCCGCAACCAGGCGGAATTCCTGATCCAGTACTTCGGCGGTCCCGGCACCTACAGCCAGCGCAAGGGGCACCCGCGGCTGCGCATGCGCCACATGCAGTTCCGGATCGGCGTCGCCGAACGCAACGCCTGGGTCGCCACGATGCTGGGGGCGTTGGAGGACGCACAGATCCCGGAGCCCGAACGCACCGAGATGGTGCGCTACTTCGAGCACGCCGCGACGTTCCTGATCAACGTGGACGAATGAGCGCGCGGGACGGCGCGGCCGTGCCTCCGCACCGATCGGCGGGCTGTGTCACTGCTTCGTCGCCAGCGGCGGCGCGACCATCGCATCGGTCACGGGGATCTTCTTCTTGGCGGCCTCGGCCTTCGCCTTGCTGTCGAAGGCCCCGACCTCGACCATCCAGATCCGGCGCCCGTCGATGCTGGACTGCACCACCTTGGGCGTCGTCAGGCCGGCGCGCTTCGCCTCGTCGGCGATCGTCGTGGCGCGCTGGCGCGCGGCGGTCTCGCTGGTGAACGTGCCCGCGACGATCGTCCACCGGCCCGCATCGGGCGCGGGAGCGCCGGAGGGCTTGCCGCCCGGCGTCGCGGCCGGGCCCGTGCTGGCCGCGCCCGTGCCGGCCGGCGCCACGGCGGGCCGCCGTCCC
>JBEIFT010000005.1:0-30460 GCA_040382255.1 Phycisphaeraceae bacterium
CCCGCACCGCACCCGCGCGCCGGCCGCGCCGCAGCACCGGCACGCACGTGTGGACGGCGGCGCCGAACGTGCCCGCCGGCGGGAACAGCACCGCGTGCAGCCCGGCGGCCCGCATGCACGCCGCGCGGACCGGTTCGGCGTCCGACGCCGCCAGGACCGATATGGGCTGCACCATGGCCACCACGCCGCGCGGCCCGGCCAGTTCAGTGGCCAGCAGCAGGAACGCCGCGGCTTGGTCGGCGTAGCGGGTCACCGTGCCGCCGAACCGGTCGCGCAGGGCGCGGCGCGCGTCACGTGCCCGCGCGGTGGCGGCGGAAAGCTGTCCGAGGAAAGGGGGGTTCCCTGCCACCAGGTCCACCGTCCAGCCCCCCTTCCAGGATCCTGCCGCCAGCGCGTCGCCCGCCCGGATGGAGGCCCTCCACGCCGCAGCCCCCCCGCCGATCTCCATCTCCAGCCGGACGCGTGCGATCGCCGCCGCCATCGGGTCCAGGTCCATCCCGTGCACCGCCCGTGCCACCTGGGCCGCCGGGATGCCGGCGGCACGCAGCCGGCGCGCGATCGCCAGCAGGAAGTTCCCCGTCCCGCACGCGGGATCGACGGCGCGGAACGCGCGCCCGGGCCGTGCCTGCATTGCCTCATCGAGGATCCGCTGCACCAGCGGCTCGGGCGTGTACCAGGTGCCCGCGGCGCGAACGGCACCGCCGCGTTCCGCCGCGCGCTTCGCGCCTTCGTAGGCCGCTGCAAGCGTTCCGATCCACGCGCGGCGCGCCGCCGCACCCACGTGCCGCACGCACTCCTCCCGAACGGCGTCGGTCAGGAGCTCGGCGTGCTCGGGGCGCACGTGGTCGCGGTTCCGTGCGGTCAGTCGTCGCGGCCGGCCAGCGCGGCCTCGCGGTCGCGCACCTGGCGTTCCTGGCGGCGGCGCTCGGCCTCGCGCAGGATGCGCTTGCGCACGCGCACGGCGCCCGGCGTGATCTCGACCAGCTCGTCGTCCTCGATGTACTCGAGCGCCATCTCCAGGCTCATCAGCCGCGGCGCCTTCAGGACGACCGTGGCCTCCTTGTTGTCGCGAACGTTCGAGAACGGCTTCGCCTTCACGGGGTTCACGACCAGGTCGTTGTCGCGGGCGTTCTCGCCCACCACCATGCCCTCGTAGATCGGGTCGCTGGGCTGCACGAACATCATGCCGCGCTCGCACAGCGAGAGCAGCGCATAGGTCGTCGCGGTGCCGGCCTCGTTGGCCACCATCACGCCGTTCTGGCGCTTCTTGACGCTGCTCGTGGCCGGGCGGTACCCGATGAACGAGTGGTGCATCACCGCCTCGCCCGCGGTCGCGTTCAGCAGGCGCGTGCGGAATCCGATCAGGCCGCGGGCCGGGATGTCGGCCTCGATGTGCATGCGGCTGCCGCGCTGGTCGACCTTCAGGATCTCGCCGCCGCGCATGCCGAGAAGCTCGAGCGCAGAGCCCATGCTGCCGCTGTCGGTGTCCAGCGTCACGCGCTCGTACGGCTCGTGGCGGACGCCGTCGATCTCCTTCTCGATGACCTCGGGCTTGCCCACGGTCAGCTCGAAGCCCTCGCGGCGCATGTTCTCCAGCAGCACGCCCAGGTGCAGCAGGCCGCGGCCCGACACCTTGAACTCGTCGGCGCTCTCGCCGGGCGCGACGCGCAGCGCGACGTTGCCGCGCAGCTCGCGCTCCAGGCGCTCGGCGATCTGCCGGCTGGTGACGAACTTGCCTTCCTTGCCGACCATGGGGCCGTCATTGATCCGGAAGACCATGTGCAGCGTCGGCTCGTCCACCTGCACGCGCGCCATCGGGATGGGGTTCTCGGGGCTCGCGATCGTGTCGCCGATCTCGATGTCCGCCAGGCCCTCGATCGCGCACAGGTCGCCGGCGCGGACCTCCTCGGATTCGCGGCGTCCCAGGCCCTCGAAGCGGTTGACCTTCAGGACCTTGCCCTTCTTCAGCGAGCCGTCCGCCTTGCACATGACGATCGGCTGGCCCGGCTTCAGGATGCCCTTGAAGACGCGCGCGATCGCGATGCGGCCGACGTAGCCGTTGTAGTCCAGGTTGGTGACCAGCGCCTGCAGCGGCGCCTCGACGTCCTGCTCGGGCTCCGGCACGCGCTCGGCGATGACGCGGAACAGGTCGTGCACGCCCTGGTCGCGGACGTCGATGTCGCGGTTCGCCCAGCCGCTGCGGCCCGAGGCGTACACCACGGGGAAGTCCAGCGCGATGTCGTCGGCGCCCAGGTCGACCAGCAGGTCGAAGACCTCGTTGATGACGTCCTGCGCGCGGCCATCCGGGCGGTCGCACTTGTTGATCACGACGATCGGCTTCAGGCCCAGCTCCAGCGCCTTGCCAAGCACGAAGCGCGTCTGGGGCATCGGGCCCTCGAGCGCGTCGACCAGCAGCAGGCAGCCGTCGGCCATGCGCAGCACGCGCTCGACCTCGCCGCCGAAGTCGGCGTGGCCCGGCGTGTCCAGGATGTTGATGCGGAACTTCTGGCCCGCGTAGGTTCCCGCGTCCGGCGCGAACGCGTATTCGACCGCGCAGTTCTTGGCCAGGATGGTGATGCCGCGCTCCCGCTCCAGCGGGTTCGAGTCCATCACGCACTCCTGGGCGACCTCGTTCTGCTTGAACGTGCCGGCCTGCTTCAGGAGGGCATCGACCAGGGTGGTCTTGCCGTGGTCGACGTGGGCGATGATGGCGACGTTGCGGAGGCTCATTCGGGGTCCTTGGGTGCGTGGCGTCCCGTCCGTGGGGCGACCCCCTGCCGGACGGCACGGGGAGCCCCGCAGTGTAACCAAGCCCCGGTCAGGACCGTGCTTGCATTCCGTCGGGATTGCGCCGGGCCACGGCCCGCGGCGCGATTACAGGCCGTACATCGGCAGCAGCTTCGCCTCGAGGTGGCGCATCAGCGGGTCGGCGCTCAGCGGCGCGCCGGTCACCACCTTGCACAGGTCCGCGCTCAGGTGGCGGCGCCCCTGCCGGTGCACGTGCTCGTTCAGCCACGTGCGCAGCGGGGTGAACTCGCCGCGCGCGAAACCCTCCTCCATGCCGGGGATCGCCTTGCGGGCGGCCTCGAACAGCTGCGCCGCGTACAGCGTGCCCAGGGTGTAGGTCGGGAAATAGCCGATCATGCCACCCGACCAGTGCACGTCCTGCAGGCAGCCGCGGCGATCGTCCGGCACGGCCAGGCCCAGGTAGTCCTTGTACAGCCGGTTCCACTCCGCCGGCAGGTCCGCAAGGTCCATGTCGCGGCTGATCATCGCCCGCTCCAGCTCGAAGCGGATCATCACGTGCATGTTGTAGGTGCCCTCGTCGGCATCGACGCGGATGAAGCCGGGCTCGACCACGTTGCACGCCTCGTACACCTGCTCGACGCTGAACATGTTCGCTGCGCCGCCGAAGTGCGCGTCCATCTGCGGCTTGGCCCATGTCCAGAACGCGCGGCTGCGGCCGACCTGGTTCTCCCAGAGGCGGCTCTGGCTCTCGTGGATCGACAGGCTGACGGCCTCGCCCATGGGCGTGCCGATCCAGTGCGGGTCCAGGCCCTGCTCGTACATGCCGTGGCCGGTCTCGTGCATCGTGCTGCCCAGGCCGTCCAGCAGGCAGCGCTCGCTGTAGCGGCTGGTCATGCGGACGTCGTTGCAGTGGCTCCCGCCGCAGAACGGGTGCGTGCTTCGGTCCAGGCGGCCGCGCTCGAAGTCGAAGCCGATCGTTCCCGCCACGAAGCGCGCGAAGCGTTCCTGCGTGGCCAGGTCCATCGGGTGGTCGTTGAAGCGCCCGTCCGGCACGCGGGCACCGGGGTGCGACGCCGCGCCGCGCAGGCGGTCCAGCAGCGCCTGCAGCCGCGTGCGCAGCGGGTGGAACACCGCCTCGACCTGCTTCGCCGTGCAGCCCGGCTCGTAGCTGTCGGCAAGCGCGTCCCAGCGCTCGCCGGTGGTGCGGTCCCAGCCGAAGCAGTCGGCCTTCTGCTTGTTCAGCGCGACGATGCGTTCCAGCCACGGACGGAAGCGCTTGTAGTCGCTCGCCTTGCGGGCCTCCGCCCACTCGTGCTGGGCGATGCTCGCGACCGACGCCAGCTCCTCGACCAGCGCCGCCGGCAGCTTGGTCGCCTTGTCGTAGTCGCGCCGCAGCTCGCGCACGTTGACGCGGTCCGCATGCGTCGCCGGCAGCGACGCGGTGGCGTGCTCGGCCTGGGCAAGGGCTTCGCCAAGCCGCGGGTCGGTGGACAGCGCATGCGCCATCTTCGCCAGCTGCGCAAGCTGCTTGGCGCGGAACTCGATGCCGCCCGCCGGCATCATCGTCTCCTGGTCCCATCCCAGGATCGACGCGGTGCTGCCGACCAGGTGCGCCTCGCGCGCCATCGCGACGGCGGCGTCGACGGACGGGTGCGAGGCGTTCTGCGCGGCGGACGGGGCATGCAGGGTCGTCATGGGGCGGAATCATACGGACGCCGACGCACCCGCCGCCCCAAAACGCACGAGGCGCGCCCGTCGAAGGCGCGCCTCGTGGATGGGTCCGCTGGACCGGAGGTCAAGGCTTTGCCGCGGGCGGCTGCACCGTGGCGGTGCTGGCCGGCACGATCGGCTCGAGGAACTTCACGACCTCGTCGCGCTTCGTGTCCACGCGGTTGCGGGCGTGGTCGATGGCGCCCCAGCCGCGCGCGTCCTTGGCGGTCACGTCGGCCTTCGCGTCGATCAGGAGCTTGATCTTGTCCAGGTCGGTGGCGTATCCGCACGCGATCAGGAAGGGCGTCATGCCCATCGTGTTCTTGGTGGCCAGGTCGCCGCCGTTCGCCAGGATCAGCTTGACCGACTCCAGCTTGCCGGTGCGGATGGCGCGCATCAACGCGGTCTCGCCGGCCAGCTTGTCGGTCGCCTTGACGTCGGCGCCCTTCGCGATCAGCGCGGCGACGACCTCGGGCTTGCCGACGCCCGCGGCCCACATGAGCGGCGTCATGCCGTTCACGTCGGAGATGTTCGGGTTCGCGCCGGCGTCCAGGAGCACCTTCACCGAATCCATCGTGCCCAGGCCTGCGGCCCAGAGCAGCGGCGAACCCTGGACCTGGTCGCGCGCGTTGGCGTCGCCACCGGCTGCGATCAGGAGCTTCAGGACGTCGGCCTTGCCCTTCTCGGCGGCCAGCGTGACGGGGGTCTTGCCGGTGCGGTCCTGCGCATTCGGGCTGGCCTTGGCCTCCAGCAGCGCCTTCACGCACTCCGTCTCGCCGGACTCGGCGGCGAAGTGCAGCGCGGTGCGCTTCGACATGCGCTCGGGGTCATCGACCTTCGTGCCGGACGCGAGCGCCTTCTTCAGCGCCGCGACGTCCTTCGCGCGCACCGCGGTGACGGTGGCGGGCACGGCCTCGCCGGCCGCGGTGGCCGGCGGGGGCACGACGCCCGGCTTCAGCGCACGCTTCACCAGCACCGAGAGCTGCGGGGCCTTCGGGTGGTCGGTCATGACGGCGATCTTCACCGAGCTGCCGTTGGCTTCCCACTTCTTCCAGTCGATCTGGATCTCGTGCTCCATCTTGGAGCCCTCGGGCATCGCCACCAGGACGTCGGGCAGCGCGCCCGTGACCTTGAACGGCGTGTTGTCCATGCCGGTCAGCTTGATCGTGGTCGGCGGCGCATCGGGCGAGGACGGGCCGTCGATCATGTCCTGGCTGATCGCAACGAACGCCTTGACGTCGCCGCGCACCGTCAGGATCTGGGGCGGGTGCCCGTCGATCGTGAAGGTGACCTGCTTGGTCAGCGGGATGCCGGCCTTCGAGCCGGGCTTCAGCGTGATGTCGACGTTGGCCGAGGCGCCCGGCGCGATCTCTCCCGGGGGCGCGCTGCTCGTGGTGCAGCCGCAGCCCGGCGTGATCTTCGTCACCTTGATCGGCGTGTCCAGGATGTTGACGATCTTGATCGTGCCGGTCTTGGCGACGTCCGCGATCATCTCGCCCAGGTTCAGCACCTCGGGGTCGAACTTGATGGCCGGACGGTTGTCCATCGGCGTGGCGGGCGCGGGGGCACTGCCGGCCTGCGCGGCCGTCGGGGCAAGCGAGGGCATGACGGCGTTCGGGTCGACCTTCTGGACGGGGGCGCCCTTCTCGTTCTGGGCCTGCTGCGCGGCGGCCTCGAGCTTTGCCTGGCGGTCCTTCTCCTGCTCGGCGGCCTTCTGCGCGCGGTAGGCGTCGCGGGAAGCCGTGCTCATCTGGGTGCCGGTCTCGCTGCCGCCCTTGGCTCCGGGCGTCTGGCGGACCGGGGTCTTCTCGGTGGCCGGGGCCTGCTGGGTCCCGTCCTGCGCGAGCACGGGGGTGACGAGGCCGAGCGCGAGCACGCCGAGCGCAAGGCGGGTGGCGACGATGTGGCTGTTCGGGTTCATGCGGACCAGGTGGTTGGGGTGATTGCCCAGCCGGGCGTGCGTACCCGGCGGGTCAGTGATGCTACCTGCGCCAAACCGCGGGGCGCGTGTGGTGGTATCGGACAGAACGGGCTGCTGTTCGTGCGATTTCCCCCAATTGGCCCGCAAGCGACCGCCCCCGGACGCGCGATAGACTTCGTCCCCTACCCCATGTCCAACGCACTTCACAACCTGCCGGCCCATCTCCTGCGCCCCCACATGCGTCCTTTCCACCCGGCGCTCGCGCCGGCAAAGATGAAGGATCAGTCCGGAAACGAGCGGGACGCGGTCCTGCTCGTCCTGCACGACCCCCTCCGGCTCTCCCCGCAGCCCTTCGTCATGCCGCTCCAGGGAACGGCCCAGCAGCAGGTCCAGCAGGAAGTCAACAGCTGGATGGGTTTCCTGCGTTCGCTCCAGGGCGAGCTCGAGCTGTCCGAACTGTTCGAGCGCATGCAGGTTCCCGCCAACGTGCAGCCGCAGCTGGTCGACATGGTGAGGAAGCTCGACGAGATGGGCTACGTCTGGGGACCCACCAGCGAGGCAATGGAGCGCACGCGGCTCGACGCGATCCGTGCGGCCGGCAGGTTCACGATTCCCGACGAGGCGCGCGCCCCCGAGGTCGCGACGCAGCTCGGCGCCTTCATCGACGGCTGCCTGGCCGAGGCGGACGATCCGGAGCTGGGGAAGCCGATCGCCGGGCTCGTCGTGCCGCAGCTCGTCTACGGCATGTGCAAGGCGACCTACGGCGCCGCGTACAAGTGCGCCAAGATGGACGCGGGCCCGCGCCCCGATCGCGTCGTGATCCTGGGCACGAACCACTTTGGGCTCGGTGACGGCGTGGTGATGACGGAGTTCGCCTTCGAGACGCCGTTCGGCACGGTTCGCCAGGACGCTCATGTGCTGGAGCGCGTCCGCGACGCCTTCGGCGACAAGCTGTTCAAGGACCAGCTGGACTTCAGCGGAGAGCACTCTGTTGCCCACCAGCTGCCCTGGATCCAGCGCATCTGGGGCGACGTCCCCGTGGTGGCGGTGCTCGTGCCCGACCCCGGCGCGGCGCTCATCGAGGACGACGGTGCCCGCATCGGCACGCGCGAGTTCGCGCCCGCCCTGCGTCGCTTCGTCGAGCAGGCCGGCGGCCGGACCGTCTTCCTCGCGTGCGCCGACCTCAGCCGCCGCGGCCCGCAGTTCGGCGACCAGAAGCCGGTGGACGCCGCGCTCCGCAACGACGTCGAAGGCTACGACCGCGAGATGATCGGCGAGTTCATGGGCGGCGCCGCCCAGTTCCTGGCGCACTTCGAAAAGGGCAACCCGAACCACTGGAACTGCGTCGGCAGCATGTGGGCGTCGCTGGTCGCCGCGCCGCACGCGGGTGCCGAGATGGTGCGCTACGAGCAGGTCGTCGACCCGCAGGGCGCGGCGCTCGTCAGCACCGCCGCGGTCGCGCTGCTCGCGGGCTGACGACGTCCATGCGCGCGATCGTCCAGCGCGTGTCGCGCGCCGCCGTGCGCGTGCGAACGGCCACGGGCTCCGAGCCGGTCGGCGAGATCGGCCATGGGTTCGTCGTGCTGCTGGGCGTCGAAGCAGGCGACTCCCCTGCCGACGCCGACTGGGTCGCGCGAAAGGTCGCTGCGCTCCGCGTGTTCGATGACGAGGACGGGCGCATGAACCGGTCGCTCCGCGACGTTGGTGGCGCCGTGCTGCTGGTCAGCCAGTTCACGCTTGCGGCGGACGTCGCCGGGGGGAACCGTCCCAGCTTCGTCGCTGCCGCGCGCCCCGAGGAAGCGCAGCCCCTCTACGAGCGCGTCGTGCGCCTGCTGCGCGATTCCGGCCTCACGGTCGAGACCGGGCGATTCCAGACCTCGATGGAGGTCGAGCTGGTCAACGACGGTCCGGTCACGATTCCGATGCGTTCGCCCCGCCCGGACGGCGGCCCAGCAGCTCCAGCACGCGCTTGAGGTCGCCCCAGACCTCGCCGCGCACCTTGGGCGTGTAGTTGCGCAGCACGTAGGACGGGTGGTACGTCGGCATGACCGGGATCGCCGGGCAACCCGAGCCGGCAGGCGGGGTCCACGACTGCCAGGTGCCGCGCAGCCTCGTGATGCCCTGGTCGGTGCCGGTGACCAGCTTGGTGGCCGGGCCGCCCAGGGCGACGATCGCCTTGGGGCGGATCGCAAGCAACTGCTCGATCAGGAACGGCCCGCAGCGCTCGACCTCGTCGGGCAGCGGCGTGCGGTTGTCCGGGGGGAGCGTCTTCAGGACGTTGGCGATGTAGGTGTCCTCGCGCCGCAGGCCCATGGCGCGGATCATCTCGTCCAGCTTCTGGCCGGCCGGACCGACGAAGGGCCGCCCCAGCTCGTCCTCGGTCTCGCCCGGCGCCTCGCCGATGAACACGATCTCGGCGTCCGGGCTTCCCTCGCCGAACACCATGTTCCGATGGCCGCGCGCACGGGTGCAGTGCGGGCACGTCGCGGCGTGGCGTTCGCGGATCTCGTCGAGGCGGGCCGCCTTCTCGTCGGCATCCTGCGGCGCCGGAAGCAGCACGATCGCCGAGGGGTCCAGGCGCGGGGCGCGGGGCTCGGCCGCCGGCTGCGGCGCCACGGGCTGCGGTGCGCGCTCCCCGCCTTGGTTCCGGGGTGCCGCGGTCACCGCCGCGGGTGACGCCGTGGCCGGGAGCTCCGCGGCCGCGATCGCGTGGTCGGAACGGGAAGCGGACAGCGGTACGCGCTCGAGCCCGAGCGCTTCGTCGAACCGCGCCAGGACCTGGGCGACCGAGCGCCTCAACGCGCGCGACCGCGGCCGTCCTCGACCGGCTTGCCGGCCGCCGGGGGCAGCTGGATCATCGACTGGGTGCGCAGCACCAGCCCGCAGTCGCTGCGCAGGTGGTAGCCCTGCACGTGGAACTCGTTGCGGTAGCGCTGCATCTCGATCAGCGAAAGGTTGGGCTTGCCGGCGGCGTCGGTCCATGCCGTCATCAGCGAGTCCGGGTTGCGGCCGTGCTGGAGCATCTCCTTGTAGGTGCCCAGGTACAGGTGGTCGCTCAGGGTCTCCGTCTGGATCGTCGTCATGTAGGCGATCTGCTCGGTGACCTTCTCCTCGTGGTCATGCTCGCCCGCGCACGGCAGGGTGCCCGCCAGGCCACGGTCCGGCAGCGACGTGGGGTTGTCCACCACCACCTCGCAGAACGTCACGTTCCCGTACTGGAACCGGATGCAGTGGCCGCCGCGGAAGATCCAGCCCTCGAACTCGTGTTCGCCGTGCTGGATCTTCTTGCGGGCGTCGATGCCGAAGAACTCCGGGTGAACCGCGCGCCGGTACAGCAGCATCGCGTAGTTCTGGAGGCTCGAGCTCTTCGACGTGTTGAGGTTCGATTCGAGGGGGTCGTGCATGTCGTGGGTGGGGTTCGTGAAAGCCGGATTGTCCACGGATCCCGTTCCGACTCAACCCCCCAAACCGCCATTTTCGAATCAATTGGCCGTTGCAGGTGCCCACCGCAAGCGAACGGGCGCCGCGACTCGGGGGTCGCGGCGCCCGTGATTTCAGGCCAAAGGCCCCGTGGGCCGGGCGATGGGACTCAGACGTTGCCCCAGCGGGCCAGCAGCACGGCCAGGTCGCCGCCGTTCACCATGCCGTCGCCGTCCAGGTCGGTCCCCTGGCACGGCTGGGCTGCGCCCCACGCCGCGAGGAGCGTGGAAAGGTCGAAGCCGTCGACGCGGCCGTCACCGTTGAAGTCGGCGATGTGGCTGTTCACGCGCACGTGCTGCACCGCGTTGGTCGCGCGGCCGCAGCCGTCCGTCGCGGTCCACGTGATGGTGTGGTCCGTGTTGACGGCGAACGGCGCGCCCAGGTCGGTCAGGCCGTCGCTGCGAACGAACGAGATCGTGGCGGCGGCACCGCACGCGTCGGTCCCGGTCGCGGGGCTGAGCGTCAGGCACGCCATGCCCTGGCCCTGCTGGACGCTGGTCGCCACGTCGGCCGGCGCGTTGATCGACGGCGGGTTCGCGATGCTGATCGTGCCCAGGTTGACCAGCACCGGCACCACTGCCGCGCCGCCGCTGGTCGTGCAGCGGGTCGGGATGCCGGGAACGTCGCGGAACGAGACCAACCCGGAGGCCGAGCAAGAGGCGGCTCCGGAGAGCGCGCGGAAGACGAGCTTCCGGATCACGCCCTGGGTCGTCGAGCCCGACTGCATGCCGACCGCAAGGTCGACCGTGCCGAGCGACGAGTTCTGCGCGAAGTAGATGAGGTCCGACCACGCCGCGTCGCCTGCCTGCTGGCCAAGCAGCTGCAGCTTGGTGTTGTCGTAGCGGAGCAGCGCCTGCGCTCCGACGACGGCGGTCGGCAGCGTGCCCAGCGCGACGTCGACGGTGAAGACGTCGCCGGGCTGCAGGCACGACGACGTCTCGAAGGTCAGCGTGTTCGGCGGCGCTGCGCCGGCGGTCGCGGCGAGGGCGAGGGCGACGATGGAGATTGCGTGGAACTTCATGGTTTGGTCCTTCGTCAAGCGAGTCAGGCGTGCATCCATCACTGGCAGGTACCCCATGCGGCAAGCAGGAGTCCCAGGTCGGCACCGTCGACGGTGCCGCTTTGGTCGAGGTCGGCGGTGGCGCTCGACTGGCCATACACGGCCAGAAGAAGCGCAAGGTCGGCACCGTCGACCGCGCCCGTGCGATCGAGGTCCGCGACGCACTGGCGGATCTGGGCCGGCGTGAACGAGCCCGTGACGCCCAGGCCGGGCGTCGTGCCGTCGTAGATGATCGTTTCGGCGTAGGCGAGCACGGTGCGGTTCGGGACCGCGCGGACCTCGGTCGACGCCCACGTGCCCAGCACCTTGAAGCGGAACGTCGTCACCTGCGCATCGGCTTCGGTCACGTTGCGCGGCTGGCCGAGCGGCGTGGCGCCGGTGTAGAAGAGGTCGCCGTCGCGCGGCGGGTTGAATTCGTTGAGCCCGGTGTAGTCCTGCGCCGGAGCCGGCAGGTACGAGAAGAGCATCGGGATCGAGCCGGTGGACGAGAGCCCGAGGAACTGGAGCTTCGTGGGATCCCACGAGAGGACCACGTCGAGCGCGAGGAACGACTGGGCCTGCGGGGCGATGAACGGTCCCGAGGTCTGGTACCTCACGGCCAGCTTGACGTCGACCGTCTGGCCGGCGGTCACGAGCGATGCACTCGGCCGCAGCACGAGTCCGAGCGAGTCAGCAGTCGCCGGCGACACCGCCGCGGCCGCGACGATCATCGCAGCCACGCAGGCCGAACCCAAGTTGCGTCGATCAATCGACATGCAACAACGCTCCTCACACCCCTGACGCCAGGGGATTTCCACGCTTTGAAACTAGCGCGTAGGCGCAAAAAAGCGAATTCCAGATGCCGGAGAGCACCATAAATCCCTGCGTAGACGGAAGTTAAACAGTTATCCGCCCCCAGGGCCACGGGCTGGGGCAAAAGGCGCCCGGGCCCCGATCGGCGGGGCCCGGGCATGAGTGGGTGGTACGGGCGGTAAGCCGGATTCTGTCGGCGGCCGAACCGCGGACAGCCATTTCTCTGGGCCCACCGTTGCCGGGGGGCTCGAGCGCGCGACCCGCCCCACTGCCCGCGGACCGCGGGTGCCGCCGGTTGCCCGGCGGCGGGAGGCTGCTTGCGCTTGCACTCGGTGGGGTTTGCCGTGCCCCGCCTGTCACCAGGCGGGCGGTGCGCTCTTACCGCACCCTTTCACCCTTACCACGCACGCCTTGCGGCGCCGTTCGGCGGTCTGCTCTCTGTTGCACTGTCCCGCATGCGCACCCACGCGCACGGGTGGCCGTTAGCCACCACCGCGTCCTGTCGTGTCCGGACTTTCCTCTGCGCGCGACCGCGCAGCGGCTGTCTGCCCGCGCCGCAAGTGTAGGCGAAGGAGGCGCGATCGCCAGCAAAAACAGAGCGATCCGCACGTGCGTGCGGATCGCCCGATGGTCCGTGCGTTGGCTGCGTCAGGCCGCGTTGATCGCGGTGATCTTGACGCGCAGGTACTCCTGCCGGTGGCCCGCCTGGCGGCGATAGCCCTTGCGGCGCTTGTACTTGCCGATGCGGAGCTTGTCGTCCTTGGCCTCGCCCATCACCTCGGCGGTGACGGAGGCGCCAGCGAGGTACGGCATGCCCAGCTTCGCGGGCTTCCCGTCCTCGGTGCCGACCGCGAGGACCTTGTCGAGCGACAGGGTCTTCGATTCGGTGGCGCGCGTGTCCAGGTCGACCTCGTCGCCGACCTTGACCTTGATCTGGGTTCCGCTGTCCTCGATGATCGCGTACACGGTCAATGCTCCTTCATGGGCCGCCTCGTTCGGAAGCGGCGGATCGCGGAGTGTATCCGGGATGGCGCGTGCTGCCAAGGGGGTCGGGCGGGCTTTGCGCCTGCCCTGCCCCATGTTCCCGGACGCATTGTCCGCCCCGGACGGGCCGGGGAATGCCGGTGACAGGAATCGAACCTGCACGGGTTTAGGGCCCGGCGGATTTTGAATCCGCTGCGTCTGCCAGTTCCGCCACACCGGCGTGTGGTCGTGCGATGTCGGCCGTCAGTCGTTGCCCACCGCGGCCACGGTGTAGTTCGGGCTCTCCTTCGTGATCTGGATGTCGTGCGGGTGGTTCTCCACCACCGTCGCCCCGCTCACCTTCACGAACCGCGTGTCGCGGCGGAACTCCTCCAGCGTGCGGCAGCCGCAGTACCCCATCGAGGAGCGCAGGCCGCCGACCATCTGGTAGACGAACTCGGACAGCGGGCCGCGGTACGGGACCCGGCCCTCGACCCCCTCGGGCACGAACTTGCGCGTGTCGCGGATCGACGCCTGTCCGTAGCGGTCGGACGAGCCGAGCGACATCGCGCCCTCGCTGCCCATGCCGCGATAGGTCTTGAAGCGGCGGCCGCGGTGGATGACCAGCTCGCCCGGGCTCTCGTCCAGGCCGGCGAACAGGCTGCCCAGCATGACCGCGTTCGCGCCGGAGGCGATCGCCTTGGCGATGTCGCCCGAGAGCCGGATGCCGCCGTCGGCGATGACCGGCACCTGACCGCGCACGCCCTCGACCGCGTTCATCACCGCGGTGACCTGCGGCATGCCGACGCCCGTGACGACGCGCGTCGTGCAGATCGAACCCGGGCCGATGCCGACCTTCACCGCGTCCGCGCCCGCATCGACCAGCGCGCGCGCCCCGTCGGCGGTGCCGATGTTGCCCGCGATCACCTCGATGTTGAATCGCTTCTTGACCTCCTGCACGGTGCGCAGGACGTTCAGGCTGTGCCCGTGCGCGGTGTCGACCACGATCACGTCGACCTCGGCGGCCACCAGCTTCTCCGCGCGCTCGATCTGCATCACGCCGATCGCCGCACCCACGCGCAGGCGGCCGCGCGAATCGCGGCAGCCCTGGGGGTGCTTGGTGAAGTTGTCGATGTCCCGCATCGTGATCAGGCCGGCCAGGCGGCCGTCGCCGTGCACCAGGAGGAGCTTCTCGACCCGGCCGCGGTTCAGGATCGCCTCGGCCTGGGCGGGCGTGGTCTCGGGCGGCGCGGTGACCAGGCCGTCGCTGGTCATCACCTCGTCGATCCGGGTGTCCTCGGGGCGGTCCACGAAGCGCGTGTCGCGCCGGGTCAGGATGCCGACGACGCGCGTCTTCCGCGTGCCGTCCTCGGTCACCGGGAAGCCGCTCACGCCGTGCTCGGCCATGAGCTGCGCCGCACGCTGGACCGTGTCCGCCGGCGACAGCACCACCGGGTCGGTGATCACGCCGTTCTCGGTGCGCTTGACCTTCTGCACCTCGCGCGCCTGGCGCTCGGCGGACATGTTCTTGTGGATGACGCCCAGGCCGCCCTCCTGCGCCAGCGCGATCGCCAGCGTGGACTCGGTGACGGTGTCCATCGGGGCCGAGATCAGCGGGATGTTCAGGGAGATGCGGCGGGTCAGCTGCGTCCGGGTGTCGGCCGCGTCGGGGGTGATCTCGCTGTACCGCGGGATGAGCAGGACGTCGTCGAAGGTGATGCCGTCCTGGACGATCTTGTCTTCCATCGGGGCAGCATAACGCGGCCCGCATCGCATCCGAAGCCCGGTGCAGGACGCGGGTTCGTGTACGCTTCGCGCTCTCCCCCGGCCGGGCCGGGGGCACCCCCCGCGGGGCGCGGGCCGGAAGGCCCCCCTGCGGCACCGTGTCGGACGCCTCGTGGGCGCCCGCCGCCGGATGGTGCCCCGCGGCATGCAACCGGACGGCCGCATCCTGCGGAGGTCTCCTGCCGTGTCAGGCCACGACGGAAAGCAATCCCTCACCAGCCCCATCCAGCTCGAAGGCCGCGGCACCAAGCCCGGCGACGGGAAGAAGGCCTGGCACCTCTGGCTCGCCGCGATCATCAAGTTCGGCGGCAGCGACCTCATCGTCAAGACCGACCTGAAGCCCCGCATCCGCCACCGCGGCGTGCTGAAGGACCTGGAGACCGACGTCTGCACCGCGGACCTGATGTTCCAGGTCGCCAAGGACATCCTGGACGCGGGCCAGCAGGAGGTCTTCGCGAAGAAGGGCTCGATGGACTTCGCGTACGACTTCGACGAGAAGAACCGCTTCCGCGTGAACCTGTTCATGGCCCGCGGCAAGCCGTCGATCGCAGCCCGTCTCATCACCAGCAACATCAAGCGGTTCGAGGACCTGTACCTGCCCCCGAGCCTGGGCGAGATCGCGATGCGCGCGCAGGGCCTGATCCTGTTCGCCGGCGTCACCGGCTCGGGCAAGTCGACCTCGATCGCCTCGATGCTCCAGTTCGTGAACGAGCGCAAGAAGGTGCACATCGTCACGATCGAGGACCCGATCGAGTACATCTTCAAGGACGACAAGGCGACCATCAACCAGCGCGAGATCGGCATCGACTGCGTCAGCTTCAACGATGCGCTGCGCGCCCTGGTCCGCGAGAACCCGGACATCGCGCTGGTGGGCGAAATGCGCGACTACGAGACGTTCGAGGCCGCCGTGCGCGCCGCCGAGACCGGCCACCTGGTGTTCGGCACCATCCACGCGTCCAGCGCCTGGCAGACCTTCGGCCGCATCTACGACCTGTTCCCCGTCAACGAGCGTGAGCAGATCCGCAAGCTGCTGGCCTACAACCTGCAGGCGATCGTCTACCAGAAGCTGCTGCCGACGCTGCACGAGAACATCGCGCGCATCCCGGCGCTGGAGATCCTGGTCAACACCCCCGCCGTCCAGAAGTACATCCTGGAAGGCCGCGAGGGAGAGTTGCTGGACATCATCAAGGGCCGCGACGCCGGCATGATCGACTTCACCAGCTCGCTGGTCGACCTGGTCGAGCGCGAGTACATCCACCAGAGCGTCGCCCTGCAGGCGACGCCGAAGCCCGAGGAACTGCGCATGCGCCTGAAGGGCATCTCGCAGGGCGCCTCGATGGTCGGAAAGAGCTGATGCACGTGAACGCCACCACCGCATACCTGACGCTGGCGGAGACGCCGGCCCCCGTGTTCCTGATGAGCGTCGCGAAGCCGGCGCTGACCCTGCTGGTGACCATCGCCTACGTGGCGGTCGCCGTCGGCAAGCTGTCGCAGGACTCCCAGTACTACAGCATCAAGCCGGTCCGCTGGTCGGCCATCTTCCTGGCGTCGGGCACCGTCGGCCTGCTGCTTGCGATGCTGCTGCCGTGGTCGTGGGGCTGGTTCGTCGGCTTCCCGCTGATGCTGGCGGCCTACGTGGTGCCCTGCTGGCTCTACGTGAAGGCGCGCAACGAGGCGCTGAAGGGCACCAAGGCCCCCGCGATCAAGTTCATGAACATGGACTTCGCGGCGATCGCCGCCGCGCGCCGCGCGAAGGCCGCGGCGGGTTCGGTCACCCTGAAGTTCCAGAAGAAGGACCGTTCGGAGCACCCGATCCCGGACCGCAAGGACCCGGGGTACGAGACGTACGTCGCGCTGGAGGGCATCCTCGTGCCGGCGCTCGATGCGCGCGCGGCGCGCGTGGACATCGCGCTCTCGAAGCAGGGCGCGCAGCTGCAGCAGGCCATCGACTCGGTTCGCTTCAAGCGCGAGCCGATCGCCGGCGAGGCCGCGACGAAGGTCGTGGACCTGCTGAAGGGCTTCGCTGGCCTGGACACCAACGAGCGCCGCAAGTTCCAGCGCGGCTCGGTGCCGATCGTCCGTGACGGCGAGCGCATCGTGCTGACGGTTTCGTCGATCGGATCCATGCAGGGCGAGAGCATCCGCGTGGACGTCGAGCGCGAGAAGCAGCTGACGATCGCGACGGACAAGCTGGGCATGACCGAGGCGCAGCTGAAGGCGCTTGGCGCGATGACCGAGGGCGGCGGCACGGTCCTGCTGGGTGCCCGTCCGGCCAACGGCCTGACGGCGCTCGCGTACGCGATGCTTTCGCGGCACGATGCGTTCCTCTCGAACATCAAGACGATCGAGAAGCGCGCCGAACGCAACGTCGACGGCGTCGAGCACATGGAGTTCGAGCCCGGCAAGATCGAGTACGGAACGCAGCTTCAGACGATCGTGCGCCGTGGCCCCGACATCGTGATGGTCTCCGACCCCATGGAGGCCGGCGCGGGCAAGGTCATGGTGTCGCCGAACGCGCGCGCCGTCCTGTTCTACGCGACGCTCCCGAGCGACAACCCGCTCGAGCTCCTGGCGGCGTGGTCCAAGTCGGTCGGCGACCCGAAGGCCGCAGCGGAGGGGCTCAAGGGGATCGTGTGCGTGCGCCTGCTGCGCACGCTGTGCCCGGCATGCCGCGTCGGCGCGGCGCCGAACCCCAACGAGGCCAAGATGCTGGCGATCCCCGCCGGCAAGCAGGTGCAGATCTACCGCCAGAGCGGCAAGGTGCTGGTCAAGGAACAGCCGACCGACTGCCCGACCTGCCGTGGCACGGGCTACCGCGGCGTGACGGGCGCCTTCGAGGTGCTGCCGTTCGATGCCGAGGCGAAGGCGCTGCTGGCTGCCGGCGACTTCAAGGGCGCGTACCTGCACGCCCGCCGTTCGGCCAAGAGCTGGTCCCTGCAGGATTCCGCGCTGGCGAAGGTCCGCGCGGGCGAGACCAGCTTCGACGAGGTGAAGCGCGTGTTCGCGCCGCCGGCCGCTGCCGGCGCAGCCGCAACCCCGGCCGCCGCGGCGGCCCCCGCCGCCGGCGCTGCCAAGGCGAAGTAAGGAAGGACCCCACCGATGATCATGTCGCTCATCATCTTCGCGGCCGTGCTGCTGATCGCCTACTGGTGGTCGAACGCCGGCGCGTTCAGTGCGTTCATGCACCTGCTGTGCGTGATCTTCGCAGGCGTGTTCGCCTTCGCGCTCTGGGAGCCGGCCACGTATCCCCTGCTGTCCTCGGGCTTCGGCAACTACGCGAAGGGCACGGTCCTGCTGGCGCTGTTCGTGGCGTTGCTGCTGCCGATGCGCCTGATCCTGGATCGCACCATCAAGGCCAACCTGGCGTTCCCCCGCGTGGTCGACCTGACCGTCGGCGGAGCCTTCGGCCTGGCCAGCGGCGTGCTCACGATGGGAATCTTCTGCATCGGCGCCGGGTACATCCAGTCGACCGTGACGATCTACGACTTCAGCGGCTGGACGCGCCGGAGCGACGAGCCCAAGGCGCCGACCATCGGCACCGACCGCGCCCCGGTCCTGCACCTGACCAACGCCACCGAGAAGTGGTTCGCCTACATCTCGAACGGCGCGTTCTCGCCGATGCTCGGCGGGGGCACGCTGGGATCGCACCTGCCCGAACTGGCCAAGTCGGCCGGTTCGCTCTACCGCGACTCGTACGCCGAGGGCCTGGGGCGTACGTCCCTGCCGTCGGCGGCGGTGTCGGGCATCAAGTTGATGGACGTCCCCGCCGTTCCGCTCAGCGCGGGCCAGGGCGTCGCGCCGGCTTCGGCCTGGGCAGTCGCCTTCAAGGTGAGCCAGGACGCGTTCGACGGCGGCGGCCAGCAGTTCATCCTGTCCGCGTCGCAGGCGCGCCTGATCGGCGACACGAAGTCGGCCGCGGTCTCGCACCCGCTTGCATGGGTGCAGCTGGACCGCGACGGCGCGCCCTCGCAGTACTTCTTCAACTCGGCGTCGGCCTACGCAAGCAGCGTGCTCAGCCAGGGCGACGGCACCTTCGTGCTGCTGTTCCCCAAGTCGGACTTCCGCAACCAGGTGCCCAAGTACATCGAGCTCAAGGGCGTGCGCTTTCCCACGGGCAAGCCGGTGGCCGGCGACGCCACGGCACTGGCGGGCGGCGGCGTAAACGCGCTGGTCGAGGACCCCGGCGCCACCAACATCGATGCGCTGATCGACTTCCCGGATCCGAAGTACGCGATCCAGGGCGTGATCATCAGCTCGAACGACAAGGGCGACCTGCGCCTGGATTCGAACAACTACATCATCGGCGGCGAGCAGAAGTTCCCCAAGGGCGGCACCAGTTCGGTCGGATCCGAGCTGCGCGTCAAGGGCTTCCAGACCACCGGCGAGCAGAAGATCCTGCGGCTGGACGCGCGCGCATCGACCGAGGGCGTCCGCATCTTCCCCGACGTCAACCAGTGGCTGCGCGAGGCCGGCGCCAGCGCATCCAACGCGAAGGTCTGCCTGGTCGACGACAAGGGCGGCAAGTACTACGCCATCGGACTGGTCGAGGACGACGGCACCTGGGTGACCGTGAAGAGCATGGGCGGCAGCCCCCTGCGCCTGACCGACATCCCCATCCAGTCGCTCGGCGGTTCCAGCAAGCTCACGCTCTACTTCCGCGTGCCGCCCGAGACCAAGCTGAAGGGCCTGATGCTCTCGACGAGCACCGAGGACCGCATCGTCAACACCATCAGCCTGCCCGTGCCGCGCATGAACCCGTAAGGCACGAGGAGCCACCGATGAAGCACACCGAACGCATGATCCCGTCCTTCGGCACCGCAGTGGCATCCGTGGCCGCCCTGGCCATCGCGGGCGCCGCGACGGCCGCGCCCCTCGTCCAGGAGATCGCGGCCCCGCCGCAGCCGGACCGCGACCAGAGCCTGATCAGCCCCGTCGGGGGCTACGCGATCATGGCGCTGTTCTTCGCCGTGATCGTCATGGTCAGCCTGATCCCATCGAAGCGCGGCGCACAGGACTGACGCGACGGGGGCAACGAAGCGATGCAACGCGCGCCCGGAGCGTTCCGGGCGCGCGTTGCATCTGGCTTGGGACGACTTCCCGTGGGGGCGGTCGGTCCCGGTGCCTCAGCGCTTGGCCGCGGCCTCCTGCTCCTTCAGCCAGCGCTCGACGTAGTGGATGTCGTGCGTGGCCTTGCGGAAGTCCGGGTGGTCCAGGACCTTCAGGTGGAGCGGGATCGTGGTCTTGACCGGCCCGATGCGGAACTCGCGCAGGGCGCCCTTCAGGCGCTCGATGCACGTCTCGCGGTCCTTGGCGTGGACGATGAGCTTGCCGATCATCGAGTCGTAGTTGGGCGGGATGCGGGAGCCCGCGCGCGCGTGGCTGTCCAGGCGGACGCCCGGGCCGCCCGGCGCGGCGTAGGTCTCGATCAGGCCCGCCTGAGGCATGAAGTTGCGGTCGGGGTCCTCGGCGTTGATGCGGACCTCGATCGCGTGGCCGTTGACGTGGATGTCCTTCTGCGTGAACGGGAGCTTCTCGCCGGCCGCGACGCGGATGCCCGTCTGCACGATGTCGACGCCCGTGATCAGCTCGGTCACGGGGTGCTCGACCTGCACGCGGGTGTTGACCTCCAGCATGTAGAAGTCCTGGTGGCGGTCCATCAGGAACTCGACGGTCGCCGCGCCCGAGTACTTCGCCTCGCGGATCAGGGCCGCGGCGCTCTCGCAGACCCTGTCGCGCTTCTTCGGGTCGACTCCGGGGGCCGGGGCCTCCTCCACCAGCTTCTGGTGGCGGCGCTGGCTGGAGCAGTCGCGCTCGTACAGGTGCACGGCGTTGCCGTGCTTGTCGCCGATGACCTGGACCTCGAAGTGCCGGGCGTTCTCGAGGAACTTCTCGACGTAGACGCCGCCGTCGCCGAAGGCCGCGGCGGCCTCCTGGCGGGCGCTCTCGATGCCGGCGCGCAGCTGGGCCTCGTCGCGGGCGATGCGCATGCCGCGCCCGCCGCCGCCGGCGCGCGCCTTCACGATGACCGGGAAGCCGATCTCGTGGGCCACCCGGACGGCCTCGTCGATGTCCTCGATCGCGTCCTCGGTGCCGGGGAAGATCGGCGTGCCGGTCTTCTTGGCCAGCTTCTTGCAGTTGACCTTGTCGCCCAGGGCGTGCATCGCCTCGGGGCTGGGGCCGATGAACTCGAAGCCGCTCGAGCGGCAGACCTCGGCGAAGTGCGAGTTCTCGCTCAGGAAGCCGTAGCCCGGGTGGATCGCGTCGGCATGGCTCACCTCGGCGGCGGCGATGATCCGCTCGATCTTGAGGTACGACTCCTTGGAGGGGCCGGGGCCGATGCAGACCGTCTGGTCCGCCTGCTCGAGCCACGGGCCGCCGCGGTCGGCGGTCGAGTAGACGCAGACCGTCTGGATGCCGAGCTCGCGGCACGCGCGGATGATGCGGAGCGCGATCTCGCCGCGGTTGGCGATCAGGACACGCTTGAACATGTGGGGTCTCCGTGCGCCGGGCGCGGGGCCGCGGCGCGCAGGTGCGGGAACTTCTGCGTCAGGAGGGCTTGATCATGAAGAGCGGCTGGCCGAACTCGACCGCCTGGCCGCTCTTGACCAGGATCTTGGCGATGGTGCCCGAGCGTTCGGCCTTGATCTCGTTGAAGATCTTCATGGCCTCGACCAGGCAGACGACGCTGTCCGGGCCGATCTGGGCGCCGACCGCCGCAAAGGCGGGCTTGTCCGGACCAGCAGCGGCGTAGAAGGTGCCGACCATCGGGCTCTCGATGGCAACCAGCCCGGCGTCCTCGGAGGCCGGCGCGGCGGCCGCGGGGGCAGGCGCTGCCGGGGCCGCAACGGGGGCCGCGTGGTGCACCATGGCCGGAGCAGCGTGGACGACCTGCGGGGCCGCCTGGGCGGTCGCGCGGCGGATGGTGACCTGCTCTTCCTTGTCCCGGAGATCCAGTTCGGTGAGGTCGCTCGTCTGCATGAGGCGGACGAGCTCCTTGAGCTTGCGGATGTCGATCATGGGGGCGGGATGGTACCGCCGCCGAGCCATCCTGTGCGGGATAACCCACCGTGCCTTGCGCGATCCGGTGCCGAACCGGCCCGCATCGTGCCGGGATCGCACGGGAACTGGATATTTCAGGTCCCAGGGGCGGCAGCCTGACGGTTCCCGCGCAGGTCCGGCACGGGGATCGACCTTCCACCCGCCCCGGTTGCAAGCACCACGGGCAGGCCCAGGAACGCCTGCAGCCGTTCGGGCGCCAGGAAGGTGCCAGTCGGGCCGAACCCAGCGGTGGCCCCGCCCTGGATCAGCCAGGCGTGGTCAGCCACTGCCGCCGCCAGCGCCAGGTCGTGCGTGGCCAGGAGAATCGTCGACCCAGCATCCGCCAGCGCCCGCAGCACGGCAAGCATGCCGGCGCATTCCGCCGGATCGACGGCGGAGAACGCCTCGTCCAGGAGCAGCAGTGCTCCGGGCGCGTGCTGGGCAAGTGCGCGTGCCACCGCGACCCGCTGCTGCTGGCCGGCGGACAGCTGGTGGAACGCGCGATCGGCAAGCGGAGCCAGTCCGGCCGCGGCAAGCGCGCGTTCCACGCGCTCGGGCTCGGCAGGCAAGGCGTGCCGGCCCAGTTCCACGACCTCGCGCACCCGGAACGGCAGCCCGACCTCGGGCCGCTGCGGCACGTACGCGACGCGGCGCGCGCGCTCGACCGGTGGCATCGTGGCCACGGACACTCCATCCACCATGACCTGGCCGGCCTGGGGCGCCAACAGCCCCCCCGCCAGGCGCAGCGCCGTCGTCTTGCCGCCACCGTTGGGGCCCAGCAGCACCGTGACCGCGCCGCGCGGAACCTCGATGCCGTCCACCGCGAATGCGAAGCCCCCCCGCTGCAGCCGCACCGACCGGAACGAAAGCGTGCAGGCCGTCATCGGATCCACCCCCCGGCCGTCCGCCGCAGCAACACGAGGAACGCGATGCCGCCAAGCGCCGCCGTGAGGGCACCGATCGGCAGGCGCCCCCCGTGGACGTCGAACAATTGACGCACCGCGTCCGCCGCCACCAGCAGCGCCGCGCCGAGCAGCGCGGACGCCACCACGAGCGGCCCGTTGCGGGGACCTGTCAGCGGACGCGCCAGGTGCGGTGCCAGCAGCCCGACGAAGCCGATGGGCCCGCACAGCACGACCGACGCCGCGGACGCGATGCCGCATGCAGCGAACATCGCAAGCCGCAACCGGCCGAGCGACACGCCGACGGAGGCCGCCTCGTCATCCGTGAGGGCGGATGCGTCCAGCGCGCGCCCGCGCCAGACGGCCAGCCCCGTCAGCCCGACCGCTGCCAGCAGGCAGGCCAACCACGGACCGGTCGGGACGACGTCGGGAATGCGCCCGAGCACCCATGCCGCGGCGACGCCACGTCGGTCGGGCGGCAGGAGCGCCTCGGCCACCATCGTGAGCGCCGCGGCAACGGTGCCGACCACGACGCCTGCGAGCACCATCGTCACCGGGTCGACCGTCCCGTGGCGGCGCGAGAGTCCCAGCACGAACGCAAGCGCAACGAATGACCCGAGCGTCGCAGGCAGGACCAAGGCGATGCCCGTCGGCGCCGCCAACCCGGCCGCTGCAGCCACGACCGACGCCAGCGCCACGCCGGCGCCGGCGCCGCTGGAGATGCCCAGCACGAACGGCGATGCAAGGGGATTGCGAAGGAGCGTCTGCAGCACCGCGCCCGCCGCCCCCAGCGCGCCGCCAGCCGCGAGCGCGCACAGGATGGGCCCCAGACGCAGGTCGAGCACCTGAGGCACGGGCCAGCCGAGGAGCCACGTGCCGTCAAGGCCACGCACCACCAGGAACCGACCGGCGCATGCCGCGAACAGCGCGCACGCCGCAATCAGGACGCCACGCGCCGGGTGGCGCGCCGAAACGGCCCCGTGGCCACTCACGGCACACGCTCCCCGGCAGTGCCGGCAGCGGCCGCCGCGTCGCGCAGCGTGGACGGGCCCTCCCGGAGCATCCGCGCGCCCGGCTCCAGAAGCCACGGCGCATCCACGGTGACCACGGCCCCCTGCGTCGCGCGGTGGATCCACTCGGGGACCGGGCCGCGGCCGACCACGATGGTCCGCGCGGGCTTCAGGCGCACGATGTCCTCGGCGGCCAACTGCGGGTAGCCCGGCGCATCCACGGCATTGGTGCCACTCATCGCCCGCCACAGCCCATCCGGATAGGTGCCGCTGCCGAACGCCATGGGAGGGTCCGTCGAGAAGAGCAGCAGGGTCGCCCCGTGCTCGGCGATCGGCTCGCGAACGGCCTGGAGGTGACCCGCCACGATCGCGTCCGCGGCGGCCTGGGCGCCAGCGATGCCCCGACGTTCGAGCTCGCGCCCAAGGTCGGTGACCATGGCCTGCACGTCCGCAACGGTGTCCAGGTGCCAGCACCGCAGGTCGATGCCGCGCGACCGTGCCACCTGCACCAGGTCCGCCGAAGGCTCGTGGGCCTGCACCAGCACCAGCCCGGGCCGGAGCGACACCAGGCGCTCGAGGTCGCAGTCGGTGAGCGACCCGACCACCGGCACGGATGGATCGACCCCCGTGCACCACGGCGTCCGCCCGATGATCGATGCGCCGGCCCCCAGCTCCGCCGCGGTGGCGGTCAGCGCCGGGCTGAGCGACGCGATGCGCACCGCACCCGGGCGGGCGTCCTTCGCGGCCGTCGCGCCGTCGCAGCCGTTCGCCGCCAGCGCGATCGCCGCGGCGACGAGCGCACGCGCCACGGAGCCCGCGATGGAGGCGGCGAAGGCCATTCGCGGATGCTAGCCCGCCCCGCGCGGGTCGCTTCGGGCTACGCTGACGCCCCCGATGGGCCGCTTCCTCGACACGCTCCGCTCGCTCTTCCTTGGTCGCGACCGCGCCGAGCCCGCGCGCCGCGCCCCGGGAACGGCCGTGGACGCCGAGCACGCGATGACCGTGCCCGCGGACAGCCAGGAGATCGTCACGATGGCGCGCGACTTCCGCGCCTTCCTGGACCAGCAGGACCAGCGCCAGCAGGAACTGGCGCGGGTGGTGTCCACGCTGCCCCAGACGATGGGCGCGCTGCCGGAGCTGGTCCGCCAGCAGACGCGCCTGGCCGACCTGGTCGCCCAGCAGCTCATGTACACCCGCCAGCGCGACGAGCAGGTCGAGAAGACCCTTGCCCGCATCACGCAGGGCGTCGAGCAGCAGCGCGACGTGCTCGGGCTGGTGCAGCAGCAGCTGGACATGAACCACGAGAGCGCGCTCAAGGTCGCCGAGGGCGTCACGACGCTGGCGAGCGCGGTGGTGCAGCTGCAGGCCACGACCGACCGCAGCGCCGCGGCGCTCCAGGGCCTGCTCGAGAAGACCTCCGATCGTGACGCCGGCGTGCAGCGCCTGCACACGCAGCTGCAGAACTGGATGCTGTTCGTCGCGATCCTGGCGTGCCTGACGCTGGTGGGTGCGGTGATCCTGTTCTGGATCGCGCTGGAGACGCGCGGCACGGCGCCGGCCGTTCCCGAGAAGGTTGCTGCGCCGGCGACGGCTCCCGCCGCGGCCGCGCCCGCCCTGCCCGACCCCAATGCGCCCGCGCGTCCCGCGGTCCCCGCGCCCAGCGGCACGGCGATCCCCGCGCTGGGCGGCGCACCGCAGCCCTCGCGCGGCGAAGCGGTCCCCGCAACGGGCGGCAGCCCGGCCGGAACGCCCTGAACGTCGCGACTCCGATGCACGGCCGATGCCGCGCGAACGTTCAGCCCGCCAGCTGCGTCCGCGCGATCCGTGCGTAGACGTCGCATGCCTGCAGCAGCTGGTCGTGCGTGCCAGTCGCGACGACGCGGCCCGCATCCATGACGACGATGCGGTCTGCCGTGCGCACGGTCGACAGCCGATGCGCGATCACCAGCACGGTGCGGCCAGCGCTGAACTCGCGGATCGCCTCGTTGATCTGCTCCTCGCTCTCGGCGTCCACCTGGCTGGTGGCCTCGTCCAGGATCAGGATCGCCGGGTCGCGCAGGATCGCGCGGGCGATCGCGATGCGCTGCCGCTGGCCGCCGCTGAGCGACGCGCCGCCCTCGGCCACGGGCGTGTCGAGGCCCTTGGCCATCTTCTCGATGAAGCCGAGCGCGTGCGCGCGGCGCGCGGCGTCCACGACCGCGGCGCGATCGACCGATGCGTTGCCGAAGCGGATGTTCTCCTCGAGCGTGCCGCGGATGATCACGGCGTCCTGCGTGACCACGCCCAGCTGGGCGCGCAGCGTCGTGACGTTGGTGCCGGCGACGTCGGTGCCGTCAACGGTGATCCGGCCCACGGCGGGCTCGAACAGCCGGGGCACCAGCGAAAGCAGCGTCGTCTTGCCACAGCCGTTGGGTCCAACGATCGCCACGCGCTCGCCGTGGGCGATCCGCACGTTGACCGAATCCAGCGCGGGCGCCTTGGCGCCCGGATACGTGAACGTGACTTGCTCGAACGCGATCTCTCGGCAGTGGCGCGCCAGCGCGGGCTTGCGGCGCTCCGCGACGTCCTCCCGCGGCAGGTCCAGGAGCTCCTGCAGGCGCTCGGCCGGCGCGGACGCGGCCTGGATGTCGTTGATGAAGCTCGTCACCGGCTTGAAGCTGCCGCCGGCCGCGGCAAGCGAGCCGAGCGCAAGGACGAAGGTGTCGAACTCGAGCTTCCCGTCCAGGATCTGCCGCGCGGCGATCAGCGCCAGCACGCACACGGCGGTCAGCGCGATCGTCTCGACCAGCGGGCCGGACATCGACTGCGCGAACCGCACCCGCATCTCCTGCACCAGCACCTCGCGGTTCTGCTCCTCGAACCGGCCGATCGCCGCGCCCTCGGCGGTCGATGTCTTGACGGCGCGCAGCCCCTGCATGGTCTCGTTGGAGACCCGCAGCAGGTCCTCCTGCGCCTTCAGCGAGCCCCGGATGCCGCGGCGGATGCGCTTGCCGAACTTGCGCAGCGGGATCGCCAGCAGCGGACCCGCGACCAGCGCGACGATGGTGATCCGCCAGTCGAACCAGATCGCGGCGCCCAGCGCTGCGACGCCCTTGGTCACCTGCGCGACGGTCTTGCCGGTCATCGCCACCAGGCCGCGCTGCAGTTCGACGCTGTCGCGGGTGACGCGGCTGATGAATTCGGACGGCCCGCGCTGCACGACCTGGCCCAGCGGCAGGTGGACGACGTGCTTGAAGACGTCGTGCCGGACGCCGGCCACCACGCGCACGCAGACTGTCATGGCCAGGTACTGGTGCGCGAAGTTCGCCGCGGCGCCGATCACGGTCAGCGCCATCAGGCAGGCGAAGATCCAGACGACCGCATGGAACGGCGACGCGGGCAGCACATCGATGACGGATTGCGGCATCCACGGCGCATGGTCCGCGACCCAGCCGCCAAGGCTCTCCTTCTTCTTGAGCAGGAACTCCAGGATCGGGCCCAGGCTCATGATGCCGGCGCCGAAGCCGCCCGCCGAGAGCAGCGCGCACCCGAACGCGACACCCAGCTGCAGCTTGTGCTGGAGCAGGCGCCTCGCGAAGTGCCAGAATGCGTGCATTGCGTCAGGGTACGCGAAGGACGGGACGCAGGGGCGGCGTCAGGTGCCGCCGTCGCGGACGCGGGCAAGGTCCGCCCAGAATCCCGGATAGCTCTTCGCGGTGCATCCGGGGTCCTCGACGAGCAGCCCACCGGTCCGCAGGCCGATCGCCGCGAAGCTCATGGCGATGCGGTGGTCGCGGTAGGTGCGGATCCGCACGCCGCGGGGCGCGGGCACGCCCGCCGGAAGGACGTCGATCGAACCGTCGGCGATCCGCGCGCCGCAGCCGATCCGCTCGAGCTCCGCGCGCAGCGCCTCCAGGCGGTCGCTCTCCTTCACGCGCAGCGTGGCAAGCCCCGTGATGCGGCTCGGCCCCGACGCCAGCGCCGCGGCGGCGGCGAGCGCCAGCGCGCCATCGGGGAAACGCGAAGCGTCCACGTGCACCGGCCGCAGCGGCGCGCCGCGGCGCGGGCCGTTCCATGCCACGCACAGGCCCTCGCGGTCCCCCTGCACCTCGGCGCCCATCGCGCGCAGGGCGGCGAACACGCCCATGTCCGGCTGGCGAGAATCCGCCGGCAGGCCCGCCAGCAGCAGGTCGCTGTCCTCGACGACCGCCGCGGCCACGCCCCAGTAGGCGGCGCTCGAGGCATCGGGCTCCACCGCCACGCGTTCGCGCGCACGCAGGGGCCCAGGTGCCACGCGCACCGTCTCGAGCACACCGCCGGGTCCGCGCGTCTCCTGGACGTGGGCGCCCCACCGGCGCAGTTCGTCGACGGTGAGCTCGACGTAGGACTGGCTGGTCGGCGTACCCACGAACTCCAGCGTGATGCCGTCGCGGAACCACGGCGCCACCAGGAGCAGCGCGCTGATGAACTGGCTGCTGGCGGTCGGCCGCGCGATCACCGTGCCGCCGCGCGGCGCGGCCGGGCCGGGGACGATCCGCACGGGCAGGCGACCTTCGGCTTCCGCGTACTCGGCCTGGATCCCGAGCCGCCGGAGCAGGTCCACGCCTTCGGCGATCGGCCGTTCGCGCATGCGCGGGCTGCCGTCCACGACCACCGGCGCCGCGGCGAGCGCCGCCACCGCCAGCATGAACCGGGTCGGGGTGCCGCCGTCGCCCAGGTCGATCCGCGTCTCGTGGGCATTGGGAACGCGGCCCGCACAGCCGGCGACGCGGATCCGGTCTCCTTCGGCCGACGCGTCCACGCCCAGCGCGCCCAGCGCGCGCAGCAGGCCGTCCGTGTCGTCGGACCGCAGCGCGCCCTCCAGGAGCGACGTCCCGCCGGCAAGCGCCGCCAGGACCAGCGCGCGATTGGTCAGGCTCTTGGAACCGGGCACGCGGATCGTGCCGTGGAGCGGCAGCTCCGCCGCGGCGACGGGCATCGGATCGGGCAGCGGCGCGGCGTCGGCCCCCACTCAGGCCTCTTCGGCGCCCGCCGCGCGGAACACGGCGACCACGTCCTCGACCGGGATGACGAACAGACGGTTGTCGCCCTCGAAGTCCACCGGGATCCCGTGCTTGGGGTTGAAGAGCACACGGTCGTAGCGCTCGATCGGGTAGTTGTCGTCCTTGGCGACCTCGGCCGAGATCGCGACGACGCGGCCGGTCAGCGTGGGAATCTCGATCTTGTCCGGCAGGTGGATGCCGACCTTGGTGACCTTGCGGTCCTCGTCCTTGCGGATGAGGACGCGCTTGCCGATGGGCTCGACGGTCTCCAGGCGGCCGGTGCTCGACGTGCGAGGCATGGCCGAATGATATCCTCGCCCCCATGCATGCCGAGATGAACCCGGTCCACCAGATCACGCGCCTGATCCGGGAGATCCCGGATTTCCCGAAGCCGGGCATCCTCTTCCGGGACATCACGCCGATCCTGGCCAACCCGTCCGCGCTGGCGCTGGCGGTCGAGATGATGGCCAACCCGTTCCGCGGCCAGAAGTTCGACCTGGTCGTCGGCGCCGAGAGCCGTGGCTTCATCTTCGGTACCGCGATCGCGCAGTCGCTGGCGTGCGGCTTCGTGCCGGTGCGCAAGCCCGGCAAGCTCCCGGGGCCGCGCATCTCGGCCAGCTACGCGCTGGAGTACGGCACCGACACGCTGGAGATGCACGCCCACGACGTCCCCAAGGGCGCCAAGGTGCTGGTGGTCGACGACCTGCTGGCCACCGGCGGCACGCTGAAGGCCTGCTGCGACCTGGTCGAGCGGGCGGGCGGCACGGTCGGCGGCGCCACCGTCCTGATCGAGCTGACCGGCCTGCACGGGCGCGATTTCCTCGGATCCCGCCCGGTCCACAGCGTGCTCAAGTTCTGAGCGCGGCGGGATATCATTTCCCGTCATGACCACCGCCACCCCCTCGGCCTCGACCCGCAGCGCGACCGGCAACGACGCCCTCGCGCTGATCGACGTCGACCACGTCCGCTTCTACGTCGCGAACGCCAAGCAGGCCGCGTACTTCTACGCCTCGGCCTTCGGCTTCCAGGTCGAGCAGATCTGCGACCTGACGACCGGCAGCCGCGAGGCCGCCCAGTACCTGCTGACGCAGGGCAACATCCGCTTCGTCCTGGAGACCCCCCTCACCAAGGACCACCCGGCGGCCGACGAGATCCGCCGCTTCGGCGACGGCATCAAGGACCTGGCCTTCACGGTGTTCGACGCCGAGGCCGCCTGGAAGCAGGCGATCCGCAACGGCGGCACCAGCGCCTACGAGCCGATCACGCGCAGCGATGCCAACGGCACGGTGACGATGGCCGGCATCAAGTGCTACGGCCGCGCGATCCACACCTTCGTGAGCCGCACCGGCGGCTACGAGCTGCCCAAGGTCAAGACGGGCGGCCAGTTCATGCCCGGCTACCGTCCGATGGGCGCCTTCGCCCTCAATGACTACAACAAGGCCAACCCCTGCGGCCTGAAGTACGTCGACCACGCGGTCGGCAACGTCGAGGAAGGCAAGATGAACCACTGGGTGGAGTGGTACGAGCAGGTGCTCGGCTTCGCGATGTTCAAGCACTTCGACGACGCCGACATCAGCACCGACTACTCGGCGCTCATGTCCAAGGTGATGGCCAGCGGCAACCAGCTGATCAAGATGCCGATCAACGAGCCCGCGCCCGGCAAGAAGAAGAGCCAGATCCTGGAGTACCTGGAGTGGCACGACATGACCCCGGGCGTGCAGCACCTGGCGCTGCGCACGGACGACGAGCTGCACAGCGTCGCCGAGCTGCGCCGCCGCGGCGTCGACTTCCTGAGCATCCCCGATGCCTACTACGACGGCGTGTGGAAGCGCGTGGATGCCATGCTGCGCCAGCACGGCCACGAGGGCGTCAAGGAGGATCACGCGCGCATCAAGGACCTGGGCATCCTGGTCGACGCGGACGACGAGGGATACCTGCTGCAGCTCTTCTCGCGGCCGCTGCAGGACCGCCCGACGCTGTTCTTCGAGATCATCTGCCGCCGCGGCAGCCAGTCGTTCGGCAAGGGCAAC
>JBEIFT010000006.1:0-30282 GCA_040382255.1 Phycisphaeraceae bacterium
CGCGTGCCCGCGTCGAGCAGCGCGCCCAGCGCGTGCTGCTGCGCGTCGGCGCTGGCCTCGGCCCGGAGCCGGCACGGGGCCCAGGTGCCGTCGTGGCGGCGGATGCGCAGGTCGAGGTCGATCGGGGCGCCGGCGGTGGCCAGCGTCATCGCGGCCTGCTCGAACCGCGGCAGGTCCTCGGGGTGCATCGCGGTGCGCAGGTCGTCGATCCCGCGGGCGAAGGCGTCGTTCGGGTAGCCCAGCCGTCGGCGGAACGCGGCGGAGAACCAGGCCTCGCCGGAACGCATGTCCCATGACCACAGCCCGAGGTCGGCGGCGTCCGTGGGGGGCCGTCGTCCCGATTCATGCTCCGGGGCAGGGTCTGGTGCGCTTGCCAAGGTTGTTCCAGCCGGGGCTACCATACGATTCTCCGCCCCGCTGCCAACCAATTCGCGGAATCGGAGCGGAATTTCCACCCCCCAGAGGAGACCCCACATGGCCGAAACCAAGCACTTCGACCTCATCGTCATCGGCGGCGGCCCCGGCGGCTACGTCGGCGCCATCCGCGCGGCCCAGATGGGCAAGAAGGTGGCCTGCGTCGAGCGCTCCAAGCTGGGCGGCGTCTGCCTGAACTGGGGCTGCATCCCGACCAAGGCGCTGCTGCACGCCGCATCCATCTACACCGAGGCCTTCCAGCACGGCGCCGAGATGGGCTTCTCGGTCGACCCGAAGTCCGTGAAGGTCGACTGGTCGAAGGTGATCGGCCGCAGCCGCGACGTCTCGTCCAAGCTGAACGGCGGCATCGGCTTCCTCTTCAAGAAGAACAAGGTCGAGCACGTCCAGGGGCACGCGAAGATCCTGAGCGGCAAGACCGCCTCGGGCCCCTGCAAGGTGCAGGTCATGAAGTCCGACGAGGACTACTACAAGGGCACCGGCGCCGCGGGAAAGGACGACGTGATCCTGACCGCCGACAAGGTGCTGATCGCGACCGGCGCCGCGCCGCGCGAGCTGCCGTTCGCGCCGAAGGACGGCAAGACGATCATCAGCAGCTACGAGGCGCTGAGCCTGCTGGAGCGGCCGAAGTCGGTGGTGATCGTCGGCTCGGGCGCGATCGGGATGGAGTTCGCCTACTTCTTCAACGCGTTCGGCACCAAGGTGACGGTGGTCGAGATGCTCGACCGCATCATGCCGGTGGAGGACGACGAGATCTCGAAGGAGGCGCTCAAGATCTTCCAGAAGCAGGGCATCGAGTTCAAGCTCGGCTGCATGACGAAGGCGATCGAGAAGACGTCATCCGGTGCCGACATCCGGCTCGTCGCCGGTGGCGCGAAGGTCACCATCGAGGACCAGGTCACGAAGAAGACGGAGGTCATCGAGGCCGAGAAGGTCCTGGTCGCGATCGGCGTCGCGGGCCGCTTCGAGGGCCTGTTCGACGCGTCGCTCGGCCTGAAGACCGAGAAGGGCCACATCGTCACCGACTACATGGAGAAGAAGGACAAGGCGACGTACGCGACCAGCGTGCCCGGCGTCTACGCGGTCGGCGACGTGATCGGCCCGCCGTGGCTGGCGCACGTCAGCAGCGAGGAGGCGATCGTCGCGGTCGAGCGCATGTTCGGCCACGCATCGACCGGCGTCCACTACGACGCGATCCCCGGCGCCACGTACTGCAATCCGCAGGTGGCCAGCGTCGGCATGACCGAGCGCGCCGCGAAGGAGAAGGGCATCGAGTACCGCGTGGGCAAGTACAGCCTGCAGGCGCACGGCAAGGCGATCGCCGACGGCGCGAACGTGGGCTTCGTGAAGCTCATCGTCAGCAAGAAGTACGGCGAGATCCTGGGCGGCCACATCATCGGCGAGAACGCCAGCGAGCTGATCCACGAGATCTGCGTGGCGAAGTCGCTCGAGGGCACGGTGGACGACATCATCGCCACCATGCACGCGCACCCGACCATGGCCGAGTCCATGCACGAGGCCGCGCTGGGCGCCGAGGGGCGCATGATCCACGGCTGAGCCCGCTAAATTGATCCTGCCACAGTAGTTCCAATTTCCGCGGCGGCCGGCGATGAAGCTGGCCGCCGCGGTCTTCCCCGGGCCCGAGGTCGCAGCGAGCGTCCAACTCGTGATTCCTGGGCGCTGATCCAGTCTTCCGCGCCGAGTGGGAGATTGCTGTGCGTTGATTGCCGAATCGCCGCCACCAGTGCGTCACCGAGCGGAGAAGTGAGCGTGACGCGCCAATCCCTCGACGTGGTCCCGGCCGGGCGCAGGTCGCCGGTCAGGAATGCAGGCCGGGGTCCAAGTCCGCAGTGCCACGCGGCGCTCGACCAACGCCAATCCCACGGTTGCTCCACCAGGCCCGCGGCCACCGGGTTGCGTTCGACATAGCGAAGCGCGGCAACCGCGTGCTCGTCGTCCATCGGTGCCGCAAAGAAGTTGCCTTGCCAGTTCGGACCGCTGTCGCCGGCCGAGAGGTTCAGCCATTTGGAGAAGAACGCGGTCACGCGCCCCATCATCACACTGAGCGCGTGTGCGTCTGGCGGTATCGCGCACAAGTGGAAGTGATTGTCCATGATCACGAAGCCGCAGATGACGACTCCGGTCTTGGATGCCCAGGTCGTGATGAGATCCGCTAGAACGGCCTTTGCGTGAGCGGAATCCAGAATGAAACGGCCATGGGCAGCACGCTGCGTGACATGATGCGCCACCCCCGGCACGATCGGTCGGATGCGTCTTGGCATGACGGCATCTTCGTGGCCACGGCGCACGATTCTCGACTGGGCCGCCAAATTTCCAACCGGTCTACTGCGGAAATTGGAACTACTGTGGCAGGATCAAATTAGCAGCGAGGTGCCGGTCATCGCCGCCGGCTTCGGCAGGCCCATCATCGCGAGCATCGTGGGCGCGATGTCCGCCAGGCGGCCGCCCTCGCGCAGGTGCGTGCCGCGGAAGGCGTCGCCGACCACGAACAGCTCGACGTCGAAGTTGGTGTGCGCGGTCTGCGGCGCGCCCGTCGCAGGGTCCTTCATCTGCTCGGCGTTGCCGTGGTCCGCGGTGATCACCAGGCTGCCGCCGCGGGCGAGCGTCGCGTCGACGATCGCGCCCACGCACGCATCGACCACCTGGCACGCCTGCACCACCGCGTCCAGGTTGCCCGTGTGGCCCACCATGTCGGGGTTCGCGAAGTTCACGACGATGAACGGCTCGCAGTCGGGCGCCGCCAGCCGCGCCAGCACCGCGTCGCGCACGCCATGCGCGCTCATCTCGGGCTTCTGGTCGTACGTCTGCACGTCCTTGGGGCTGGGGACCAGCTGCCGCCGCTCGCCGGGGAACGGCTGCTCGCGGTAGTCGTTGAAGAAGAACGTGACGTGCGGGAACTTCTCCGTCTCCGCGCAGCGGAACTGCGTCAGCCCCAGCTGCGCGATCCACGCGCCCATGATGTCCGGCATCTGCCCGGGTCGGTCGAACGCGACCTCCATGGGCAGGCCCTCCTCGTAGCGCGTCATCGCCGTGAAGAGCACGTCGCGCGGGCGCGGGTCGCGCGCGAAGCCGCCGCCCTTCGCCTTCGCCCAGTCGGCATCCGGCAGCACGAACGCCATCGTCAGCTCGCGCGGCCGGTCGCCGCGGAAGTTGAAGAACACGACCGCATCGCCGTCGTTCGGAACCCCGGCGCCTTCCAGCAGGCGGGTGGGCGGCACGAACTCGTCGCCTGTCATGTTGGGCGACGACGGCTCCGCGTAGTAGTCGCGCAGCACCTGCACCGCGCCGCTCCCGCGCGCGACGCCGGCGCGGCCCAGGATCGCGTCCCACGCGCGCTGCACGCGGTCCCAGCGGAAGTCGCGGTCCATGGCCCAGTATCGGCCGCTGATCGTCGCGATCCGCCCGCCCGTCTCGCGCAGCACGGCCTCCAGGCGTTCGACCACCGGCAGGCCGCTCCGCTGCGGCGTGTCGCGGCCGTCGGTGAACGCGTGCACGAAGATCCGGTCCGCGGGGACGCCCTGCGACTTCGCCAGGCGCAGCAGCGCCTCCAGGTGCCCGAAGTCGCTGTGCACCTTGCCGTCGCCCACCAGGCCCATGACGTGCAGCGCGCGCGGCCGGCCGCCCTCGCCGCTCTCCTTCGCCCGCGCGCACGCCGCCAGCAGCCGCGGGTTCCGCGCGAACTCGCCGCTGCGGATCGCGCGCGTGATGCGCATCAGCTCCTGGTCCACGATCCGGCCCGCGCCGATGTTCTGGTGCCCGACCTCGCTGTTTCCCATCACCGGCTGGCCGTTCTCGACAGGAAGCCCGACGTCCTCGCCGCTGGTCCGGATCATCACGTGCGGCCAGTCGCGCTCCAGCATGTCGCAGACGGGCACGCGTGCCAGGCGGGTGGCGTCGGCGGGACGCTCGGCGGCGTGCGGGTTGATGCCCCAGCCGTCGCGGACGACCAGGACGCAGGGCACGTTGCGGGGGACGGCGCCGGTGGGGGCGGTGGACATGCGGCGTAAGGATAGGGATCCGCCGCGCGCCTCCCGCGGCATGACGGCACCGGACGCGCCGTGCGCCCGGCTACGCTCCGCCACGTGAACATCGGCGGCCGACTCCTTGCGAAGTACGGTTCCTCGGGGGATTCTCCCCGCGGCGGTCCGCCGCGCGAACCGGGCCGCGGCAGGGCCATCGCGTTCGCGCTCGCCATCGGGCTCGGAGGCACGGCGCTGTTGGCGCTCCTGACCATGCTCGCGTGGCAGCATGAGGCGACCGCCAAGGCGGTGGTCGGCGTGATCATGGTGGGGCTGTTCCTCGCCCTCGCGTGGCGCGCGGCCGTGAACGTGCAGCACCATGGCATCGAGGGCCTCTGGTACACGCTCCGGTACCCGCTGGGTGACGGCACCTACACCGCCGCCGGGCTTGCGTGGGGAATCCTTGCGGTCCTGGCGGTTGCCGCCTGCATCATGCTTGCGGCACGCTGGGGATGGCTGCCTGCCCGCAGCGTGTACCGCTCGAACTCTTTCAACCCCGCCCGCCGCCGGTTCTGGTGGCGGCTGTTCTGACGGCTCCGCACCCGCCCCGTCCGCCGCACGCCGTATCCTGCCGAGCATGACCACCGGCACGCAGGACGCGAACGGGACCACGCTGAAGCAGCGCTACGAGGACGTCAAGGCGCGCATCGCCGCCGCGGCGCGGCGCGCGGGACGCCGCCCCGAGGAGGTCATGCTCTGCGTCGTGACCAAGAGCGGCTCCGTCGACCAGATCCGCGAGCTGGTGCAGATGGGCCAGGTCGACCTTGCCGAGAACCGCGTGCAGCAGCTGACGCAGCGGGCCGCGCAGATCGACGAATGGTGCCGCCGCCGCGAGGAGCTCTCCGGCAGCGCGCCCAAGGTTCGCTGGCACATGATCGGGTCGTTGCAGCGCAACAAGGTCAAGAAGGCGATCGAGCTGGTGCGCCTGGTCCACTCGGTGGACAGCCTGCGCCTGGCCGAGGACATCCAGGTTGCCGCCGCCCGCCGCGAGAAGCCGGTCGAGGTGCTGGTCGAGGTGAACGTCGGCGGCGAGGCGTCGAAGCACGGCGTCGCGCCGGGTGCGGCGCGCCACCTGATCCGCCAGATCGAGACGATGGTGAACGTGAAGGCCCGCGGCCTGATGTGCATGGCGCCGCTCGAGGGCGGCCAGGACGCCGCGCGCACCACGTTCGAGCGCTGCCGCGAGATGTTCGAGGACATCCGCACCTCCGGCGCCGGCGGCGACCGCTTCGACATCCTCTCGATGGGCATGTCGGGCGACTTCGAGGTCGCCGTCGAGTGCGGGTCGAACCTGGTTCGCGTGGGCGGCGCCGTGATCGGCCCACCTCAGGTGACCGAGGACGCCACCGAGGACTGAGCGACCGCGGCCCGCGCGGTTCCCGTGGCGCGCGGCGCGTCGGATGCCGCGGCCGGCGCAGCATCCGATCCCTTCGCGGCCTGGGCCATCCGCAGGACCGCGGCATGCGCCCGCGCCTTGGCGGCGCGCACGTGCCGGGGCGGGACCACGTCCCACGTCAGCCCGACCCACTGCATGGCCTGGACCTGCCAGTGGGTCATGTCGATCTCCCACCAGCGGTGCTGCACGGTGCAGCACGCGGGGTCGGCGTGGTGGTTGTTGTGCCAGCCCTCGCCCGAGGCGAGCAGGCCGACCAGCCAGTTGTTGCGGCTGTTCTCCTCGGTCGCGTGGTTGCGGTAGCCGAACATGTGCGTCAGGCTGTTCACGCTCCACGTGATGTGCCAGACGATGACGGTGCGCAGGTAGACGCCCCAGACGACGACGCTGGCGGCGAACCATGCGGCGCCGACCGCGTCGGTCCACAGCAGCGCGGCCGAGAAAGAGACCGCCGCGTACGCGACCACCTGGCCCGCGTAGAACCAGAGCGGCCGCCACGGCTTCTTCTCGAGCCACATGTAGAACGGGTCGCGCAGGATGTCGCGCGCGTAGACCTCGTAGCTGGCGCGGTGGTGCAGGTGCTCGTTGCGCACCATCAGCCATCCCAGGTGGCCCCACACGAAGGTCACGAGCGGCGAGTGCGGGTCGTCCTCCTCGTCGCTGTGCGCATGGTGCATGCGGTGCGTCGCCACCCAGCGGGCGGGCGAGTCCTCGAGCGAGCACAGCGCGAACGTCACCAGCGCGTGCTCGAACCACCGCGGCGTGCCGAAGCTGCGGTGCGCCAGCAGGCGGTGGTAGCCCATCGTGATGGCCTGCCCGAAGAAGTGCACGCCGAAGATGCAGGCGAAGACGCCCGTCCAGCTGAACAGCGCCGGCCAGAGGACCAGCAGCGCCAGCACGTGGACCGTGGCGATCGGCACCGTGTAACGCAGCAGCACCGTGGTGGGGAGCGTGGAGGCGGGCCGGTCGAGGGTTCGGATCGCTGTCAAATGGGGTTCCGTGGGGTCGCAGGGCGGTCATCCCCGGCATGCACGCCCTGTGCGGACGCTACCCGCTGCCGACGGCGGCCCCACGGCGAATCTCCGAGAAATCGGGAAGATTGGCCCCGTCAGGCCGTCGTTTGCAGGCGTGCGGCGACCATCCCGGCGATCTCGTCGGCCACGCGCTCCAGGTTGTCGTTGACGACGAAGTGCTCGAACGTGCACCCGCCGCGTGCGCGCGCGATCTCGCGCTGGCTTTCGGCGAAGCGACGCTGGATCGAGGATTCATCCTCGCGCCCGCGCCCGCGCAGGCGGCGCAGCAGCTCGTCCTCGCTGGGGGGCAGCACGAACACCGTGAGGGATTCCGGGATCTTCCGCTTCACGTTCTCGGCGCCCTGCACGTCGATGTCCAGGATCACCAGGCGCCCCGCGTCCAGCTGCCGGCGCACGGGTTCCTCGGGCGTGCCGTACCACGAGCGCCCGAACACCTGCGCGTGCTCCAGGAACCGGTCCTCGTCGACCATGCGCTGGAACGTGGCCTCGTCGACGAAGTAGTAGTCGACGCCCTCGCGCTCGGATGGGGTTCGCGCGCGCGTCGTCGCGCTCACCGAGAACACGCCGTCGAACCGGCGCACCAGGTCGTGGACGATCGAGGTCTTGCCCACGCCCGAGGGCCCGGCGAGGACGAGCAGCAGCCCGCCGCCCGGGTGGGCGGTGCCGGCGGAATCGGGCGACCTTCGCGCGGCGTGCATCGGGCCGCGCAGTCTAGGGACATCGGGCGCGTCCGTGCGCCCGGTCCCGCGGTTCACTCCTCCGCCAGTTCCTCGGCCGGGTCCCAGAGCACGGCGGACCACCAGTCGAAGATCCACTCGACGTCCTGTTCCTGCATCGAGTGCCGCCACGCGCTGGTGCCGAACAGGCCGTCCATCCAGTCGATGAAGCACTGCTCCTGCATGGAGTGGGCCCAGCCGTCCATCCACCAGCGGTGCCGGCGGGTGGAGAGCTTCGAGTCCTCGGTCGCATCCTGCTTCCCGCCGGCGCACGCGGGTGCGGCGGCGGCAAGCAGCGCGCACGCGCCGGCCAGCGCGGCCAGTGCGGTGCGGAGGTTCGGCGGGCGCAGCCGCGCGCCCGCGCTCCGTTCGCAATCGGGTGTCGTGTGTCGCATGTGGGGGTCCTTTCGATCAGCCCTGCTCGATCACCTTGGCCTCCGCCAGGATGCGCCAGCCGACGTCGCGGAACGCGGGGAAGCGCCCCATCGTGCCGGCCAGCGTCCGCACGTCCTCCTCGTCCAGCACCCATTCGGCGTCGAAACCGCTGTTGCGGGCCAGGCGCCGCCGGCGAACGTGCTCGAGCGTGAACGCACGTTCGCGCAGCGACCAGTTGCCCAGGCGGTCGGCGATCTCCACGGCCTTGTTCGTGAAGATGGCCATCGCGCGATGGAACGCGGGATCCTCCAGGTGGCGGATCGCCACGTTGCACCCGAAGATCGCCCACCAGCCCCAGCTCTCCAGCCAGTCGCCGGGCGGCGCGATCAGCGGGTCCTCGGCGTTGCCGAGCGCCTCGGTGATGGTGGCCACCGCGTCGGCGGGGTCGCGTTCGCCCAGCATGCACTCGACCTCCAGCAGCGCGCCGCGGCACGTGTTGGCGACGCCGCCGTAGCTGTCGTCGCCGAACTCGCGCGCAAGCGCGCCGAGCAGCGTGCCGGCACGCACCAGGTCCGCCTTGGCCACGCGTGCGTGTGCGTGCGCGCGCTCGGGCTCGCGCTCCATCATGCGGCGCGCGCACTGCCCGCGCACCATCGTGGCGAACGCCTGCGCCACGCGCTCCAGCCGGCCGTCCGGCGGCGTGGCCTCGAAGCGCGCCGCGATCTCGCCGGCGGTGGCACGTGCCTCGACGACGTTCCAGAGCGCGTAGTGCGCGTTGGCCAGGTTGACGTGCAGCATCAGGCGCAGCGCCGCCGGCAGCGGACGCTCGTCGAGCGCCTCGCGCAGGCACTCCAGCGACCGCACGTAGCGGCCCATGCCGTCGTGCGCGCCGGACATGCGGTTCAGCGCGCGTGCGCGGGTCGCGGCGTCGCGCGCGGCGGCGTGCATGCGCCGTGCGGCGTCCAGCATCGTGCGCCAGTCGCCGGCGCGGTGCGCCTCGAGCGCCAGCGCGTCGTGCGCGGCGGCGTCCCCGCCCGGCACGGGTGCGTCCGGTGCGGCGGCCATCGCGCCGGGGCCGTCCCAGACGCACTCGGCCACGTCGCCCACGTTCCAGTCAAGCGCCTCGGCGAGCGCGACCACCAGGTCGAGCTTCGGGTTGCCGCTGTCGGGCACGATCTTCGACAGGTCCCGGCCAAGGTGCGTCGCCAGCTGCTGCCGGCTCCATCCACGGTAGACGCGCGCCAGGTCGACGAATCGGCTCAGGCGGTCGCGCCGCACGGTCGTGCGTTGCATGTCCCCACGTCAGTCTGCGGAGTCTCGAGCGGTGCCCCGCGCACCTGTCCACGCTCGGGGGCCGAGTATGCGCAGGCTTGGGGCGCGGGAAAGCGGAAGCCGCGCTTTCTCGTGCGCGTTGCGGAAAAGTCCGCGCCTGGTTTCACGATGCGGATCAGCGGTGGACGGCCGGTGCGCCCGCCGTCCACGCGTGGACGCGCGACATCAGCGATTCGGTGACTTCGTCGGGACCCACCGAGGAATCCACCACGACGTAGCGGTCCGGCCAGCGCTGCGACTGCGCCAGGTATCCCGCGCGCACGCGGGCGTGGAAGTCGGCGCCCTTCTGCTCCATGCGGTCGAGGAGCGGCGAGAGCCGGCGCATCGCCACCTCGGTGGCAACGTCGAAGACCACCGTGAGGTCGGGCCAGCGGTTGCCGGTGGCGACCTTGCCCACGGCCAGGATCTCGGCCTCGGCCATGCCTCCGGCGGTGCCCTGGTAGGCCAGCGTGCTGCTGACGAAGCGGTCGGCCAGCACCAGCGACCCGGCCGCCAGCGCCGGCGCGATGCGCTGCTCGAAGAGCTGCGCGCGGCTGGCCATGTAGAGCAGCATCTCGGCGCGCGTGGTCATCTCGGCGTTGGCGGGGTCCAGCAGGATGTCGCGGACCTTCTCGCCGATGGGCGTGCCGCCGGGTTCGCGCACCTCGACGACGTCGGTGCCGGCCGCGCGCGCGGCGTCGGCGAACCGCCTGAACTGCGTGCTCTTGCCGCTGCCGTCCGGGCCGTCGAACACGACGAAGCGTCCGCCCAGCGCGCGCATCCACGCGTGTCCGGGGTTCGGCGCTGCGTGCAGGGGCTGGGGCATGGGCGCGATGGTAGCGACAGCGGTCATGGGGGGGCAGCGTCCTGCGCGGCGCCGTCCTCGGGCCGCGCGTCGGGTTCCTGCGCGGTGCGCGCGTCCCACGCCCGGTGGTAGCGCGCGACGCGCAGGTCGGCGTACGAGGTGCCGCAGCGGTAGCACACCAGCTGCGTGCGTGCGACGAAGAGGACCGCCACGTCCAGCGCCAGCAGCACCACAAGCGCCGCCAGCACGGCCGGGTGGCTGCTGTAGCCGAGCGCGCCCGCGACCACGCCTGCGCCGGCCAGCACCAGCACGAACGGCGTCATGCGCGGCAGCGTCTTGCGGCGGTACAGGCGCTGGCAGCCGCACGCGACGCACGCGCGCAGCTGCCCGGCGTCGTCGACCGCGCGCTCCCACTCCAGGAACGCGTCGTGCTGCGTGCCGTCCTCGGCGGTGACCTTGACGCGCACGGGGCGCGCCGCGGGATCCACCCGCACGCGCCCGACCGGGCGTCGTCGGCGGTCGTGCAGCGCGATCTCCATCGTGCGGCCGAGATTACCCCGCGCACGGCTACGATGGCACGCGATGCCCGAGCCTTCCGCACGTGCCGAGGACCGCCCGCTCTGCCCCGAGGGCGACGTGCGCTTCTGGTCGTCGGCCGGCGGCGCGGCGCTGCTGGCGTCGGCCGTCGCATGCCTGGCCGGCGCGCCCGGCCTGTTCCCCAGCCGGCTGGCGGGGCAGGCGGCGCCCGACGTGCTGGAGCGGCTCTCGGCGGCCGGCGCGAACGTCGTGTGGGTGCTCCTGTGCACCGCCTGCGGGATGCTTGGATTCGCGGCGATCGCGCTGGTCCGCGGGCGGCCGGCCGGCTCGCCCGTCGACATGGCGTGCCGGGCGTTCGCCTGCGTGGCGATGGCGAACCTGGTGCACCTGGTTCCCGTCGGCGTCCCGGCGCTCAAGCTGGTCTTCGACGGCGCGGCGTTCTTCGTGGCGTCGGCGCTGCTGGCGCGGAGCGCCTACCGGATCCGCGGGCTGGACGCGTTCGCCGCGGCGTCGGTGGGCGTGGCCGCGGTGGCCGCGCTCGCGGCGGCGGCAGGAGCCGTCGTCTGGGCGATCCGCCCGCGTTGACCCATCGCCCCGCGCTCAGCGCGGGATCCGCTTGCGCTCGCTGAACACCAGCTTGATCGGCACCTCGCTGAACGGCAGGTGCTCGCGCAGCTGGTTCTTGAAGTAGCGCTCGTAGGTGCCCTCGAAGAGCGAAGGCTTGTTGACCACCATCGCGATCGTCGGCGGCTGCACGTCGATCTGCGCGACGTAGAAGACCTTCGCGCGCGTGCCCAGCCTGCTGCTGGGGCCGCGCGACTCGAGGATCTCGCGCACCGCGCTGTTCACGCGGCCGGTGCCCTCGCGGTGCTTCGCCTGGCGGTCCAGGTTGGCGACCAGGCCCAGCATGTCGCGCAGGCCCGTGCCGTCCTTCGCGCTGACGAACACGATCGGCGCGAAGTCCAGCCCCGGGAACTCCTGCGTCAGGTACTCGATGTAGTCCTCGGGCTTCAGCTTCGCGGCCACCAGGTCCCACTTGTTCACCGCGATCACGGTCGGCTTGTAGGACTCCTCCAGCTTCGACGCGAGCTTCTTCTCGATCTGCGTGCTCTTGTCGGTTGCGTCCAGCATCAGGACGCACACGTCGGCGCGCGCGATGGCGTCGTCGGTGCGCTGGTTGCTGTAGTACTCGACGTCGTCCGCCCAGCTCTTGCGCTTGCGCACGCCGGCGGTGTCGATCGCGACCAGCACGTGGCCGTCGACCTCGAAGCGCACGTCGACCGCGTCGCGCGTGGTTCCGGCGATCTCGCTGACGATGACGCGCGGCTCGCCGGCCAGCGCGTTCACCATGCTGCTCTTGCCGGCGTTGCGGCGGCCGACGATCGCGAAGCGGATCTCGGGCGAGGCCGGCTTCTCGGCGGCGTCCACCTTGCCGACGCGCTCCCAGAGCGCCTCGGCGAACTGGCGCGTGCCCCAGCCGCTTGCCGCGCTGACCATGAGCGGCTGCCCGAAGCCCAGCGCGGCCATCTCGACCGCGTGGGCCTCCCACGACGTGTCGTCGACCTTGTTGACGACCGGCAGGACCTTCGCCGCCAGGCCGGCGTTGCGCATCAGCTTGGCGACGGTGTCGTCCAGCGGCACCACGCCGTCGTGCGCGTCGGTGACGAAGAGGATCAGGTCGGCCTGCTCGGCCGCGCTGCGGATCTGGCGCTCGATGTCCGGCGTCAGCGCTCGCAGGTCCGCGCCCGCGTCGTCGATGGTCTTGCCCTCGGCCACGTAGACGCCGTAGCCGCCTGTGTCCATCAGCTCGACCCAGCGCGGCTCCTCGTCGCGGTGCTCGGGGGGCGGCACCAGCTCGACCACCGTGGTCACGCGGTCGCGCGTCACGCCCGGCGTCGGGTCGACGATCGAGATGCGCCGGCCCGCGAGCCGGTTGAAGAGGCTCGACTTGCCGACGTTCGGCCGTCCGATGATCGCGAGGCGTGGGATTGCCATGGTTGGCTCCTGCGTGCGCGGCGGGGCCGCGCTCCGGTTCACTGCTGGGTGCGGAACTGTTCGCGGTCGAAGTCGTGGAACGTGTCGTCCATGTGCGAGTCCAGCAGCTGGTTCATCTGGCCGTCCCAGCCCTGGTTCATGGTGTTGATGTACTGCGACATGGCCTGCTTCTGCGCGCTCATCTGGCCGATCGCCTGCTGCATCTGCGCGCGCATCTGCGCCGGGTCGCCCTGCTGGTAGGCCACGCGCACGTTGCCGGCGCCGGTGGGCAGGCCCTCGGGGCCGGTCGGCGCGGCGGGCTGCTTGGACGGCGTCAGCAGCATGCGCACCGTGCGCGGCGTCTTGGTGCCGCTCTGCATGGTCAGCGTCAGCGCGATGTTCTTGCCGTCGAAGCCGTACTCCAGGCCGACGTTGCGCGGCGTGCCCTTCGGCGTGTCGATCGGCGCGGCCATGCCGAAGACCATCGCGCCGGCGTCCTTCAGCCATTCGCCGTGCTGGTAGACCATCGACTTGTCCAGCTCGGTCATCATCACGTGCGTGTACTTGCGCAGGCCCGGGGAGTAGCCGAAGAAGTCGACCCAGTCGAGCACCTGGTTGCCGTTGACCAGCGTCATCTCGCCCTGCAGGAAGTTGTTCGCCATCACGAACGAGTAGTGCGCGCTGCCCTGGAACGTGCCGACGCTCTTGCCGTCGGCGTCCAGCGCGTCGCCGTTCACGTCCCAGCGGCCGACGAACTGGTTGAGCACCTCCATCGCGGCCTTGGTCTCGGACTGGATCTGGTCGTCGGTCAGCTTGGTGCGGCCTGCGGGCGCTGCGGCGGGCACCGCGGCGCCGCCGCCGGACTGGGCGGCCTGCGAGGGTGCGGCGCTGCCCGCCAGGATCGCGGCGCCCGCGCCCAGCAGTACGCCGGCGGCGAGGATCTGGAGGTGCGTGCGGCGTGCGGCGGCGGGGGTGTCGTGTTGCATGGGGTCGGCCTGTGGGGACGCTTCCGTGCCGGCGCGCGTCGCGCGGGCAGGGCGGCAAGTCTACGCTGCGCCGCGAGGAACCCCATGCCGACGCATTCCGACGCCTTCGCGAACCTCCGCGTCTTCGACCACCCGCTGATCCAGCACAAGCTGAGCACGGTGCGCGACGTCCGCACGCCGCCGGCGGACTTCCGCCGCCTGCTGAACGAGATCGCCGGCCTGATGACGTACGAGGTCTCGCGCCGCTTCGACACGCGGGCCGTCGAGGTGCAGACACCGCTCGAGCGCACCACCTGCCGGCAGCTCAGCCGCCCCGTGACCCTGGTTCCGATCCTGCGCGCCGGGCTCAGCATGACCGACGGCGTCATGCAGCTCTTCCCCGAGGCGCGCGTCGGCCACATCGGCATCCGCCGCGACGAGGCCACGCACCGCCCGGTCTTCTACTACGCGAAGCTGCCGCACGACGTGCGCGAGGGCTACGCGATCGTCATCGACCCGATGCTGGCGACCGGCGGCAGCGCGTGCGCCGCGATCCGCTACCTGAAGGACGCGGGCTGCCGCGACATCCAGATGATCTGCCTGGTGGCTGCGCCCGAGGGTGTGCGTCGCGTGCACGACGAGCACCCCGACGTGATGGTCTTCGCCAGCGCGCTCGACCGCGAGCTGGACGGCAACGCCTACATCCGCCCGGGCCTGGGCGACGCCGGCGACCGCGTGTTCGGGACCGTCGAGTCGTGATCGCGGCGCACGCGCCGCATGCCGTGCGTCAGGCGCGCGGCTTCGGCGTCCAGGGCACGTCCGCGTGGCCGCGCTCGTGGTTCGCGCGGCGCGCCATCGCGAAGAACAGGTCGCTCAGCCGGTTCATGTAGCGCAGCAGCGGGTCGCCCACCGGCTCGATGCTGGTGAGCGAGATGATCGACCGCTCGGCGCGGCGGCACACGGTGCGCGCCACGTGCAGGCGGCAGGCCAGCTCGCTGCCCGCGGGCATGACGAAGGTGCGCAGCTCGGGGTTGCCGCCGTCGACCTCGTCGATCCAGCCCTCGGCCTCGGCGACGTCGGCGTCGTCGATGCGGTGGATCTTCGCCTGCTGCTTCGCGCCCTCGGGCGTGGCCAGGTCGGCGCCGATGTCGAAGAGCCGGCTCTGCATCGCGGTGACGATGGCGTGCAGGCGCGCCTCGAACGGGCGCGACGGGTCGCACGAGCACAGGACCAGCCCGAGCACGGCGTTCAGCTCGTCGACCGTGCCGTACGCGTCGATGCGCGGATGGTCCTTGCTGACGCGCGCGCCGCTGAAGAGGCCGGTCATGCCGTCGTCGCCGGTTCGGGTGTAGAGCTTCACGGGGAGTCCTTTCGCGCGGGGCGCCGGCGCGGATTCGCCGCGCCGCGCAGGGGGTTCAGTCGTCGCGGAGCACGAAGTCTGGGGGCGCCAGGCGTTCGCCGGCGGGGGTGCGGACCGCCACCAGGAAGCCGGTGCGCAGCGCGGCGGCGCCGACGGTGCCGTCCGTGCCCATGACCACGAACGCGGTCTGGTGGTGGGGCTCGATGCGGTACGCCCGCCCGATGCGCTCGACCACGGCGCGCGCCGCCTGCGCGGGGGACGCGCCGCGGCGCATCTCCTCGACCGCCAGGAACGCGCCGCAGACGCCCATGATCAGCTCGCCGGTGCCGGTGGCGGTGGCGGCACCGGCCTCGGGGTCGACGTACAGGCCGTGGCCGATGATCGGCGAGTCGCCGACGCGGCCGGGCACCTTGTACGGCATGCCGCTGGTGCTGCACGCGCCCGCCAGGCGGCGGTCGGCGCCGATCGCCAGCGAGCCGATCGTGTCGTGGTCGCGCCAGCGGCGCTCGTTGGCCAGGTGAGCGCCGAAGAGCGCGCCCGCGCCCGGTGCGCCGGTGTCGACGGGCCGCAGCGAGCGGTCCCGCGCCTGCGCGGCCAGGTCGTCGGCGGTGGGCGGCGCGGCGCGCCACCGCTCCCAGGCCACGCGTGCCTCGGGCCAGACGAGCTCGCGCGCCGGCTCGCCGTTCGCGTCGGCGAACGCGTCGGCGTCGTCGCCCACCAGCATCACGTGCGGCGTGCGTTCCATCACCAGCCGCGCGACCTTCGCCGGGTGCAGGTGGCGGCGCAGGCCGCAGGCGCTGCCGCACTGCGCGGGCGAGCGCATCACGCAGCCGTCCAGGCTGGCGCGGCCCGACGCATCCAGCAGCCCGCCCAGGCCGACGCTGTCGACGGCGGGGTCCTCCTCGGCGACGCGGCATGCCTCGAGCACCGCGTCCAAGGGGTCGCCCCCGGCGGCCAGCCCCGGCCAGGCCGAGCCGTTTCCGCGGGCCGAGAAGCTCCATGTGGACGCGATGCAGGGGATGGTGGCGGAGGGGGACATTATCGGTGGGTCAGGCTACCGCCCGACCCCGGTCCCCCGGAATCCGTGGCGAGGGCCGGATCATCGCCCGGATCTCCCTTCGTAAGTCCTTCCAGCCGGATATCGTTTCGGCAGGAAGCGTCCCTTCGCCACCTGGCGCTGGGGCCCGACCGACGGCCGAGTGGACCTGCCGCCAAAGGTCCACGTCTCTTGTTTCGAGTCCAGCCTGCTGGCCGTGAGGCACTGATTCCAGAAGCCTCGGTGCCGACCGTGCCGGTCACGTCTTGGTTGGGACTCGTCCTCGCGGCCCATTCGCGGGCCGTAGAAAGGTGGACGGCATGAACCGTCTCAAGAAGGGCTTCACGATCGTCGAGCTGCTGGTGGTCGTCGCGATCATCGCGCTGCTCATCGCGATCCTGCTGCCTGCCATCGGCAAGGCCCGTGATGCCGCGCTCATCACGCAGAGCCAGGGCAACCTGCGCAACCTGGTGTCCGCCAACGCCGCGTACGGCGCGGACTACAACGACCGCCAGTACACCGCGATCCCCGACGATCTCGGTCTCTACGGCGCATGCAACGCCGCTTGCACCACGTACGTGACCAAGCAGTGCATCAACGGCACGATCCTGGGCTGGGACAGCGGCGGCGGCCTCTGGGGCTACTGGATCAAGGGCTCCCCGACGCGCTGCTCGAGCTACCCCGGCGACTGCGGCAACTTCACGGTCCTGCTGCCCTGCAACTACTGGGGCGACTTCTTCGGTTCGTGGCGCCTTGCCAACTGCAAGAACTTCAACAGCTACGTGAACGGCCGCTACTACGACCCGGTCTTCTGGGCGCCGAAGGACAAGTTCACGCTCGAGAGCATCCAGAAGTACTTCTCGCAGCCCGTCGAGTTCAACTACGACGGCTCGACGATCGAGTTCCCGACGTACTGCTGGAGCCCGGCGGCCATGTGGGCCCCGGACGTCCTGCGCGACAAGAACCCGCCGTCGCTCGACCCGAGCTGCGGCGCGCTCAGCAGCTGCGCCCCGATCTGCCCGGGCTTCGGCACCTGCCCCGGCCCCGGCGGCTTCAAGAGCCCGACCGTCGGCTCCGCGACCTACCCGTCGCTGAAGACCCGCATGATCGAGCACCAGTGGCTGCAGAACACGGAGGGTGCGGACACCAACCCCGCGTTCAGCACGCCGACCCCGTGGTACTTCAACCAGGGCTTCAACAGCACGCCGGCTTCGATGTTCTTCGACGGCCACATCCAGATGCTCGGCATCGACGTCGTCCAGCGTTCGAACGACCTCTGGAAGACCCAGAACCAGAACAGCTGCGGTCTGTGGCTGACGGGCGCCAATGGCGGCAACGGTTATTACCAGCAGGCCGCGTACGACATGCTGTGCGCCGGAACGCGTGGAACCAGCTTCCACGTGCTGACGACGAACGGCATCCTGGGCCGCGACGTCATGAACACCGGCGACTGATGCCGGGCGCGGGTCTCCCGCGCACGGAGCAATCGCCGCAATCTGCCTGAATCTTCCGCGAGAGCCGTCCGATGGGCGGCTCTCGCGCGTTTTTCACGGCGGATTCCCTGCTGCATCTACACTCGCCGCCCTCACGGAAACCCACGGATGAAGACCACCAACCCGACGCTCGCCGCCCTGCTTCCCGCCGCCATCCTTGCCGCCGCACTGGCGCTGCCCGCCACCGCACAGGAGCAGCCCGCCGTGAAGGCCGACAAGGCGAAGCCCGCCACCGCCGACAAGGCGGCACCGAAGGAGGCCGACGGCCCGAAGGTCATCGAGGGCCCGGTCAACGTCTACACCTGGGCGCCCGACGAGGACGCGCACGCGGTGTCCGCCGACAAGCTGAACATGCGCAAGGTGTTCGAGGAGTGGGGGCCCGTGGCCACGCAGTGGCACCAGCACGTGCAGACGCTCGCGAACCCGTGGTTCGAGGGCCGCGCGCCCGGCAGCCGCGGCAACGACCTGGCCGCCGAGTACGTCGAGTTCTGGCTGAAGCAGGCCGCGCTCGAGCCGGCCTTCCCCGTCGCCGGCGAGGACGGCGTGACGCCGAAGGACGGGCCGTGGAAGTCCTACCGCCAGCACTTCGCGCTGACGGGCGGCGCGCCCAAGGTCGAGGAGGCGCAGGTGAAGTTCGGCGACCGCGAGCTGGCGCAGGGCAAGGACTTCTCCGTGCTGGCCGTGTGCGGCAACGGCGAGGCCGAGGGCGAGGTGGTCTTCGTCGGCTACGGCATCGAGGAAGGCAAGGACGGCTACACGAGCTTCGGAAAGGACGACGACCTGAAGGGCAAGGTGGCGATGGTCCTGCGCTACGAGCCGCTGGACGACAAGGGCCGCTCCAAGTGGTCCGACCGCCGCTTCAGCGAGTACTCGGGCATGCTGCCCAAGATCGACTCGCTGACCAAGCGCGGCGTGGCCGGCATCATCCTGGTGGCGCCCCCCGGAGCGCGCGACGGCAAGGAGCGCCTGGAGGACGTCAACAGCAGCAAGTGGGGCCGCCCCATCGACGTGCCGATGGTGCAGGTGACCGGCGACGTGGCCGAGCAGATCCTGAAGGCCGCGCGCCCCGCCGACGGCGGGCTGATGGAATGGCGCCGCAAGGCCGACGAGGGCAAGGTCACGACCGTGGCGCTGGGGCCGAAGTCCAAGGTCGAGATCGAGACCAAGCTCTCGACCGGCGGCACCCCGGCGCAGAACGTCGCAGGCGTCCTGCGCGGGCGCGGCAAGGTGGCCGACGAGTGGATCGTGGTCGGTGCGCACTTCGACCACGTGGGCTTCGGCTACTTCGGCGCGAACCCCGCCAACGCGGGCAAGCTGCACCCCGGTGCCGACGACAACGCGAGCGGCACGTCCGCCATGCTGTGCATGGCGCAGGCGGCCGCGGACTTCTATGCATCGAAGGATGCGCCTGCCGACCTGCGCAGCGTGCTCTTCATCGCCTTCACCGGCGAGGAGAGCGGCCTGCGCGGCAGCCGCTGGTACGTCGAGCACCCGACGATCGCCGGCGACAAGATCGACGCGATGATCAACATGGACATGGTGGGCCGCCTGCGCTCCGACGACCTGAGCGTCGGCGGCGTCGGCACCGCGAAGGGGTTCATCGACGTCCTGCGGCCCGCGTTCGAGCGCAGCAAGATGACCATCCGCGCCGACCCGACCGGCCGCGGCCCGAGCGACCACGCCAGCTTCTACGGCGTCGGCGTGCCGGTGCTCTTCATCTACACCGGCAACCACCCCGAGTACCACACGCCGGACGACAAGGCGTACACGGTCAACGCGCAGGGCGCGGCCAAGATCGTTGCGCTGGCCTCGGACATCGTGCGCACGCTGGCGGCCAAGCCGGAGAAGCTCGAGTTCCAGTCCACCGACGGTGCGCGTACGTCCGACCGCGGCTACGCCAAGGTCCGCCTGGGCGTGATGCCCGCGATGGGCGGTGACGAGGACCGCCCGAAGGGCGCGCCCAAGGGCGGCGTGATGGTCGACAACGTCAGCGCGGACACCTCGGCCGCCGATGCGGGCATCAAGCGCGGCGACATCATCCTGTCGTGGAACGGCGAGGCCCTGGAGGGCGGCGCGGCCATGATGGGCAAGCTGCGCGACGCGAACGCCGGCGACAAGGTCAAGGTGAGGATCTGGCGCGATGGCAAGGAGTTGGAGATCGAGGTCACGCTGCGCGCGTCGAAGCCGCGCGAGTGAACCCGGTCGTCCGGATCGCCCAAGGCGCGGTCGGAGCGTTGCACGCCCGGCCGCGCCTTTCGTTCATGGCTGCAGCGCGATCCGGCGCGGCGCGGGCGCCGCCGCGCGCGGGACGATGACGATCCCGTCGGGCACCGGCAGCACCAGCGACTGGCCGCCGTCGACGGTGATGCGCACCTTCGCCAGCCCGTCGGGCAGGCGGACGCGGATCTCGCGCCCGTCCGGCGCGCGCAGCTCGGCGCGCACCAGGCGGCCATGCGACCAATCGATGTCGACCTCGACCGGGCCGCGCGCCACCATGCCCTCGACGTGCCCCTCGGGCCACGACGCGGGCAGTGCCGGCAGCAGGTCGATGCGGTGCAGCAGGTGGCCGGCGCTCCAGATGGCGACGTGGCTCTGCAGCAGCATCTCGCCGATGCCGGCCGCGCCGCCGAAGTTGCCGTCGATCTGGAACGGGGGGTGGTCGTCGAAGAGGTTCGGGAGCGTGCTCTTCGAGAGCAGCGCGGCGACGTCGTTCCATGCGCGCTCGCCGTCGTGCAGGCGCGCCCAGAAATTGATCAGCCACGCGCGGCTCCAGCCCGTGTGGCCGCCGCCCGACGCCAGGCGCCTCTCCAGGCTCTTCCGCGCCGCGGCCGCCAGGTCCGGCGTGCCGTCCGGCGTGATGAAGGACGCCGGGTGCAGGCCGTACAGGTGGCTCATGTGGCGGTGGCCGGGCTCGGTCTCGGCGAACGGGCGCGACCATTCCATCAGGCGTCCGTCGGCGCCGATCGCCGGCATCGCCAGCCGCGGCAGCGCCTTCTCGGCCTCGACCGCGATCGGGTCGTCCGCGATGCCCAGCACGCGCGCGGCGTCCAGCAGGTTCGTCAGCAGGTCGCGCGCGATCCACTGGTCCATCGACGTGCCCATCGAGAGGTCCGCGTGCCGGCCGTCCGGCAGCGCGAAGGTGTTCTCGGGGCTGGTGCTGGGGCCGCTCACCAGCTTGCCGGTGGCGGGGTCGGTGGAGAGGTAGTCCAGCAGGAAGCGCGCGGCACCGGCCATCGCGGGCCACGCGCGGTCGCGCAGGAACGCGCGGTCGCCGGTGAAGAGGTAGTGCTCCCACTCGTGGCGCACCAGCCACGCGCCGCCCAGCGGATACATGCCCCACACGGTCTGGCCCTCGGGCGCGGTCATCGCCCATGCGTCGGTGATGTGGTGCGCGCACCAGCCGCGCGCGCCGTACAGGTCCTTCGCGGTGCGGGCGCCGCGGACCTGCAGCCGGTCGATCAGGTCCAGGAGCGGCAGCTCGGTCTCGGCCAGCGCGCCCGGGCCCGCCGGCCAGTAGTTCATCTGCACGTTGATGTTGGTGTGGAAGTCGGCGTTCCACGGCGCGCGGAAGTGGTCGTTCCAGATGCCCTGCAGGTTCGCGGGCAGGCTGCCCAGGCGGCTGCTGCTGAGCAGCAGGTAGCGCGCGTACCGGAAATAGAGCGCGACCAGGCCGTTGTCCCCCTTCGGCTGCGATCGGAAGCGCTCCAGGCGGCGGTCGGTGGGGAGCAGGGAAGGCAGCGTCGACGACTCGGCCGGAGGCCCGCCCAGGTCCAGCTTCACGCGGCCCATCGCGCGGGCGAACCACGACGTGGCGCGCTGGCGGAGCGATTCCCAGCCCGTTGCGACGTTGCGCAGGTCGGCGTCGACGCGCGCGTCGGGGCTGCCGCCGCCGTAGGACGTGCGCGCGGCGACCGCCACGGTGAAGGCGTGCGCGCCGCGGACCAGCACGTCGCCGCCGTCGACGACCACGGTGCCGCCGTCGGTGCGGATCTCGGCGATGCAGACGTAGCGCACCCCGCCTTGGCCGGTGTGGCCGATGAACGAGAGCCGCGCGCCGGCGCTGCCGGGCACGGCCGCGCGGACGGGGACGTCGCCCTCGAACGGCGCGCGCGACAGCGCGACGCGCATCTCGGGCAGCGCGTCGCCCTCGGCGACGGCCGCGGTCCGCACCAGCAGCAGCTCGTCGGGCGCCGAAGCGACGGTCTCGCGCACGATGCCGGTGCCGCCCACCGCGAACTCGGTGCGCGCGATGCCCGTGCCGAGGTCGAGCGAGCGCCGGTAGCCGGTCGCGGCGTCGGGGCGTGCGACCAGCGAGATCGTCAGGTCGCCCAGCGTCTGGTGGCTGCGCGGCATCATCGGGCCGGGCAGCATGCAGTCTCGCTGGATGATCTCCTGCGCGGCGACGAACTTGCCCTGCAGCGCGAGGTCGCGCGCGGCGCGCCAGCTGCCGGCGGCCTCGGGCGCGTTGCGGTCCTGGTCGTTGCCCTCCCAGACGGTCGCCTCGTTCAGCTGCAGGCGGTCGGCGTCGGGCGCGCCGAACACCATCGCGCCCAGGCGGCCGTTGCCGACGGGAAGCGCCTCGACCCAGCGGCGCGCGGGCGCGGCGTACCACATGTCTGGCGGGGTACCGGTGAGCGTGGCCGCGGGCTCGACTGCGGTGCGGCGCGTGCCGACCGGGATCGGCGCCAGGCGCGCGCGCAGGTCGGGGTCCATCACCGGGTCCAGCTTCGCCAGCCCGGGATGGTCGCCGCGCACGATCCACCACGTGCCGGAGAGGTCGATCGCGGTGCGCGGACCGCTCAGCATGGGAGTGCGGCCGGGATCGCCCACGAGGCCGCCGTTGCCGCCGGAGTCGTCCACGCGGACGGCGATGCGGTTGACGCCGGTCCGCAGCAGCGCGCGCGGCACCGCGTAGGCGCGCGACGCGTTCCAGCCCTGCGTGCGGCCGATCTCGGTGCCGTTCACGAACGCGACGTCGTCGTCATCGATGCGGCCGAGCGAGAGCGAGAGGTCGTGCGCGCAGTCGTCGGCGGCCAGCGTGACCTCGCCGACGTACCAGGCGACGCCGTCGGCGTCGGCGGGCAGGCCGTTGCCCTCCCAGTTCCCGGGGACCTGCGTGGCGGCAAGCGTCACGCCCGCGACCACGGGCGCAGGTGGCGCGTCCTGTCCGAGGGCGAGCGCGGCGATCGTGAACGTTGCGGCGAGCGCGTTCCACATGGCGCCCCGTTATACGGGCGGCGCGCGGACGCGGTGCGGCGGCTCAGCCTTCCTGCTGGCGGTAGCGGCGGACGCACTCCTGCAGGTCGTGCAGGATGCGCATCTTGGCGTGGCGGATCGCGGCGGCGCTCATGCCGGTCTCGCGTTCCACGGCCTCGACGGGCATGCCCTTGATGCCGTACAGCTCGAAGGCCTGCATGGTGCGGGGCTGCACCTTCTGGCGGATCTCCTCCAGCGCGCGGCGGAGCATGGTCTCGGCCCACTCGCGCTCCCAGCGCGCATCCATCGGGTCGTCCGACGCGGGGTCGTGGTCGGGGGAGAGCTCCACCTGCTTCTTGCGGCGGCGCCAGCGGTCGCGCACGGCGTTGACCGTGATGCACTTCAGGTAGCCGCGGAAGCGGCCCTTCGACGGGTCGTACTCGAAGCTGTCGTGCTTGCGGAAGAAGCCCATGATGACGTCCTGCACGACGTCGTCGACCTCGCCCTCGGCCAGGCCCGCGTTGCGCGCGAAGCCGGCGATCACGGGCGCGTAGCGCGCGTGGAACTCGTTCCAGCCGAGCTGGCGGTCCAGCGTGCCGTCGGCGCGCAGGCGAAGGAAGATGCTCTCGCGGGTGGCGTACGGGTCGCTGCTCGAACGGGGCTTCGGCTCGACGGTGCTGGTGCCCGGCGCGTGCGTCTCGTGCGCCACGGCGTCCGCTTCCTCGGGGTCGCGGACGACGAACGCGGTCGGGCCGACCTTGATCGTGGTCCCGTCCAGGAGCGCCGCGCGGTCGCCCTCGCCAAGGTGCACGCCGTCGACCCAGATGCCGGCCTTGCCCGAGCAGTCCTCGATCTCGAAGCCGGCGTCGCCACGCACGATCCGCGCATGGTGGCGCGAGACGGCGGGGTCGGTCAGCACGACCGTGGCAGCGGGATCCCGGCCGATCTCGAAGGGGCCCGCGCCCGCAAGATGGACGGGCTTGACGTCATCGGTCAGCGGGAGCAGTGCAAGCGCGGCGCTCATGGGCGGTTCTCCGTGGATCCGCTGCAGGCTACCCGGGCATCCCGCGCGCCCAAAGCCCCCGGCGGCCTTCAGCGCCCGGCGGTTCCGGAACCGGACGCGCCCGGAATGGAGTGCTCGCCCGGGGTTCCGCGGGGCACTTCCCCCGAACGCCCCCGGCGCAGGGCCTGGGCGCGCAGCGCCTCGGCGGCCTGCTGGTTGCCCGCGCGCTCCTCGATGAACGCCGCGCGCGCGTAGGCGCGACGCAGCGGCAGCGAGCCGGCGACGAGCGAGCGCTCGAGCGTCGGCATCGCGGCACGCGACTCGGCCACGGCGTCGGCGGTCCGTCCGACACCCGCCAGCGCGGCGGCGTGCGCGTTCTCGCTCTCGGCGATCCACCAGTGGTCCCTGGGCAGCAGCGCACGGTTCGCCTGCAGGTTGCGCTCCGCCGCCGCGAGCGCCTCGTCCCAGCGGCCGACGTCGAGCAGCGCGAGCGTGCGGTACCAGTCCGCGGATGCAACCGCGCGCATGTCGGGCGGCGTTGCGGCGCGTGCCCAGCGCTCGGCGCCGTCCAGGGCCGCGAGCGCCTCGTCCGCGCGGCCCTCGTCCACCAGGATCGCCGCCTCGGCGAGCCGGTTGCGCGCGAGTTCCTGCTCGTGCTGCCCCGCGATCGGGAGCAGGCGTTCCTGCGCCGCCGCCACCAGGCGGTGCGCGGTCGACCAGTCGCGGCGCAGGCGGTGCACGTCGGCAAGGGCCTCGTCGATGGCCGCACTGCCGGCGTCGGCACCGCCGTACGCCTCGGCCGCGGCCTTCGCGGCGCGCTCCAGGTTGCGCTGCGCGTCGGGCAGCATGTCCAGCGTGGTGTAGACGCGGCCAAGGCCCAGCCGCACGGCCGCCTCGGTGGCGGGGCGGCCGGCGAGCGAGGTCGATGCGTCGCGCTCGGCGCGCTGCATCAGCTCCAGCACGCTCAGGCGAGCGCCTTCGGGGGCGGTGTCGATGCTGGCCGACTCCAGCAGCTGCGTGACGTAGTCGGTCGCGGCGCGCGCCTCGGCGGCCTCGCGTGCGCTGCGCTCCTCGGCATCGCGTGCCTGCACGAGCAGGCGCGAGGCCTGCATCCAGCCTGCCACGCTGGCCCCGCCGCCGACCAGCAGCGAGAGCGCCAGCGCCCCCACGAGCATCGCGCCGATCGGCCTGCGGCGCCGCACGCAGCGCAATCGGTATGCCAGCGTGTGCGGCACCGCGTCGACCATCTCGCGTGCCAGCCAATGGTGCAGGTCCTTGGCCAGCGCGCCGGCATCGCGGTAGCGGCGCATGCGGTCGCGGTCCAGGCAGCGCGCGACGACCGCGCCCATGTCGCCGTCCAGCAGGCGCTGCAGCGCGTCTGGGGTTGTGCGGCGGTCGGATGCCACGCGCTCGCGCTCGCGCGCCGGGAGCAGCGCGTAGTGGCGCGCGATCGGTCGGATCTCGCCCATGCGCAGGCGCACGGCGTCGCAGGTGCCGGACTCGGGGTCCGCACCCGGCGGGGCGCCGATCAGCAGCGTCTGCAGCACCGCGCCCAGCGCCCACACGTCGGTGCGCGCGTCGGCGTCGAAGCCCGCGCTCACGAACTGCTCGGGCGCCATGTACCCGGGCGTGCCGAGCGCCTGGTCGGTGTCGCCGCCGGTCGTGCCGATGCCAAGCACCTTCGCGATGCCGAAGTCGATCACCTTCGGCACGTGCTGGCCGCCATCGACGGCGACCAGGATGTTCGCAGGCGTGATGTCGCGGTGCACGACGCCCTTCTCGTGCGCGAAGTCGATCGCCTCGGCGACGGTGGCCATCAGCGCCACGCGCTCGCCGATCTCCAGGCGGTTCTGGTCGCAGTAGCGGTTGATCGGCAGCCCGGGCGCGTACTCCATCGCGATCCACGGGCGGCCGTCGGCCAGCTCGCCGGCGTCGACGATGCGCGCGATGTTCGGGTGGTCCAGCGCGGCCAGCACGCGGCGCTCGTGGTCCCAGCGCTCGGCGATGCGCGGCGTCGAGAGCGGGCCGCGCAGGACCTTGATCGCCACCTGGCGCTCGATGGGCTCGTGCTGCACGCCCAGGAAGACCTGGCCGAACCCGCCGGCGCCCAGGACGCCGCGGATCTCGAACGGGCCGACGCGCGTCAGCGGGCGGCGCTCGACCGGGTCCTCGAGCGGCGACCGCTCGGGCGCCGCGCCGACCGTGGTGGCCGGCACGGCGCGCGCGGGATCCTGCCCGCCAGGCGTGTTGCGGTCGTTGCCCGTCGCCATGGGCCGCGATCGTAGTGGATACGCTTGGGCCGCCATGACAGCCGCCCCCGACGCAGCCGCTTCCCTCCCGCTTGCCGGCAAGCACGCCTTCGTCTGCGGTGCCACCCAGGGCATCGGCAAGGCAAGCGCCATCGCGCTGGCGGCTGCCGGCGCCACGGTCACGGCCTGCGGCCGGAACGACCAGGGCCTGGTGCGCACGCTCGAGGCGATGCCCCGCCCCTGCGGCCAGAAGCACTGGACGGTCGAGGTCGACTTCGCGTCCGCCAAGGACGTTGGCTTCGCCGCCGAGACCCACCTGCGCTCCGCCGGCACCGTGCACGTCCTGGTGAACAACACCGGCGGCCCCGCGGCGGGCAGCGCCATCGAGGCCGGCGCGGACGACTTCCGCAAGGCGTTCGAGATGCACGTGCTGGCGAACCAGGCGCTGGTGCAGGCGTTCGCGCCCGGCATGCGCGAGGCGCGCTACGGCCGCATCGTGAACATCGCGTCCACCAGCATCGTCACGCCGATCCGCGGGCTGGGCGTCTCGAACACCATCCGCGCGGCGGTGGCCAACTGGGCGCGCACGCTGGCGGTGGAGCTGGCGCCGTACGGCATCACCGTGAACACCGTGATGCCGGGCTTCACCCGCACCGCGCGGCTGGAGGCGCTGTTCGAGGGCCGCGCGCGCCGCGCCGGCATGACGCTGCCCGAGGTGGAATCCGACGCGATGCGCTCCGTCCCGATGGGCCGCTTCGCCACGCCGGAGGAGATCGCCGCGGTGGTCGCGTTCCTGGCCTCGCCGGCCGCTTCGTACGTCACCGGCGTCAACATGCCGGTGGACGGCGGCCGCCTGGCGCTGGGCTGACGGCCGCCCGCGCAGGGGATGGATCCCCGTGGCGGGCGCGCGATCCGCGCGATCCGTCGAAGGACGTGCGTGCAGGGATGGACCGCGCGTCGGTCGGCGCGCACCATCCGGGCATGAGCATCGAACCAACCATCATCCATGCCGCGGGCGCCGGCCTGCAGGCCTCGCACGACGCCGCCGTGATCTTCCTGGACCACCAGGGCGCGCGCGTCCGCTTCCTTGACGGCGTCGACCTCACCGCCGTCACCGCCGCCCACATCGACCTTGGCGAGCTGCACGACACCTTCCGCGTGCACGACAAGTCGCTTTCCGGCGGCTTCGGGCGGGCGAAGCCCGACGACTCGGCGCTCTTCGGCGCGCTGGCGCAGGTGTGCCTGCGCTGCCGGCGCGTGCTGGTGGTCGGCCCGGGCAGCGCCAAGAGCGAGTTCGTCAAGTACCTGAGCCGCAACAACCCGGATGCGCTGGCGCGCCACGTGATCGGCGTCGAGACGGCCGATCACCCGACCGACGGCCAGCTGCTGGCCCGCGCGCGCACGGCCTTCGCCGAGGCCGACGAGCGCGAGCGCACCTGGCAGCCGGTGCGTGCGGTTCAGTCGGCCTCGGCGCTCAGCGCGCTGTGGCCGAAGTGACGTCCGCCTCGGCGGTCTTGCGGCCCAGCATCAGCGTGCGGACGTCGGGGTCGACGATCGCCTTCGCCGGCTTGAACGGCGTCTCGATCGTCCACTCCAGCGTCTCGCCCGCCTTGATCGTGCGCATGGCGCGCGCGTCGCGGTACGCGGGACGCTGCGCGGCCGCGGCGGCGACCTCCTCGGGCGTGCGCGGGATCGTGGCCTCGGGCCAGCGCTGCTCGCCGTTGGTGACGGCCACCTCCAGCGGCACGGTGCCGGTGCCGGCGTTCTCGACGGTCACGACGGTGCGCCACGCGCCGCCCTCGGCGGCCGGCGGCGTGGTGACGGCCGACTTCACCTTCGGTTCCGGCACCACGACGTCGAGGATCCACTGGTCGACGAACGCCTGGTACGCGGCCGGGTCCTTCGCGAAGGGGCGCATCGACTCCACGAAGTCCTGCAGCAGCGGGTAGTCGGGGCCGTCCTTGAACTTGCCGACGAAGGCGTGCAGGCCCTCGTCCATCTTCGCGTCTCCCAGGTGCTCCATGAGCATCCAGAAGACCCAGCCGCCCTTGTCGTAGGTGACCTCCGTGTCGCCCTGGCGGTCGCCGGTGGTCTCGGCCATCGGCAGCTCCTCGTCCACCTGGCGGCCGTTGGCGTAGCTGAACTCGATCTCGCGCATGAACGCCTGGCGCGCGCGGTCGCCGCGCAGCTGCCGGAACAGGCGCGCGGTGCTGAAGTGCGCCATGCCCTCGCTCAGGATGTTCCCGCCGGGACCGTCTCCGGGACGCAGGATGTTGCCCCACCACTGGTGCGCGCTCTCGTGCGCGGTGACCATGAAGGGCGCGTCCTGCTCGGCGGTGGGCTTCGCCAGGAAGCCGATCGACTCGCTGAAGACGATGTTGGTCGGGAATCCCTGCGCGTAGCCGGCCAGGCCGGGGAACTCGCTGATGCGCAGCTCCTGCCACGGGTACGGCCAGAACCACTTCGAATACCACTCGCGCGCGCCGTCCAGCGCCTCGACCATCGCGGTGATGTTGCAGTCGTGCCGCGGCAGGTGGAAGATCGACGTCGACTTGCCCTTCGCCTCCTCCCAGCGGCCGGCGACCAGGTTGACGGCCATGACCGGGTGGTCGGACTTCCACTCCATGGTGCGCGTGCCGCCCTCCACGGTGTCGGACGTGCAGACGCCGGGCATGTGCGCGCGGTACTCGGCGGGCAGCTTCACGCGCGCGGCGAAGTCGGTGTGGCCGCCGGTGCCGAACGCCGTCTTGGTGACCTTCTTCCAGTCGTCCGGCTCGGGGCGCTTGGGCTCCGGCGCGCGCTCGGGATCCATGCCCACGCCGTCCTGGAAGCCGAGCGCGGGCAGGAAGGATGCGCCGAAGCTGTTGATCACCGTGCCGGCCGGCAGGATGAACTCGCTGGCGCCGCCGGGGTTCCTCCGCGTGCCGCCCGGCACGCGCGCCACGTGGCTGAACCCGATGTCCACCGACGCCCCGGGCGCGAGCGGCTCCTTCGGCGTGAAGATCCACAGGCCGGCGCTGTCCTCGACGCGCGGGTTGCGGCGGTCGCGCTTGCGCTCGTCGGCCGCGGCCTTGGCGTCCCACTCGGTTCCGTCCCACGTGAAGCGCACGTCGTCGAAGGTCGTGTTCGGCGTCATCGCGATCCGGCGGATCGGCTTGTCGGTCGTGTTCCTCAGCCCGTACGTGCCCTTCACCGCGATCGTGCCGGCGGCGGGGTCCAGGTCCAGGTCCAGGTCGATGCGCACGATCTCGGGGTTCGGCACGTCCTTCCACGTGGCCGCGTTGCCCACGTGGTACTGGCGCTCGCGCTCGCGCTCGGGGCTTCCGGCGGGCCCGTGGCGGACCATCAGCGCCAGGACGATCGCCAGGGTCCCGGCCGGCGCACCGAACACCAGCAGCCGCGCCGCGCGCTTCCACGCGCGCACGCCGCGCATGCGCGTGGTGATGCCCTGCGCGTCCGGCGTGCGGCGTCGCCACCACTCGAGCGCGGCGTGCAGCATCGTCAGGCCGACGAGGATCCACAGCAGGCGGTTCAGCACCAGCGCGCCGCGGTCCAGCTGCAGCGCGCCGAAGTCGGTCCACTGCATGCCGCTCCAGAGGTGCCAGTTGAAGACCCAGTTCATCCAGCCGCGCTGCACGCACCAGCCGGTCAGGATCAGCGCGCCCAGGCCGGCCGCGTAGACGGCGTAGCGGTTGCGGAACTGGCTCCAGGCAAGCGCCAGGAAGCACATCCACGCGAAGAGCGTGGGCAGCAGCAGCGCGAACGCGGCGATCGCCAGGGGCAGCGGGCTGGGCATGATGAGGATGCCGCTCTTCACCGCCTGCACCAGCATCGCGATGGTCATCGACGCCCACAGCCCGCCGAAGATCGCCGCGCCGATCACCGCGGCGCACGCCGCCATGCGGCCCAGCGTCAGCGCGCCCGTGCGGGCCGGGGTCGAGTCGACGATCGCGCCGAGGCGCGAGCGCTCGTCGCGGGCGAGGCCCTCGGTGAAGTAGTAGAGGACGAGGAAGATCGTCAGCAGGACGAACGTGTTGTAGCCCTGCGCGGCGAACGTGCCTGGCGTGATCAGCCTGGGCGTGTCGAACGGTCCGGGCGCGAACATGGCGGGGCCGATGGTCTGCAGGATCGCCAACGGGACGAAGATCCACAGGCCCGGCGAGCGGCGCAGCTCGCGCAGCTCGGCGCGGAACGCGTCCAGCGCGGCGGCGACGAAACCGACGGTCCCCGTGCGCATGCCCAGGTCGGCGAGCGGCGCCTCGCGCGGCGGGTTCGCGGTGCGCTCGCGCTGCGCGCGGTCGGAGCCTGCGATGATCGCCGCGCGGTCGGCGGCGGCCACCGGGAACGGGTGGCGCATGCGGGC
>JBEIFT010000007.1:0-29886 GCA_040382255.1 Phycisphaeraceae bacterium
GCCCGGGTCGCTCCATGTGCCGAGCCAGCCGAACACGATGACGAGCGGAACCTGGTGGAGCGAGGAAGTTCGCGGAGGAGGGGGCCAAGCGCAGCGAAAGGGCGCGGCAACCACGCACTGCCTCGAAGGCCAAGCGCAGCGAAAGGGCGCGGCAACCACGCACTGCCTCACACTGCCTCGAAGGCCAATCGCAGCGAAAGGTCGCGCGACCGTCCCGCCCCTTACGGCACCTGCAGCTGCAGCCCCTTCTCGCGGATCTGCTTCAGCAGCAGGTTCGCCTGGTCCAGCGCCGCCTTCAGCCGCTGCGCGCTGTCGTTCAGGTTGTCGTAGAGCGCCGGGTCCGCCAGGAACTTGCCCGCCGTGCCCTCGCCCTTCGAGGTGCGCTTCAGGAGGTCGTCGACGCGCGCCATCGCGCCGGCCAGTGCGTCGGTCGTGCGCTGGAGGCTGGTGGCCAGCCGCGATGCGTCGGCCTGCACGCTCTGCGCCAGGTTGCCGACGATCTGCACCGTGTCGGTCGCCTCGTCGAAGAGCTGGTTCGCGCGCTTCACCGCGCCGCGCGCGTCGGCGCGCAGCGACTCGTCGTCCAGCCACGATGCCCCGGCCGCGAATGCGCGCTGCGCCGATCCGAGCGCCAGTGCCAGGCGGTCGGCCATCGGCGCGAAGGTCGCGCGAATGGTGGCCGGCGGGTCCTTCGCGGCCAGCAGCTCGCCCGCGGGCGCGCCGGCCGGCAGCGTCAGGTCGACGCCGTTCCCGCCGCCGATCAGCGATTCCGAGAGCGCGGCCTGGACCGCGGCCGGCACCTTCGCGTCGCGGTCGATCCCGAGCTCGATGTGCACCGGCGGGTCCCACGCCGGGTCGACCAGCACGCGGCGCACCTCGCCGACCGGCACGCCGTGGAGCGTGACGGGGCCGCCCGTGCGGATGCCCGCCGCGGTGTTCGCCTCGACCACCACCGTGAACGGCCGCGCCAGGATCGGCTGCAGCTTGCCGAAGGCCAGCAGCAGGCCCGCCATGCCGCCGATCGCGCCGATCGCGGTCAGGCCCAGCGCGAAGTCGCGGCCTCGCTGCGTGGCGCTCACCGGGTGCGCTCCCCGCGGATCGCGTCCAGTTCCTCGGGCGTCGCCTGTGCGTGCAGGAAGGCCTGCACCCGTGGATCGGGGGCGTGCCGCAGTTCGTCGGGCGTTCCGGCGAAGATCGTGCGTCCGTCCATCAGCATCGTCATGCGGTCGGCCACCGCGAATGCGCTGGCCATGTCGTGGGTGACCACGATACCCGTGACGCCCAGCTCGTCGCGCAGGCGCACGATCAGCCGGTTCACCAGGTCCGCGCGCGGCGGATCGAGTCCGGTCGTCGGTTCGTCGTAGAAGACGATCTCGGGTTCCAGCACGATCGCGCGGGCGATCGCCACGCGCTTGCGCTGCCCGCCCGAGAGCTCGGCCGGCATCGCCGCACCGCGGTCGGCCAGCCCGACGGTGCGCAGCGCGCGGTGCACGCGGTCGTCGCGCTCGGTCCCGGGGCCGATCCCGATCGCCTCGAGCGGGAAGGCCACGTTGGTGGCGACGTCCATCGAGTCGAACAGCGCCGCGCCCTGGAAGACGACCCCGATGCGGCGGCGCACCACGTTCAGTTCGCGCTCGGGCAGGTCGTCGATCCGGCGGCCGTCCAGGCGCACCGTCCCGGCATCCGGGCGAAGCAGTCCGACGGCATGCCGCAGCAGCACGCTCTTGCCGGCGCCCGAAGGTCCCAGCACCACCGCCGTGGTGCCGCGCCGCACGTGCAACGCCGCTCCCTGCAGCACGGCGGTGCCCTGCAGCGACTTCTCGATGCCGTCCATCTCCAGGTGCAGGGGGGCATCGGCGGCGGTGGCCATCGGCGCATCATCCCCGGGAAGGGCCGCCCGCGGCAACCGGGAACCTGTCCGTCCGTACCATCGGGGCGATGACCGCCCCGGAGCAGCCTGCGCCCGACCACCACGTGCCCTATGGCCACGAGCCGATCCACCGGGGGCAGGTCTTCGCGGTCGAGCGCCTGCGCTATCGCGACGAGGCCGGACGCGAGCTCGTCCGCGACATCGTGCGGCATCCAGGCGCGGTCACGGTGATTCCCGTCACCGACGACGGCCGGCTGGTGATGATCCGCAACTGGCGGCTCTCGGTCGCCGGTTGGCTGGACGAGTTCTGCGCCGGCAAGCTGGAGCGCGGCGAGGACCCCGCGCAGGCCGCAGCGCGCGAGCTGGAGGAGGAGACCGGCTACGCGGCGGAGCATGTGCGGGCCGTCGGCACCTTCTACACCAGTCCCGGGTTCGCCGACGAACGCATGCACGTCTTCGAGGCGCACGGCCTCCGGCCGGTGCCGCGCCGGCTCGAGGTCGGCGAGCGCATCGAGGTTGTGGTACGCAGCGTGCCGGAGGTCGAGTCGCTCATCGCGGACGGCACGCTCGTGGACGGCAAGACGATCGCGGCCTTCGCGCAGTGGCAGCTTTGGCGCAAGGGACGCCCCGCATGACGTGGGAGCGCGCCGACCCCGGCCCGCCGAACCCGCTGGCGTGGTCGTTCCCGCTGTGCCGGATCGGCGGCACGCGGTTCCGCCTGCACTTCAGCTTCGTCGTGTACGCGCTGGTCGTCGTGCTGCGCGCCGCGCTCGGCCCGGGCGGCAGTGGGCTTGGCCTGGGCGTGGTCGCGACGGCCACGGCCGCGCTCCTGTTGCTGGTCCTGGTGCGTGAGTTCGTGCGCGCGCTGGTCGTGCGCGCCGCGGGAGGCTCCGCCGACGACGTGGTGCTCTGGCCCCTCGGCAGCCTCGAGGGCATCGACCCCGCTCCGGGCTGGCGGTCGGCGCTGAACTCGGCCGTCGCGGGCCTCACCGGCTCGATGGTCCTGCTTGCGGCGCTGGGCACCGCGCTGGCGCTCGCCACCGGGCAGTGGCGCGAGAGCCTGGTCGTCGATCCCACGTCCGCGGCCTGGCTCAGCAACCCGCATCCATGGTGGATCGAGACGCTCTGGATCGCCCACTGGACCAACACGCAGCTCACCGCGCTGGTGCTCCTGCCGATGCTGCCCCTGGACGGTGGGCGCGTGGTGCAGGCGTTCATCCTCCGGCGCCACGGCGAGGCCGAGGCTCCGCGACGCGGCGCCACGGTCACGATGGTGGCGTCCGGCATCGTCGGCCTGGTGGCGGTCGTGTGCGACCTGCCGATGTTGCTGACCGTCGCGATCGCCTGTGCCGGCTATGCCGCGCTCGAGCTGTGGCGGATGAAGCAGGGGGACTCGATCTCCGCGGAGCAGGGCCCGTGGGGGGCACACGCCGAGCGCGCCCGCAAGGATGCCGAGCTGGAGCAGGCCGCACGGCAGGTCGACGAGGCCTACCGCCGCGACCGCGAGCGTGCAGCGGCGGCCGAGCGGGAACTCGACCGGATCCTGGAGAAGATCGGCCGCGAGGGGCGCGGAAGCCTGACGTCCGCCGAGCGCGCCACGCTCGAGGCCGCCACCGAGGCGCGGCGTCGCGGGTCCCCGTCCTGACACCACCCACCGCGCGGGCGTTCCGATATCGTGGTCCCTTCCCATGGGAATCCACGACCGTGATTACGCCCGCCCCGAACGCGCCCGCTTCGCGGGCATCGGTCGCGCCTCTGGCTGGTCGATCACCACCTGGATCATCGTGCTGTGCGCCGCGGTGTTCGTGGTCGACGGGTTCCTGCCCCCGCAGTCCGAGATCGTCCGCACGGAACTCGCCCCCGGCGTCGACCGGTCCGAGATCGCGCGCGTGCGCCGCGACGACTTCACCTTCGCCAAGCCGACCGCGATCGGCTACGGCCAGGCCGAGGGCGGCGTGTTCCTGGGCGGGCGGCTGGTCGCGCAGGCCGAGTACCGCCTCGAGCGCCCGATCGCGCGCCTCGGCTACTTCTCGACGTCCAAGGCGATCACCGCGAACGACCCGGTCCTCGGCTGGGGCGGCCTGGAGGTCTGGCGCTTCATCACGTTCCAGTTCCTGCACGCGAACCTGAACCACCTGCTGTTCAACATGCTGACCCTCTTCTTCTTCGGGGGTTGGGTCGAGCAGTACCTCGGGCGGAAGCGCTTCCTGGCCTTCTACCTGCTGTGCGGCACCGCGGGCGCGGCGATGTACCTGCTGCTCAACGGCCTGGGGATCGGCGGCCAGATGCTCTTCGGGCCGCGCTTCCACGTGCCGGGGCTCATCTTCAACGACCCGACCACGGTGCTCGTCGGCGCATCGGCCGGCGTGTTCGGCGTGATCATGGCATGCGCGTACCTGATGCCGCGCGCCACCGTCTACCTCTTCTTCTTCATCCCGATGGAGCTGAAGACGCTGGCCTACGGACTGGTCGCGATCGCGCTGCTCACCGTCTTCTTCGGCTGGGCGAACGCGGGCGGCGAGGCCGCGCACATCGGCGGTGCGCTGGCCGGCTACTTCCTGATCCGCAACCCCGGGCACCTGCACGGCTTCTTCGACTTCCTGGGCCAGTTCGACCCGACCAGCCGCGTCGCCAAGGCGCGTGCGGCGTCGCGCCGCGCGGGCGGCTCGGCCGAGATCGACCGCATCCTGGACAAGATCAAGGCGCAGGGGCTGCACTCGCTGACCGACGCCGAGAAGCGGGCGCTGCAGGAAGCGAGCCGTCGCTGACGTGGCGGCGCTGCACTTCGAGATCCTGGCACGTTCGCAGGCGAACCACGCCCGGCTCGGGCGCGTGACGACGCCGCACGGCAGCTTCGACACGCCCGCATTCATGCCCGTCGCGACCGCCGCCGCGATGAAGGGCCTCACGCCCGCGCAGGTCCGCGGGACGGGCAGCCAGATCATCCTGAACAACGCCTATCACCTGTTCCTGCGCCCGGGCGGTGACCGCATCGCCGCGTTCGGGGGCAGCCACCGGTTCATGCGCTGGGACGGCCCGATCCTGACCGATTCGGGCGGCTACCAGGCCTACAGCATGAGCGACACCGCCGACCTGGACGAGGACGGCGTGACGTTCCGCAGCTTCGTCGACGGGTCGAAGGTGCACCTGGGCCCCGAGTCCAGCATGCGGGTCCAGAACCAGATCGGCGCCGACATCATCATGGCGTTCGACGACTGCGCCCCGGCCGCGCTGCCCGAGGAGGGCGCCGACGAGCGCCGCGTCGCGCGCACCCGCCGGATCGTCGACCACGCCCGCCGCATGGAAGAGGCCCACCAGCGGACCCTCCGGTGGCTCGACCGCTGCGTCCGCGCCCACGCGCGCCCGGCCGACCAGGCGCTTTTCGGCATCGTGCAGGGGGGGACCGACCTCGACCTGCGCCGCCGCTCGATCGAGGGGGTCTGCGCCCACGACCTGCCGGGCTTCGCGATCGGCGGCGTGGCCGTCGGCGAGGGCCCGGACGCCATCCGCCGGGTGGTCGAGTTCACGGCGCCGCTGCTGCCGGCCGACCGCCCCCGGTATCTGATGGGCGTCGGCTACGAGCGGGACATCGTCATGGCCGTGGCGGCGGGCGTGGACATGTTCGACTGCGTCCTGCCCACCCGGAACGGCCGGAACGCCAACGCCTTCACCCGCACCGGCCCGGTCCGGCTTCGGAACGCCCGGTTCGCCGACGATCCGGCGCCGATCGACCCGACCTGCGACTGCGACGCCTGTGCCGGCGGCTTCAGCCGGGGGTACCTCCGGCACCTCTTCATGGCCGACGAGATGTTGGGGCCAACTTTGGTGAGTGTCCATAACATCAGGCACTTCCAGCGGCTTATGATGGACATTCGGTCCGCCATCCGCGAGGGTGCGTGGGCCGGCCTGCTTGACTCGTGGCCGTGCATCGCGCGCGGCCCAGAACCATTGCCCGAGACCCGTTCATGACCCTGACGACCCTGCCGTACCTGCTGCTCGCCCAGACCGCCGATGCGCCGCCGCTTCCGGGCGCCCAGGCCGCGCCCGCCGCGACCGGGACCGCCGCCAGCGGCGCCGCCGCTCCTGCGGGTGGTGCACCGGCGCCGGCCTCCGGCAGCGCGTTCCTGATCGTGATGATGCTGGTCGCGGGCGCGATGATCGTCTTCCAGATCGTCAACGCCCGCCGCGAGCGCAAGAAGCGCGACGAGCTGCTGGGCGGCATCAAGAAGCACGACCGCGTCGTCACCATCGGCGGCGTGATCGGCAGCGTGGTCGAGGTGAAGGACGACGAGGTCATCCTGAAGGTCGACGAGACCTCGAACACCCGCATCACCTTCACCAAGTCCGCCGTCTCGCAGGTCGTCCGCTCCGCCGCCGGCGAGGGCTGATCGCCAGCCGCACGCGCGTCCGTCCGCCGACGACCCTTCACGTTCCCCACACAGGCACTCGATGCACCTCCTCTTCTACACGCTCATCCTCCCGCTCCTCCTGGCGGGTTACGTCTTCGCCGTGCGCAAGTCGTTCGCGCCGCTCAAGCGCGCCGTCATCGACACGCTGGTCATTGCCGGCACGTGCGCACTCATGGTGCTGGCGATCCTGCCGCCCGAGCAGAAGATCAAGCTGGGCCGCGACCTCCGCGGCGGCGTCAGCCTGATCTACTCGGTGAACACGCCCCCCGGCGCGAACAAGGCCGAGATCCTCTCGCAGACGATCAAGGTCCTGAAGAACCGCGTGAACCCGCAGGGCGTGCTCGACCTGACGATGACCCCGCAGGGCGAGGACCGCATCGAGATCGTCATGCCGCTCCCGAGCCAGGAGGTCCGCGAGCTGCAGAAGAAGTACCGCGAGTCGGTCGACGCGCTCCTCAAGAAGGCGCACCTGACCCCGCGCGAGCTGGACACCGCGCTGGCCGCCGGCACCGCCGCCGAGCTGGCCGCGGGCGACGCCGCCCGGCGCGTGTCGCTCGAGCAGCTGCAGAAGGCGTGGGCTGCCTCGAAGGAGGCCAAGGCCGCCTTCGACGCCGCCCAGGCCGCCAACAAGGCGCCCGCCGAGCTCGACCCGCTGGCCGCGAAGTCCGCGGAGTGCGACATCGCGCTGGAGAAGGCGCGCGCCGCCGTCCGCACCGGGGCGCTGACCGCCAGCCGCTTCGCGCGCATCGTCGCGCTGCCCACGAAGCCGGGCAAGCAGGGCGCCGAGCCCGAGCGCGACGTCGAGCTGAAGGCCGTCAAGGCCGAGTTCCCGTCCTGCGCCGCCGAGATCGACGCCGCGGTCGCCACGTACGACGCGTACAGCGTCATGCGCACCGCGCTGGACGACCCCGAGGACCTGAAGCGCCTGCTCAAGGGCGCGGGCGTGCTGGACTTCCGCATCGCGGCCACCACGCAGAATTCGGCGGGCGTCAACGTCGAAGAGATGCGCAAGCAGCTGTCCGAGGGCGGCCCGATGGCGGCCGAGAGCCCGATGGCCCGCTGGTTCCGCATCAACGAGCTGACCGAGTGGTACGACACCCCCCAGGAGCTCGAGGCCCTGCAGGCGAACCCCGCCGGCTACTTCGCGCAGCGGCGCCAGCTCGTCGCGGGCACCGGCCCGGACAAGCAGGTCTACCTGCTGCTCTGGACCACCGCGGACCGCAGCCTCGTCCACGAGTCGGGCGGCAAGGAATGGTCGGTCAAGTCGGTCGGCCGTTCGGTCGACCAGCTGGGCCGTCCCGCCGTCAGCTTCCAGCTGGATGACGCCGGCGGCAACGCCATGGGCCGCCTGACGGGCGGCAACATCGGCCAGCCGATGGCGATCGTCCTGGACAACCAGGTCTACACCGCGCCGAACCTCCAGTCGAAGATCTCCGACAGCGGCCAGATCACCGGCAACTTCGACGACAAGCAGATCGACTACCTGGTCCGCGTGCTGGCGTCGGGCTCGCTGGGCGCGCGCCTCTCGCCGGAGCCGGTCTCCGTGAACGTCCTGGGCCCGGCGATGGGCAAGGACAACCTGCAGCGCGGCCTCGACAGCGTGCTGATCTCGGTGCCCGTCACCTTCGCGGTGATGATCCTCTACTACTTCCTGCCCGGCCTGATCGCCGACATCAGCCTGCTGGTCAACGCGCTGATGATCTTCTTCGCGATGAGCCTGGTGGATGCCAGCTTCACGCTGCCCGGCCTGGCCGGCATCGCGCTCAACCTGGGCATCGCCGTCGACTCGAACGTGCTCATCTACGAGCGCCTGCGCGAGGAGCTCACCGACGCGAAACAGGGGCTGGTCGATGCCATCGAGACGGCCATGAGCCGTGCCCGGACCGCGATCATCGACGGAAACGTCACGCACCTCATCGTCGTCGTCGTCCTGTACTGGGTCGCCGGCACCGAGGTGAAGGGCTTCGCGCTGGTCATGGGCATCGGCGTGTTCAGCACGCTGGCCGCGGGCCTGATCGTCACCCAGGTGCTGCTGCGCCTGTACGCGCACGGCACCGGTGCGCGCTCGATCGCGATGCTGCCCATCGTGGTTCCGGCGATCTCGCGCGCACTGCGCCCCAGCATCGACTGGCTGCGCTACCGGCACGTCTTCTGGGCGGCGAGCCTGGTGTTCGGCGTGATCTGCGTCGCCGCCACGCTGACCCGCGGCACCGACGTCTTCGAGACCGAGTTCCGCGGCGGCACCACGATGACGATGTCCACACGTCCGGCGAAGGCCGGCGAGGGCGCCTCGGACGGCCGGCTGATGCTGGCCCGCCCGATCGTCGAGGAGCGCCTGCGCGCCATCGGCAACGCGAACGCCTCGGACCCGATCCTCTCGGAGTTCCGCAACGCCACCGCGCTGACCGTCGGCGAGTCCAACGCGAACGCCGAGAGCACCGCCTTCCAGATCAAGGTCCCCAATCCCGCGAACGTCACCGACGAATCGCAGGTGGCGGGCAAGATGGTCGCGGCGGTCGTCGAGGCGTTCAAGGACGACATGGACATCCGTCGCCCGGTGCGCTTCGCAGGCCTGGGCGAGGCCACCGGCGCCGGCCGCGCGCTCCGCATCGACCGCCCGAACCTGGGCGAGGTGCTCGGCCGCTCCGGTCTCGACGTCCCGTGCGACGAGGCCATCGGCGGCGTCGCGATCGTCGTGAAGTCCATTGACCCGCCGCTGGCGCCGGCGGACGCCGCGGAGCGCATTCGCCGCCTGCGCAGCCAGCCGGACTATTCCGAGATCGCGGGCCGCACGGTCGACGTGGTCGGTCTGGACGCCGCCGGGAACGGCACGTTCAGCGCGATCGCGGTGGTCGTCTCCGACCCCGACCTTGCCGGCCGCAAGCTGGCCGACGCGGCGTGGGAGAAGAACTTCGCCGACGCCGAGTGGAAGCTCGTCTCGGGCGCGCTCAGCCAGCAGGCGACGCTGGAACAGGTCTCCAGCATCTCGGGCGCCGTGGCCCGCGACCTGGCCAGCCAGGCCGCGATGGCGGTGATCATCTCGTTCATCGGCATGCTGGTCTACATCTGGGTGCGCTTCGGTTCGCTGCTCTACTCGGTGGCCACGGTCGTCGGCGTCGTGTTCAACGTCGCCGTCTGCCTTGGCCTGCTGGCGATGAGCCGCTGGCTGGGCGAGACCTCGCTCGGCCACGCGCTGCGCATCCAGGACTTCCGGATCGACCTCAACGTCGTCTCCGGCCTGCTGATCGTGATCGGTTACTCGATCAACGACACGATCGTCATCCTGGACCGCATCCGCGAGAACCGCGGCAAGCTGCCGCACGCCACGCGGAAGATCGTCAACGACTCGATCAACCAGACGTTCAGCCGCACCCTGCTGACGGGCGGCTGCACGGCCCTGACCCCCGTGGTCCTGTACCTGGTCGGCGGCCCCAGCATGGAGCCGTTCGCCTACACCTTCCTGGTCGGCCTGATCGCCGGTACGTTCTCGTCCATCGGCATCGCCGCAACCCTCGTGTACGTCCCCGGCGAAGGATCGCCGGAGCAGGCCGGTGGTCCTGCCTCGGAGACCACCACCAAGCGCCTCGCGACGGCCTGATGTGCCGCGCGGGATAAGGAGATCTGCGCAATGTCCAACGGAGCCCGCCTGACCGCCGTGATCGTCGTGGTGGCCGTCGCCGCCATCGGCCTGTACTTCGCCTTCATGACGCCGGCGAAGAAGGATGCGTCGGTCCAAGATCCGCTCGCCGCCGACGGTTCGATCGCCGTGATCCCGAACCCCGGTGAGCTGGGCGAGATCAAGCCCAGTGAGACCGGCGCCGCGATCCCGCCCGACGCCGCGTTCGGAACGGCCGGCAACGGCACCGGCACCACCGGGATGTCGACCGGCACCGCGGGTGCCGCCACGACCACCGTCGGCGGCAGCGCCGGCACGGCCGGTGTGGCCACCGGAACCGTCGTCGCGGCAAACGGGACCAGCGGCACCGCGGGCGGAGTGACACCCACGGGCACCGGCACCGCGAGCACGACCCCGGTCACCCTGGCCCCGCCCCCGGCGCCCGCGCCCGCGGCCGGCGCCGACTACGTCGTCCAGAAGGGCGACACGCTGGAGGGCATCGCCCGCACCAAGCTGGGCGACGGCCAGAAGTGGAAGTCGATCGTCGACCTGAACCCCGGACTCAACCCGAAGGCCCTCAAGGTCGGCCAGACGATCAAGCTCCCCGCCGGCGGCTCGGCCGGCAGCGAGATCGCGGCCAAGCCCGCCGCCCCCGCGGGCAGCGAGGCCCCGGCCGGCGCCAACACCTACACCGTCCAGAAGGGCGACACGCTGATCGCGATCAGCCGCAAGTTCTTCGGTTCGGATGCTGACTGGAAGCGCATCCTGGAGGCCAACAAGTCCCAGCTGAAGGGCGATGCCGGGAACCTGCAGCCCGGCATGAAGCTCACGATCCCGGCGAAGCGCTGATCGGTTCTCGGTCGGGCCTCCCGGCCGTCCCGCCCAGCCCCCATGTCGTTCCAGTCGGCCCCGCGTTCGCGCGGGGCCGATTTCCATTGAATTGCGTGGAGTGTTGGGGGGAACGGTGCGTATTGTTTGCGGACCGCCCCCATGGTGGGTGCGGCCGACCCGACAATCGGAGACACGGATGCAGCACCTTGCAATCGCCCGGACTGCCGGCACGGCCGGACTTTCGCTCCTCGCCTTCCTTGGTTGCGTCACCGCTGCCATCGGCGTACGGCCAGAGGCCGTGCCGGCGTCCGCCCGCATGGCGATCGGTCTTGAGCCTCGCTGCGTCGGCGAACTGCCCGGCGTGCCGCTTTCGCTCTGTTTCACCCCCGACACCCCGGCGACGCGCGTCCAGGAGATCAGCGACAAGTTGATCGCCAAGTGGTACGCCGAGAATGGCGCCGACGGCAGTGCCTATGAGTTGACCACCCGTTGGAGCCTCAACGGCAGCTTCTCGCAAGGCACGCCGGTGACCATCCGCTGGTCGATGCCGGCGGACGGGCTGTCGGTCCCGGACGAGCTCGGTCTCGGCATCGGTGCCGCCGCCAACAACCTGAACGCGACGTTCACGACGAAGTTCGGCTCGGTCGAGGCCGGCAAGAACCTGCTGCGGCAGGTCTTCCAGCGCTGGAGCGACCTCACCGGCATCGCATATGTCGAGGTGACCGACGACAACGCCGCGTGGGGGAGCGCGGGCGGAGCCACCCGCGGCGACGTGCGCATCGTCGGGCGATCGCTCGGCACCGCCGGTGCGGGCACGCTTGCCTACAACTTCTTCCCGCAGAGCGGGGACATGGTGATCAACACGCGGTCGAACGAGGTCGGCGCCTGGACCGCGGCCAACAACAACCGTTACTTCCGCAACATCATCGCCCACGAGCACGGCCACGGCATGGGACTGCTGCACGTCTGCCCGACGGCGCAGACCAAGCTGATGGAGCCGTTCATCAGCACGAACTTCGATGGCCCGCAGCACGACGACATCCGCGCAGGGCAGCGCCAATACGGCGACAACTTCGAGCCGAACGACGCTTCGGGCAGCGCGACGACCGGTCTCGCCGGAACCGGCACGACCAACCTGTACAACGCATCCATCGACGACTTCTCCGACCTCGACTGGTACTCGTTCCCGGCGACGGTCGGCAACAAGATCACGGTGACCGTGACCCCGGTGGGATTCACGGCCTACCAGGCTGGCCCGCAGACGACGGCCTGCAACACCGGCACCACGCTGAACTCGCTCGCCGCCCAGGACCTGGTGCTGCAGGTGTATGCCGGCACGAACCTCTCGACGCCGGTGATCTCGCGGAACGCCAATGCCGCGGGGAGCGCAGAGTCCGTCGTCGATCTGCCGCTGACCGGGACCGGGACGTGGTATGTCCGCATCTCGTCCGCCTCGGCCGCCGGCGTGTCGCAGCTCTACACGCTCTCGATGTCGGTGACCGCCGGTCGTGTCGGCGACCTGAACGGCAACGGCGTCGTTGATGGCGCCGACCTCAGCATCCTGCTCGCTTCGTGGGGTGCGCCCGGGGTTGCGGACCTTGACGGCAACGGCACGACCAACGGCGCCGACCTCAGCCTGCTCCTCGGCAACTGGGGCTGATCCCGGGTTCCTTCCCACATCAACTGAAACGGCCGCCCGGTGAATTCCGGGCGGCCGTTTCGTTGTTGCAGGGATCGTTCCGCCCGTGGGCGGGCACCCGTCAGTTCCGGTCCCAGGCCCCGGCGAGCGCCGTGCTGGGCTTCGACGAGTCGTCGTGCTCGGCGGCCTCGACGGCCTCCTTCGCGATCGCCCCGTCCTTGCCGACCTGCTCGAAGCGCACGCTGACGCGCTTGCTCACGCCGCGCTGCGGCATGGTGATGCCGTAGAGCTGGTCGCAGGCCTGCATCGTCCGCTTGTGGTGCGTGATGACGATGAAGTGGCTCTTGTCCAGGAACTCGTGGAGCACGTTGCAGAAGCGCTCGACGTTGGCCTCGTCCAGGGCCGCGTCGACCTCGTCCAGCACGCAGAACGGGCTGGGCTTGCTCTTGAAGATGCTCATCAGGAGCGCGACGGCGGTCATCGTCTTCTCGCCGCCCGAGAGCTGGCTGATGACGCGCGGCTCCTTTCCGGGCGGCTTGGCGCGGATCTCGACGCCGGACTCCAGGATGTCGGTCTCGCCGGTCTCCTCGTCGGGCAGCAGGAACAGGTCCGCGCTGCCGCCGCCGAAGAGGCGCCGGAACATGCCGCCGTTGCCGGCGAAGTTCTCGCGGACGGTGTTGAACGTCTGTTCGAAGCGCACGCGGCTGACGGCGTCGAGCTGCAGGATGAGCTCGCCGAGCTGCGTGGTGGCGGCGTCGATGTCGCCCACCTGGCGGACCAGCTCCTCGTTCCGCTGCTCCAGCTGGCCTTCCTCGTCGATCGCGTCGAGGTTGACGTTGCCCAGGCGGCGGATCTCGTCGCGGAGCTCGGTGACCTCGCGCTCGGACGTCGCGCGGTCGATGGCGACGAAGCCCTCGGCGCCACGGGCCGTCGCGTGGTCGGCGTAGCCCGCCGCCAGGTCCAGCTCGAGTTCCTGCATCGTGGACTCCTCGAGCCCCTCGCGCTTGACCTCGACCTCGCGGCGGCTGGTCTCGACGCTCATCCAGTTGCGGTCCAGGAGCTTGGCCTGCTCGCGGGCCAGGTGCAGCCCGCCGGATGCCTCCTCGACGGACTTCTGGGCGGCGTCGACCGCGGTGCCCGCGGATTCGAGCTCGCCCGCCAGCCCGGCGATGGTCGCCTGCGCGGCGGCCATGGCTTCGCGGCCCTCGGCGACGGTGGCCTCGTACCGCTCGATCTGCTGCTTGCGCCGATCGGCCTGGTCCGCCAGCTGCACGCGCTGGCGCTGCTGCTCGTCACGGGCCAGCTCGGCACCCCGGCGCTCGCGGCGCAGGGCGTCCAGGGCGGCGCCCAGCTCGCTGGAGCGGATCCGGGCGGTCGCCACGGCGTCGGCGGCCGCCTCGGCCTTGGCGGCGCTCTTGACGGCATCGGCCTCGGCCACCGCCAGGCGGCCCTGCAGGGCCTCGAGGGTGGCGCGGGCGCGGCCCAGCTTCTCGTCGATCTCGGCACGCTCGGCGTCCAGCGCACGCACGCGCCGGGTCAGGTCCTCGGCCTCGACGGCCAGGGCGGCCTGGTCGTGCTCGACGCGCTGGATCATCTGCTCGCAGCGGTCGCGCTGGTACTCGGCGTCGACGATCGTGCGCCGGACCTCGGAGAGGCGGCGTTCGACGTCTTGGTGACGGCGGCGGGCCTCGTCGCCCTGCGCCAGCAGCGAGGCCGACTCGCCCTCGACCAGTTCCATCTCGACGGTCAGGACCCGCAGGCGCTCGCCCAGCTGGACGTGCTCGGCGCGGCGGGCCAGGGTGCCTTCGCCGGCGGCGGCGCCGGTGGGGCGGCCCACGGTGACGCGGCCAAGGCCGTCGACGACCTCGCCGGCGCGGGTGACGATGCGTGCACCGGCGTGCGTGCCGGCCGCCGCGGCAAGGGCCGCTGACAGGTCGGGCGCGATCCAGGTGTCCGCGACCAGCCGGTCGACCAGGCGCCCGGCGCCCTCGCGGACGCGCAGGACCGTGGCGATCGGGGCCAGGCCCTCGGCCGCGGCCCGGGTGCTGGGCGCCGTGGCGTCCAGGTCGGCGGGGGCGAGGGTCACGCGGCCGTCGACCCCGGCGCAGGCGTGCGCCAGGTCCACGACGTGCGCGCCGGCATCCACCACCAGCAGCTCAAGGTCGCGCCCCAGGGCAGCCTCGACCACCCCGGCGTCGGCCAGGTCGGTCTCGACGAAGTCGCCCAGCAGACCGACGACCGCCGGGAACCGGACCCGGTCGCCCAGGACGGTGCGCACGGCCTCGTCGACGCCCTCGCGGGCGCGCTGCATCTCCTCGAGCAGCTGGCGACGGCTCTCGAGCGAGGTGCGCTCGTCGCGCAGTTCGGAGAGGCGACGCGCGAGCGACGCGTGCCGGTCGCCCAGGCTGGCGGCCGTGGCCAGGTGCAGGTGCACGTCGGCCTCCAGGCGCTGTGCCTCGTCGACCGCGACGAGGCGGCGCACCACCTGGTGGTTCTTCTGCGCGCGCTGCGCGTCCATCTCGAACGCGAACGGCTGCCGGCGGCGGTCGAGCCGCGTCGACTGGTCGGCCAGCTGGCGCTCGCGCTCGTCGATCGCGCCCGAGTGGGCCGCGGCGCGCGCGATCTCGCGGTCCGCCTGCGCCACCTGCTCGCGCAGCCGGTCGGCCGCGCTTCTGGCCTGCTGCGCGGCCTCGGCGGTCTTGGCTCGGTTGCCGCTGGCGGCCAGCGCGGCCTGTTCGGCCTCGTTGGCGGCCTCGGCGGCGGCGGCCACGCGGTCGCCCGTGTCCTCGATCTGTCCGGTGAGCTCCGCGATGCGTGCGTCCAGTTCCGCCAGGCGCGCGTCGTCGTGCTGCGCCGACTCGCGCAGCTCCGTGTGCGAGCGGTCGGCGAACTCGATCCGCTGCTGGGCCTGCTTCTCCAGGCCGATCGCCTCGATGCGCCGCTGCTCCAGCGCGCGCTGCGTGTCCTGGGCGCGCTGGCGCTCGCCCTCGGCGACGTTGCGGCGGTCCTCCAGCACGGCAAGGGCCTCGGCCAGCTCGCGGCGGTTCGCGTCCAGGATGGCCAGCTCGCTGGTCAGGCCCGTCAGGCGCTCGCGCTGCTCGTGGTAGGCGTCGAACGCCAGCGCGGTGCGCAGCTCGCGGCGGCGCACCTCCAGCAGCTGGAAACGACGTGCTTTCTCGGCCTGTCCCTTCACGATGCGCAGACGGCGCTCGGTGGTCGCCAGCTGCTCGCGGACCAGCACCAGGTTCTTCTCGGCGCCTTCGAGCTTGCGCTGCGCCTCGGCCTTGCGGGCGCGGAACTTGGCCACGCCGGCGGCCTCCTCCAGGATGTTGCGGCGCTCCATCGGGGCGGCGCGCAGCATCGCATCGACCTTGCCCTGCTCGATGATGGAGTAGGCATCGTTGCCGATGCCGGTGTCCATGAAGAGCTCCTTGATGTCGCGCAGGCGGACCTTGCGGCCGTTGATCAGGTACTCGCTGCGGCCGTCGGCGTACAGGCGTCGGGTCACCTCGACCTCGTCGGTGTCCACCGGCAGCCCGCGGTGCAGCACCGCGTGGCGGTTGACGGCGGCGCCCAGGTCGGCGCCGTCCTCGTCCACCTGCTCGTGGACCGGGTCGACCTCGGCGTCCAGCACGGCGGGGGCCGCCGTGCGCAGCTGCTGCTCCGCGCTCAGGACGGGGTTGTCGAAGACCAGCGTGACGCTGGCCATGCCGCACGGCTTGCGCGCGGCGCTGCCGGCGAAAATGACGTCCAGCATGGCGCCGCCGCGAAGGCTCTTCGCGCTGCGCTCGCCCAGGACCCACTTGATCGCGTCGACGACGTTCGACTTGCCGCAGCCGTTGGGGCCGACCACGCCGATGATCGGCGTGTCGAACCGGAACTCGGTGGCGTCGGCAAAGCTCTTGAAGCCACTGAGGATGAGACGGGATAGGCGCAAGGCAAGACCTCCTGTCGCGCGTCGCGTCCCTTCCTGGGACGCTGTGATCAGGTGCGCCGCGCTGCTTCGCGCACCCGTGCCGGCGACAGCCCCGTCAGGGGGCCGTCACCGTGGGACAGTATCCTTCCTCTGCTTCGTCGCATCAAGTCCCGACCCCACGCTGGCGGAGTCCAGATCGGACTTCTGGCCCGAAAGCAGGGCACCCGAGCTGGCCCCCTGGAGGGCCGGGTCGGACTCGTCGGTGTCGAATTCGGGGCGGCGTTCCTTGTCCGGCTTGTCGGTCTGCAGGATGTCGCTCAGCACCCGGTCCTGCTCCGCCCGGAAGTCGCAGACCAGGTACTTCTGCCGCCACAGCTCGTGCAGCAGGCTGATCGTCTCGCTGTAGGACAGGTTCAGGCCCACCTCCGGGCGCTGGGACGTGGGCTTGCGGCCCAGGAACGAGATGAACTCCAGCAGCCCGGGCTTGACCCGGTCGATGATCGCCGCGACCTCGGGGCGCTCCCGGTAGAAGACCTGGAGCAGGTCGTCGCCCTCGTCCGCCTTCATGATCATCCGGCGTTCCCACGTGACCAGGGTCATCGGGCGCTTCACCTGCAGGGCCTCGTCGAACACGACGATCCGCGGCCTGCCGCTCTGGGTGACGTAGATCATCGGGTACTTCGAGGGGCAGATCAGCAGCGTGAACTTGCGCCCGATCTCGATCGAGGTGATGCCGATGTCGCCGCGCTTGTCCATCGCCTCGAACGCCGCCAGGCGGACGTCCACGTCGGCGTCGTCCAGCAGCTCACGCAGGCCAAGGTCGATCTCGGCGTTGGTGCCCATGCGGCCCAGCAGCTTGATCGACTGCGTCCGGTTCACGATCGAGGGGCTGGTGCGTGCCATGTCCAGGAGGTGCGGCACCGCCAGCATGTCGTCCAGCTTGGAGCCTGCGTCCAGCGCGGCGAAGCGCGGCTGCTCCTCGGGGTAGTTGTACAGGTCCTCGATCATCGAGAGCGACTTCTTGCCCAGCGCCTGCCAGCGCCAGCTCGCGGCGCCGGCCGCGCCGGGGTTCGCAAGCAGCGCGCGGCGGATCGCCATCGCGGTCTGCTCGGGGTTCTCGATGTTCATCGGCGCGTGGCGGATCAGCTCGGCGAACTCCGTCGTGCGCTTCCAGTAGCTGGGCGGGATCGTCAGGTCGATCGTGTCGCCGGTGCGGCCGTGCGCGGTCTCGTCGCGCTGGCGTGGCTCGCGGGGGAACAGCGAATTCAGCGAATTCTGGATGGTCTCGGCGCGCGAGTGGCTGGGCGTGTACAGGCGCAGCTTGAGCGGCAGGTCCTTCTTCATCTTGCCGCCGTCCAGCACGCGGCCGGTCGTGCGGTTGATCGAGTCCTTCTGCAGCGAGTTGGGCTCCGCGAACGGGTTGATGACGATCGGCCCCGCGGCCTCGGCCAGCGGGAAGGGCTGCCGGCTGCCGGTGAACAGCAGGCCGGGGCGGAGGTCGGCCACCAGCAGGTGCCCACCCTCCAGGCTGCTGCTGGATGTGCCGGGGGCCGCGTACACGCGCACGTCGAACGTCGATTCCTTCGGGGCGCCGGGCGGGATCACGCCCTCGACCACGACGACCGCCGTGTCCATGCTGTTCAGGAGCTGCTGCGGCGACATCGGCGGCGCGCCGGGATTGCCGCTGCCGAAGCCGCGCTTCGCCAGTTCCTGGATTAGGAACGCCCGGACGTCGGCCGGCATCTGGCGGCTGCCCGTCCCGCGCAGTCCCACGACGATGCCGTAGCCGCGCACGACCACCGGATCGAACCCGACGAGCCCCGTGTCGGCGGCGACCGTGCCGCGCATGATCGGGTCGACGTCCACCTGCACCGTCTTGACGGCCTCGCGGTCCACGCGCGCCTTCTGGATGCCGTCGGTCTGGCGCTCGATCATCATCTCGCCGCAGGCGCCCAGGAAGGCGGCGGCGGCCAGGCCGGCCAGGGCGGCGCGGAGGCGGCGGATGAGGGCAGTGGGGTGGGGGGCGTTCATCGCGGGCAGGGGGCCGGTGGTCGGGCGTGCCAGTGGGCGCTACTGGATTCGAACCAGTGACCACTGCTGTGTAAAAGCAGCGCTCTTGCCACTGAGCTAAGCGCCCGAGCCGGACAAGGATACAGGCCGACCTAGAATCCGCCCGCCGTGACCGATCGGATCCGACGCCTCGAGGAACTGGTGGACGGGTGCCTTGGCCCCGACCGGTCGCTGTTCCGGCGCCGCCTGCACGGCGTGCGGCGGGCGCTGGGGGCCGGTCGGCCCGTGGAAGCCGCGCTGGGCGCCCTCGAGGCCGAACTGCAGCGCAGCGCCGCGCGCCGGGCGTCCCGGGCCCAGGCCGTGCCCGCGGTCACGTACCCCGAGGACCTGCCGGTCGCCCAGGCGCGTGCCGAGATCGCCGCGGCGCTGGCCCGCAGCCAGGTCGTGATCGTCTCGGGCGATACCGGCTCCGGCAAGACGACCCAGCTTCCCAAGATCTGCCTGGAGGCGGGGCGCGGCGTCGACGGTGCGATCACCCTCACGCAGCCGCGCCGCATCGCGGCCCGCAGCGTCGCGGCCCGGATCGCCACCGAGCTGGGCACCCCGCTCGGGGACGTCGTCGGCTTCAAGGTGCGCTTCGACGACCGCACCGGCGCGCGGTCGCTTGTCCGCGTCGTCACGGACGGCGTGCTGCTGGCCGAGATCGAGCGCGACCCGCTCCTCCTGCGGTCGGACACGATCATCGTCGACGAGGCGCACGAGCGGAGCCTGAACGTCGACTTCCTGCTCGGGTACCTCAAGCGGCTGCTCCCGCGGCGCCCGGACCTCAAGGTGATCGTCGCGTCGGCGACGATCGACGTCGAGCGCTTCTCGGCCCACTTCGGCGGCGCGCCGATCGTCGCCGTGGGCGGGCGCCTGCATCCGATCGAGACCCGCTGGCGCCCCGAGCCCGCCGACGCGCCGGAGCAGGGCATCGTCGATGCGGCGCTGCGCGGGATCGGCGAGTGCCTGGAGTCCGGCCCGGGCGACATCCTGGCCTTCCTGGGCGGCGAACGCGACATCCTGGACGCCGCGGATGCCCTGGCGCGCATGCCCGCCGCGCGCGGGTGCGAGGTCCTGCCGCTCTTCGCGCGCCTGCCCGCCGGCGAGCAGGACCGCGTGTTCCAGCCGTCGAAGGCGCGCCGCATCGTGCTCGCGACGAACGTCGCCGAGACGTCCGTCACCGTGCCGGGCATCCGCTTCGTCGTCGACACCGGCGTCGCGCGCATCGCGCGGTGGTCGGGGCGGACGCGCGTGCTGCGGCTCCCGGTCGAACCCGTCTCGCGTGCCTCGGCCGACCAGCGCCGCGGCCGCTGCGGGCGCATCGGACCCGGCATCTGCATCCGGATGTACGCCGAATCCGACTACCAGGCCCGCGAGGCCTTCACGTCGGCCGAGCTGCTGCGGACCAACCTGGCCAGCGTGATCCTGCAGATGAAGTCGCTCGGCCTGGGCGAGGTGGCGGACTTCCCGTTCCTGGACGCCCCCAGCCCGCGCCTGGTGGCCGAGGGCACCGAGACGCTCGTCGAGCTGGGCGCGCTGGACCGGCGCCACGCACTGACCCCGCTGGGCGCGCGCATGGCGGCGCTGCCCGTGGACCCGCGCCTGGCTCGGATGCTGATGGCCGCGGCCGACGAGCACGTGCTGGCCGAGGGCCTGGTGCTGGCGGCGGCGCTCTCGATCCAGGACCCGCGCGAGCGCCCGCCGATGAAGCATGGCGAGGCCGACTTCGCGCACGCGGCATTCCGCGACCCCGAGAGCGACTTCGGCACGATGCTCCGGCTCTGGCGGCGGTGGCGGGCCGAGTCGGCGGCGCTCGGCTCCTCGGCGCTCCGCCGGTGGTCGCGCGCCAACTTCGTCTCGCACCAGCGCATGCGCGAGTGGACGGACCTCGTCGACCAGCTGCGCGGCGTGCTGGCGGACCGGCTGCGGCTCGCGGTGCCGCCGCTCGGCGAGGAGAGCGACCTCGTGCGCGTCCATCGCGCCGTGCTGGCGGGCTTCGTCTCGCAGCTGGGCATGCGCACGGAGGACGGCGACTACCGCACCGCGTCGGGCGCGCGCTTCGCGATCTTCCCGGGATCCACGCTCGCGCGCCGCACCCCGACGTGGGTGGTGGCCACCGAGATCGTCGAGACCACGAAGCGCTGGGGCCGCATGCTGGCACGCGTGCAGGGCGACTGGGTGGAGCGCATCGCGCCGCACCTGGTGCAGCGCGTGCGCAGCGAGCCGCACTGGGTGCGCGCCACGGGCCAGGTGGCCGCATGGGAGCGCGTCTCGTTCGGCGAGCTGCCGATCGTCGCACGCCGTCGCGTGCCGTACGGTCCCGAAGCGCCCACCGAGGCGCGCACGATCTTCATCCAGTCGGCACTGGTCGAGGGCGACTGCGACCTGGACGCGCCGTTCGTGCGCCACAACCGCCAGCTGCTGGCGCGGGTCGAGGCCATGGAAGCCAAGCGCCGCGAGCGGGGCCTGCTGGCCGGCGGCCCGGCGATCCACGCGTTCTTCGACGCCCGTGTGCCGGCCGAGGTCCACAGCCTGCCGTCGTTCGAGCGCTGGCGCCGCCGCGCCGAGTCGCAGGATCCGCGCGCCCTCTTCATGCGCGACTCCGACGTGCTGCAGTCCGCGCCCGACCCGGACCTGGCAGCGCGCTTCCCCGACGAGCTGCCGCTGGGCCCGGAATCCTCCGCGCGGCTCGCCTACGTGCACGAGCCTGGAAGCGGCGTCGACGGGGTGCGCCTGGAGGTGCACGTCGACGACCTGCCGATGGTCGATGCGGAGCGGCTGGAGTGGCTGGTGCCCGGACGGCTGCCCGACAAGGTCGAGGGCCTGGTGCGGGTGCTGCCGAAGCGACTGCGCACGCGGCTCTTCCCGGTCAAGGAGGTCGCGCAGGGGGCCGCCGAGGCGCTGGCCTTCGGCGAGGGGCCGCTCCTGCCGCAGCTGGCGCGCCACCTCTCGCGCGTTGCCGGCACCGAGATCGTGCCCGGCGACTTCGAGCTCTCCGCGCTCCCGCCGCACCTCTGCATGCACGTCGATGTCGTCGACGACGCCGGACGCGTGGTTGCACGCGGGAACGACGTCGACGCGCTGCGCCGGCAGCTGCAGGGGGTCCTCTCGGAGCGTCGGCTCGCGTCGCTGGGCGATGCGTTCGGCGATCGCTGGCGTCGGACGGGGCTCCGTGCCTTCGACGTGCCCGGACTGCCCGAGCGCGTCTCGGACATGGTTGGCGCCCGGCGCATCGTGGCGTTCCCCGCGTTCGTCGATGCAGGCGACGCCGTCACGCTGACGCTGGCCGATTCGCCCGAGGAAGCCGAGCGCCTGACGCGCGCCGGGCTGCGGCGATTGTTCGCGATCGCCTGCGAGGACGCCATCGCGCACCACCTGGAGTACATGCCGGAGCTCGAGCCGCTGGTCCTGACGTGGATCGGCGCCACCGGGGCCGGGCGCGCCGCGCTCGTCTCGGTGCTTGCGCTGGCCGCCGCCGGGCACGCGTTCGTCGACGGGCGACCCGTCGTGCGGACCCCCGCCGAATTCGAGTCACGGCTTGACGCCGGCAACCGCACGCTGCGCGACTCGGTGGTGCAGGCGGTACGGTCCGCCGCACTTCTCTACGGGCACGCCGCCGACGTGCTGCGTTCGCTCGACGACCCGGCCCCGCCTGCGTGGGCTCCGGCCATCGCCGACATCCGCGCGCGGCTGGCACGCCTGGCCTCCCCCGCAGCGCTCGCCCGCATCCCGCTGTCCGATGTTCCCGCGCTGGTTCGCTATGTCGATGCGCTCGGCGTCCGGCTTCGGCGGCTTGCCGGGCCCGGACTCGAGCGCGACCGCGCCAACCAGGTGCTGATCGCGCAGTGGGAGGACCAGCTGGCCCGCGCCGAGGCACAGCTTGCCTCCGAGGGCCGCGACGCCGGCATCCTGGAGCCGTTCCGTCGCCTGGTCGAGGAGTACCACGTCAGCCTGTTCGCGCAGGAACTGCGGACCGCGGTCCCCATCAGCGCCGAACGGCTCGCGCGCGCCTGGTCGGTGCGCACGAGCCGTCCCACGCCGGGCGGCCGCTAGGGACCGGTGCCGTCAGGGTGCCCAGCGGCCCAGCACGAACCCAAGGTCCGCGCCGTCCACGACGCCGTTGTGGTCGAAGTCGGCGGCAGCACCGGGCGCGGCAGGCCCGAACGCGCCGAGCACGGCACCCAGGTCCGCGCCGTTGACCTTGCCGTCGCCGTTGACGTCGCCGGGCACCGCGACCACCCCCAGCGTGCCGTCGGCGTTCAGCCGGCAGCCGACGATGTCGACGGTGCCGATCGCGCCGGTCTCCCAGACGTTCAGCAGGTTGGTCGTGGCGGCGTTGCCGCCGTTCTCGAGGAGCCCGCGCCCGGTGCTGGTCACGCCCGTCAGCGCGACGGGCGCCGGCCAGAGCGCCGTGCCCGCATCCGAATAGGTCTGCGCGAACGTGGTCTCCGACCCGAAGGACGTCGTGCGCGTCCACGTGAAGACGGGCTTGCCCGCAAGCATCGACGCCCGCGGCTGCCACATCTGGTAGACGGTTTCCTGGGGCGCGATGGCCAGGCCTGCGATCGGGTCCCACAGCCGCGCACCGGAACCATCGATCGCCTGCGCGCCCGCACCGTAGATGCTGGAGTTGGGGATGTGCTCCACCCAGCTCACGTAGATCCGGCGGCTGACGGGGTCGACCGTGGCGCTGGGATTCACGCGCTCGACGCTGGTGCCGGTTGCCACGGTCAGGCCGCCGGTGGCAAACAAGCGCGTGCCGGAGCTGCTCACCCACTGCACCAGGCACTGCAGCGGGCTGGACGTGTACCAGCTGAACACCGCGCCGCCGTTGCCGTCCGCGACGAACGTCGGATAGTTGCCGAACTGCAGCGAACCAGACGTGAACACCGCCAGGTTCGACGTACCCCACTGCGGTGCGCCTGCGCCGTTCAGCTTCTGCGCCTGCAGCGTCTTGGCGCCGGTGAACGTCGTGTATCGCACGCAGCTCGCGATGACCGAGTCGCCGTCGCCGGGCTGGATGTCCGAAAGGAAGGTCGTCAGGCTGCCGGTGGTCGTGTCGGCCATGACGAAGGGTGCCGCCCACGCGGGCGTGCCGTTCGGGTTCAGGCGCAGGACCTTGGCGCGGTTGCCGGTGTTCGTCTCGGACCACCCGACGACCGCCGCACCGTCGCCCGCGCGACCGGCCTTCGGCGAGTACACGTCGCCCGTGGTGGGCATCTGCACGCCGTTGGCGCCCCACAGGAGCGACCCGTCCGGTGCGATCGCCTGGGCGGTGATCTTGAGCGGCGATCCGAAGCGATCGTCACGATTGACGAGGACGGCGTTCCCGGCGGCGTCGACGGTCAGGCCGTAGTCCTCGGTGCTGCTGAACGACGTGTCGTAGGCCTTCACCGGGGCGGGCCAGGCGGCCAGGCCACCGGCGGAGTACCGCTGCACCACGGGGTCGTATCCGCCCGCGGCGTTGTCCAGCCAGCTGATGTAGAAGCCGCCGTCGGCCAGTCGGACAAGCTTCGGCTGGACCTGATCATTCGTGCCGGAGGCCAGGACGGTCGGCGCCGCGGGATCCGTGGTCCACTGGGCGCTGGCGGCGCCGGCGAATGCAACGACAGGGAGCAGGCACAGGGCCCGGAGGGTGCGCTGGTGGGGGTGCGGCATTCCTGTAGTGTGCCGCCTCGACGCTGGCAGTGAAACGGGATCCGCCCGATTTCCAGGGTCCATTCCGGCCTTGCGGCCATTCCCGGGGTGCGCCGCGGCCTCCGGGGAAGGGCCACGAAGCGGTCCGATTTCCCGGCCATTCCCTTGCCGGGCCCGGTTTCCGGGCTACTTTCGGTGGGTCCGTGGGGGCACAGCTGCGGGTCCAGCGTCGGGCATTCACGTGGGGTGATGCCTGGCGCGGACCCGCGCTTCCTTTTGCACCGTTGTCCGGCTCAGTGGCCCGCGGGCCCGTGCTGGTCGCGCCGATCCCAGCGTTCCTCGTCTCGGACGCTGCGGTTCACTGCGCGGCGCGTGCGCCAGATGTCCCAGATCAGTCCGATCGAGAGGAAGCCCGCCAGCAGGAACCCGACCAGGCCGAGCGTGGCGATCGCCGATTCCGGTTCGCCGCGCGCGGCCAGCACCAGGATCGAGCTGGCCACCAGCAGTGCGCTGATGAGCAGCGCATAGGCCACCGTCGTCGCGGTGTGCTCCACCGACATCCGGAACCGCTCGATGCCCTCGAAATGGAAGTTGACCTTCGCCTCGCCAAGCCGGACCTTTCGCAGGATGCCGTTGATCTGCTTCGGAAGGCTGTCGATCAGCTCGGCGTAGCTGAACAGCGTGTTCGCCACGCGCTTGGTCAGCGCCTTCGGCGAGTACCGGTCGTTGATCAGCTTGTAGATGAACGGCTTCGCGGCCTCGATGATCTCGTAGTCCGGGTCCAGGTCGCGCGCCACGCCCTCGATCGTCCCCATCGCCTTGATGAGCATGACCATGTCCGCCGGGCATCGGACCTTGTAGACGCGCAGGATCTCGTAGAACTTGTCCAGCACCGCAGCGATGTCGATCTCGCCGATCGGCTTGCCGATGAACTGGTCGACCACTTCCTGGACGTCGTCCAGCAGGGCGCGCTCGTCGATGGTGTCGGGCTCGACGTTGCCCATGCGCATGGCGGCGCGCATCACCAGCCGCGCGTCGCCGGTGGCAACGCCGAAGATGAGCTCCGCGATCCGCTGGCGGGCGTCGGCACCGATCCGGCCGACCATGCCGCAGTCGATGAAGGTGATGCGGCCGTCGTCGTGGATGAAGATGTTGCCGGGGTGCGGGTCGGCGTGGAAGAAGCCCAGCTCCAGGCACTGGCGGAAGACCGCGCGCGCGCCGTTGGCGATGATCAGCTTGCGCACCTCCAGCGGGATCGAGGAGTAGGGGGTGCGCGCCAGCAGGCGGCCCTTGACGCGCTCGATCGTCAGGACGCCCGGGGTGGTCGCTTCCCAGAACACCTTGGGGAACGACACGCCGGCGTCGTTTTCGAACGACCGGCGCATGCGGTCGGTGCTGCGGGCCTCGATGGTCAGGTTGGTCTCGCGGCGGAGCTCCTCGCGGAACTCCTCGACGATCTCCGTCGGGCTGAAGCCGCTCTTGGCCAGCCGGTCCTCGGCCAGGCGCGCGACGAAGGCCAGCGCCTCCATGTCGGCCTCGATCTGGTCGGCGGCGTCCGGACGCAGCAACTTGACGACGACCTCGCTTCCGTCCTTCCAGATGGCCGCATGCACCTGCGCCATCGATGCGGCGGCAAGCGGCTCGGGATCGATCCACTGGAACAGCTCATCGGTTCGGCCCTTCAGCTGCTCGTCCAGGGCGGCGCGAACCCGGTCGAACGGGATCTTCGGGCAGTCGGCCTGCAGCTGCGCGAACTCGTCCGCCAGCGAATCGGGGATCAGGTCCCGGCGGGTCGAGAGGATCTGGCCGATCTTGATGAAGGTCGGTCCCAGCTCTTCCATCGCCTTGCGCAGGCGCACCTCGAACGGCGCGGACGAAAGGTCCACGGTGCCGTCGCGGCTGTAGAGCCAGTCCAGGTTGGCCTTCCGGAGCGGGGCGAAGCCGGACTGCGCCACGAAGCTGGCGAACCCGAAGCGTGCCAGGACGCCGATGACCTCGCGGTACCTCTGGGCGTTCTTCAGGCGCCGGGCGACGGGGATGTCGATCGCGTTGGCCATGCGGGACCGGATGCTATCGGCGGCGCCGTGCCCGGGGCGCGGCTCAGCGGAACGCGCTGATGCGCTTCACTGCCGCGATCGCGGCCGGCGGCGCGCCCTTCTGGGCTTCCTCGAGCGACCCGGGTTCGCGGCGCGCTTCCTGCAGGAGCTTTCCCATGTGGGCGTCGAGCGCGAACTTCCAGCGTCCGAACATCGCCTCCAGGTCGTGCCGGCTGAAGTGCCCAAGCGGGTCGTTCAGGCCGCTCTGCGCGACGGCCCACTCGATCAGCCGCGACGAGGCATCGAAGCGGTACAGCGCCAGCGTGTTCTGCAGGCGGCGGCGGATCGGGATGAAGGGGTCGGTCGCGGAATCGGGCAGCGCGGTCATCACGTGCTCGGGCTTCTTCTTCGAGATCTCGCCCAGCCAGCCTCCGTCCGATCGCGCGTGAAGGTCGGCCAGGGTTGGCGTGGCGCCAAGCTGGTCGCCGCCGTCGACATGCTCCAGCTCGGCCATGCTGGCCAGCACCGTCTTCTCGCCGGCGTTGGGGAAGCGGATCCAGATCCGGCGGTCGGGGCGACCCTCGCGGGTGATCACCTCGATCTTGGCGATCGTGCCGGTGCCCCATTCGGGGCGCTTGGAATGGCGGACCTTCTCGCCGATCTTGAACGAAGTCGTCTGCATGGTTCGGGATTCCGGGGCCCGGGGCAACGTGGATGGCCGGACCGCGTCGGTCAAGACCGATCGCCGGGTCGTCGAGGCCCCAGGTTGCGTGCACCGTGCCGAGAGGCAGGAACGCGTAGAGTGTAGCGCATGGGTCGCACCGTCAAGCTCGCATTCCTCGGCGATATCAACGGCGCCCCGGGCCGCGCCGTGCTGGAGAAGTGCCTTCCGGCGCTGCGGGAGCGCTGGGCGCCGGACGTGGTCGTCGCCAACGGCGAGAACGCCCGGAACGGCTCAGGCCTGACCCCGGAGCTCTACAAGGCGTTCCGGGCCATGGGGATCGACGCGCTGACCTTGGGCGACCATGTCTACCGCGACCCGAAGATCGTGCCGTACCTGGAGCGTCCCGAGGAGCCGGTGGCGCGCCCCGCGAACCTCTCGGCGCGCTCGCCCGGCAAGCGTTTCTCGCGGATCCCCGCAGCCAACGGGCGCACGCGCGACATCTACGTGGTGACCGTGCTCGGCCGGGTGTTCTTCCCACTGCCCGCGAACGACCCGTTCACCGCGGTCGACGAGGTCATCGCCGCGATCCCGGAGCGCCGTCCCATCGTGGTCGTCGAGGCGCACATGGAGGCCACCAGCGAGAAGGCCGCGCTGGCCGCGTGGGTCGATGGCCGCGCCGCGCTCGTCGCCGGGTCGCACACCCACGTGCCCACGGCGGACGCGCGCATCCTGCGCAAGGGCACCGCGTTCATCACCGACATGGGGATGTGCGGGCCGTACGACTCGGTGATCGGACGGCAGACCGAGGCCGTCGTGCGCCACATGACCACTGCGCTGCCCGTCCACTACGAGATGGGCCAGGACGACGCGCGCATCTGCGGCGTCTTCGTCGAGATCAGCGAGGACACGGGACTCGCGAACTGCGTCGAGCGCATCGAGCTGAAGTGACCGATCTCAGGCGCGCGGCGCGCCGGCGCCGCCACCGCCCGGGGTGCGGATCTCGACCGCGTCGCCCGGCGCCAGCCAAGCATGCGCGATGCCGGAAATCGGCTCGGTGCGGCCGTCGGCGCGCAGGATCGCCTGCTCGCCCGGCGCGCCCGGGCATCCGCCGTCCAACCCCGCCGCGCCCGTTCGGCGCTGCTGGCCGGTGAAGCAGAGTTCCGCGGCGGACAGCAGGCGCAGGCGCCGCTCGATGCCGTCGCCGCCCCGTGCCGCACCCGCGCCGCCGGATCCTGCCCGCACCCGCAGGCGCTCGAGCCGCACGGGCATCCGCATCTCGAGCGTCTCGGGGTCGGTGATGCGCGTGTTCGTCATGTGGACGTGCACGGCGGACGCGCCGGGAACGCCCGGCGCGGCGCCGGCGCCGCCGCCGATCGTCTCGTACAGGCTGAACGCGGCGTTCCCCAGCACCAGGTTGTTCATCGTGCCCTGGCTGCCCGCGGCGGCGTGGAAGGCGCGCAGCAGCAGTTCGACCACGCGCTGGCTCGTCTCGGTGTTGCCGCACGAGACCGGCGGGCATGCCGCGGGGTCGGCGACGAACGGCGGGTTCAGGATCCCGGGCGGCAGCACCAGGTCGACGACGTCGAGGAATCCCTCGTTGAGCGGGGCGACGTGTTCGTCGAGCGGTTCGGCACGCCCGGCCAGGAGCCGGAGCACGTAGAGCACCGCGCTCCGCACCACCGCGGCCGGTGCGTTCAGCGTGCCGGGATGGACGCCGCCCGAACCGGTGAAATCGATGCGCAGGCGATCGCCGGCGCGCGTGACCGCGACGCGGAGCGGCGTGCCGTCGTCCAGCGCGTCCGCGGCGTGGAGTCCGGTGACCGGCACCAACGGCAGCAGGCCGCGCGTGCGGGCCGCGCTGCGCGCGAGCAGCTGGTGCATCGCCTCGCGCAGGATCGGCGTGCCGGCGGCGCGCGCCAGGTCGCGGAGCGCGGCTGCCCCGGCATCAAGCGATGCGCACGCTGCCAGGACGTCGTCCACGTTCGCGTCGGGGTCGCGGCTCGGGTGGGCGCCGCCAGCAAAGATCGCGCGCACGCACGCGGCGTCCATCGCCCCGGCGCACGTGATGACGGTGGGCGCGATGGCCACGCCTTCCTCGGCCAGCGTGCGTGCATCGGGCGGCATGGATCCGGGGCGGATCCCACCGACCTCGGCATGATGGGCGCGCGCCGCGACGAAGCCGATCCGGTGTCCGGCGTCATCGTGCACGGCCCGGATCACCGTGATGTCCGGCAGGTGCGACCCGCCGAACGCGGGGTGGTTCACCAGGACCGTTTCGGAACCGGCGTCAGGCAGCGCCGCCATCACCGCGCGCACGCAGGCGCCGAGCGCGCCCAGGTGCACCGGCACGTGCGGCGCGTTGGCGCACAGGCGTCCCCCGGCATCCAGCACGCCGCACGAGAAATCCAGGCGGTCCTTGACGTTGACGCTGCGCGCCGAGCGCTCGAGCAACGCGCCCATCCACGCGGCGATCGCGGTGAAGCGCGCCGCGGCGACCTCGGGTGAGAGGGGCTCGGGCGCCGTGGCGTCGGCGGCGGAGAGCCCGACCGCACCGCCGGGCGCCGCGTGCGCGCTCCACCCGGCGTCGACGACGATGGTCGCGCCCGGTTCGGTCAGCACCGCGGGGCCCTGCAGGGGGCGTTCCCCGCTCCATTCCCCGCGCTCGGCGCCCTCGACCCACGCGCGCCGAGCCGGCGCCCCGTCGGGCAGTTCGCCGGGCGCGTCGTCGGCGTCGCCGGCGTGCACCAGCGCCGATTCGACCACCGGGACCGCCGTCGGTGCGGGGCGGGCGAAGACACGGGCGAACTCGTCCGCGAACGCGCGTTCCGCGTCCGCAGGCTCGTAGGCGGCGCCGGGCGCGAGCTGCACGGGCAGCGTCCCGGCCTGGCCAGCCACGCGCATGGTGAGCTCGGTCCCGCGCGCGACAGGGCGGCACGCTCCGTCCGTGCGCAGCGCGTCGCACGCTCGCGCCGCGGCCAGTCCGATCGCGGCGCGCACCGCATCGCGATCGGATGCGGGCGATTCGCACGCCGCGACGCCCACGCGCCCGCGGGTGGTTCCGTGCGCGCCCGCGCCGCTCACGAACCCTGCGTTCGGCAGCACCAGTACGCGGCGCATGCCCAGGGCTGCCGCCACGCCGCACGCGTGCTGGCCGCCTGCGCCGCCGAACGCCACCAGCACGCGGTCGCGCGGGTCGGCGCCGCGCGCGGCACAGGC
>JBEIFT010000008.1:0-26786 GCA_040382255.1 Phycisphaeraceae bacterium
CGCTGGCCCATGTCGGGCACGCCGCGCGCCAGCTCGCGTGCGAGCCGTTCGCGTGCAGGGCCGGGGACGGCCTGCATCACCAGGCGGATCGCCTTGACCTGCTCCACGGCGAGCTGTGCAAGCGGCTTCGAAAGCGGGGCGTATTCCGTGGCGTTCCCGGCACTGATCGCGCCCATCATGCGGTCACCCTCGGTTCCGGGCGTGCATGGCGATTGGGAAGGATCCGCGGCATCGGCCACCGGATTGCTGCAGTCGCGCTCCAAGATGTCCTGGAACGACTCGCTCGTGAGCGCCGACATGCCCGCGGCCTCGAGCGCACGGCGGTGCGCATCCAGTCCTTCCGCACGTGCCGCCACCACGCGGTTCGCGGCGGACGTCCGTGCGGCACGCGTCGGCTCGAGCGCGGCGTCCGCCGCGGCGCGCGCCGCGGGATCGGCGCGCAGCGCATTGGCGACAAGCGCCTCCACGGGCGCGGTCTCCAGCCCCCCCGGCATGCCGAGCGCGAGGCCGGCATCGCCGAACGCGCACTCAAGCTGGCGGTCACGCAGCACGGCGTCCAGGCGCGCGCGCACCGCGGGCGACGCATCGGCCGCAAGGCGCTCGACGAGCGCATGCTCGATGCGCACGCGCTCGGACGCGGCACGGCGCTCGAGCGCCACGCGCTTCGCCGTCACCTCGGCCGTCTCGGTCATCGAGTTCCAGTCGCGCCCCGTCATCGCCGCGACGGCGTCCGGGACCAGCCCGTCCGCCGCCGCCATCCAGTCGGCCAGGTACGCCTGCCACGCATCCAGCATGCGGTCGCGCGGGAGTGCCACGCCAGCGCGGTCGAGCGCCGCGACAAACTCGACCGGCGACCAGCGCTGCAGGTCGCCGTCGCCGTTGCGCGCCCACTGCGCGCGCGCGGGCACGGCACACCACGCCATCACGATGACCGCGAAGGCCGCGCACCACCTCGCCGCCACGCCCCGGGCGCGGCGTCCGGTCACATCGCGCTCCCCAGCCCCATCACGCGGCGCCACGTGCTGATCTGCCCCAGGTGCATCTGCATGTGCCCGATGCACAGGAAGTTGATCGCGCCGCCCTTCTGCGGGAACATCTCCTTGAAGCGGCCCTCGGCGGGGTTCTCCTCGGCGAACACCGAGTCCGGCGCCGTCTCCAGCGCCTTGGCCACCGCGCGGTAGCCCGCGTTGAAGTGCGCCATCACCTCGTCCTTCGAGGGGTACGCGTGCTCGGGCTTCGCCTCGATGCCCGCCTTGAAGCGGTCGTCCCATCCAGCCGGATCGGGCACGATCAGGTCCGCGCGGCCAAGCATGCCGAGCGCGCGCTTCGGGTAGATCGACAGGTGCGCCATGTAGAACGCGGGGCAGACGACGTCCTTCCCGGGGAAGTGGGCGAACTTGTCTGCGGGAATCGACTTCGTGAGCGTGTCGGCGTAGGAGAGGCCGAGGTTGAGGCCGGAGAGGACGTAGTTGGCGTAGGACATGGGGCGCAGTGTAGGTGAGGGGCGGGGCGCGGTTACCGCATGACATTCCCTTGGCGATCGTCGTGCTGCCATTGCAGCACGACGACATGTCGGTAGGCGCCCGGAGCCGAGCACGGACCGGAGGGGGCCTCATCAAGCGAGTTGTCCCCGTCGGCGCCATTGCGCCGGCGGGGAAGTGTCTGAGCGACTGAGGCCCCCTCCGGTCCGCGCGCATGGCGGCCAGGTTCCGCTCGCATCGCGACCAAGTGCCTTGCCCGCCCCGGAAATCGGTCGGGGGCTACCCCGGACACAATTTCATCACGCCCCGACGAACCGGTCGTACGCGGACCGCGCCGCCACCACGTCCGTCGTCCCGCGGATGATCGCACGCCCATCCGCGAACAACGCCAGCTCCAGCTCGCCGGGCAGCGCACCGGCCAGCACGCCGTCGCGCACCTCGAACGCGCCCACCGCGCCAAGCCGCGCGCGCACCGCCGCCAGGTCGACGCTCGCCGCCGCGCCCGGCAGCACCTGCACCGCGTTGCGCCCGCACAGCACCGTGCAGCGGTCGTCGGTCCCCTCGTCCAGGAAGTCGAACCTCCGCGCGCCGCAGCACGGGCAGTCCGCGCGCGCCGCACCGGCCAGCGGCACGCGCACCGTGCGGTTCGTCCAGCACTCGACCGACCACAGCGAACGGTCCACCGCGTCCCACGCGCCGGCAAGGATCTTCAGCGCCTCGCCCGCCGCGTGGGCGCCGACCGCCGCCACCGTCGGCCCGAACACGCCCACCGTGTCGCACGTCTCGCCCGCGCCCGGCGCCGGCACGTCGGGGAACATGCAGCGCAGGCACGGCGCATCGGCTGCCGCCACGCCGGCGCGCGCGGCCACGCCGGCCAGCACGGGCATCGATGTCCCGCGCGTGCCCACGGCACCCGCGTGCACGTAGGCGATGCCGCGCTGCACCGCCACGTCGTTCAGCACGTACCGCGTGCGGTAGTTGTCCAGCCCGTCGACGATCACGTCCACGCCGCGCGCCAGGTCCGGCGCGTTCTCGGCGCACAGGTGCTCGGCGCATGCGTGCACGCGCACGTCGGAGTTCACCGCCGCCACGCGTCGCTTCGCGGCCTCGGCCTTGGGCGCGCCCGCGCGCACGTCGGCCTCGGTGTAGAGCGACTGGCGCTGCAGGTTGGTCAGCTCCACCACGTCGCGGTCGACCAGCGTCAGGGTGCCCACGCCGGCGCGCGCCAGCAGGTCGATCGCCGCGCAGCCCAGCGCACCGCAGCCCACGACCAGTGCATGGCCGGCGCGGATGCGCGCCTGGCCCTCGGCGCCGATGCCGGGCAGGATCTGCTGGCGGTGATAGCGCATGGCGACACGGTACGCGCAGCGGAAAGTGTGCCTGCCACGGTAGTTCCACTTTCCGGCCATGCTCGGAACGCGGACGCGCGAAGCCGGTGGAAAATGGAACTACTGTGGCAGGCACACTTTCTGCCCCGGCGCAAAAGCGCGGACGCCCCGCGCGTGGCGGGGCGTCCGGTGGATTCGTGTCAGGCCGCGGGGGCGATCACCACGCGAAGTGCGCGAACGCCTTGTTGGCGTCGGCCATGCGGTGGGTGTTCTCGCGGGTCGTGACGGCCTTGCCTTCGCCCTTGGCGGCGTCCATGAGCTCCTTGGCCAGGCGCAGGTGCATCGGACGGCCGCGCTCCTCGCGGATTGCCTCGATGATCCAACGGAAGGTCAGGCTCTGCTGGCGGCGCTTGTTCAGCTGCATCGGCACCTGGTAGTTCGCGCCGCCGACGCGCTTCGAGCGCACCTCGACGGACGGGCGGACGTTCTCGCAGGCGCGCTGGAACAGCTCGATCGCGGTCTTCGGCAGCATCTCGCTCTTCTCCTTGTCCAGGCGGGCCTGGATCTCGTCGAAGGCGCGGTAGACGACGCGGGTCGCCGGGCCCTTGTTGCCCTGGCGCATCAGGCAGTTGATGAACTTCGAGACGACCTTGTCCTGGTAGCGGGGGTCGGGCTTGAGCTGCGATTCGCTGGCGGTGAACTTCTTCGGCATTGGGATCTCCTTGGCGATGCCGGCATTCGCCGGTCTGCTTCACTCCGCCGCCGGGCAGGTGCCCGTGGATGGTGCGGCGGAATTACTCGCCTGACAGGTGCGATGCCGGACGGGACCTTCCCGTCCGGCGAAGGTGCTTACTTCTTCTTGGCGGCCGCGGCGGCCTTCTTCTTGACGCCGTACTGCGAGCGGCCCTTCTTGCGGCCCTCGACGCCCAGGCAGTCCAGGGTGCCGCGGACGATGTGGTAGCGCACGCCCGGCAGGTCGCGCACACGGCCACCGCGCACGAGCACGATCGAGTGCTCCTGCAGGTTGTGGCCCTCTCCGCCGATGTAGGCGGTGACTTCCTTGCCGTTCGACAGGCGCACGCGTGCCACCTTGCGAAGCGCCGAGTTCGGCTTCTTCGGGGTGACGGTCTTGACCTGGAGGCACACGCCGCGCTTCTGCGGGCAGGCGTTCAGGTCCTTGACCTTGGACTTGGCGGCCGGCGAACGGCGGGGCTTGCGGACGAGCTGGTTGATCGTGGGCATAGGTGTCTGGGTCCCGTATGGGGGAAGCGGAAGACGATAGCCGAAAGCCCGCTCCCCCGCAACCGCGCCGGCCAATGGCCGGAAACGCAAGGCCCGTGATTTCAGGGGTTATGAGGCCCTGGCCCCGCGGCGCATCGTGTCGATCGCCGCCACCGCCATGCGGTCGCAGCGCTCGTTCTCCGGGTGGGAGTTGTGACCCCGGATCCACGTGGCGCGCAGCTGCACGCGCTGGCGCTCGGCATCAAGCGCCTTCCACAGGTCGACGTTCGCCACCGGGCCCTTGTCGGCCTTGCGCCAGCCGCGGCGCTTCCAGCCGTCGATCCACTCGTTCAGGCCCTTCACGCAGTATTCGCTGTCGGTCGTCACCAGCACCGACGCACCGTCGGGCACGTGTGCCAAACCGCGGATCACGGCCAGCATCTCCATCTTGTTGTTGGTGGTCAGGGCATCGGCGCCGCTCTCGGCAAGCTCCTGGATGCCGTCGCCACGCAGGATGAAGGCCCAACCGCCCGGCCCGGGGTTGCCGGAGCAGGCGCCATCGGTGAACAACTGGAAGCTGGCGGGCATGGGGGCGCAAGATTACCGGAATCCCCTTCCGATGACCGACCAATCACGCGCGATCCTTGCGTGTTCGCCGGGGTTCGGGTACCCTTGACCCCCCTGCACTTCAGCGGCTCCAACCGGCGCCGCGGCGTGCGGACACCAGAAGAGGTCCTCTCATGCTTCCAGCATTCCGCTCCTCCCCCGGCCGTACTCGCCGCCGTCGCGCCCACCACGCGATCAAGGCTGCGCACACCGTCAGCTGCCCCAACTGCGGCGCCAACAAGCGCCCGCACTGCGCGTGCTCGAGCTGCGGATACGTCCGCCCGGGCCTCCAGCTCAAGGTCACCCAGCCCGAGGCGTAAGCCTGGGGCGCACGGACGGGCCCAAACCACATGCGCATCGGCGTCGATGTGATGGGGGGCGATTACGCCCCCGACCAGATCCTGAAGGGTTGCGTGCAGTCCGTCCCGTTCCTCGAGGACGCTGACACGCTCGTTCTCTTCGGCGAAGAAGGCCTGATCCTCGAGACCCTCGAGGAGCGCGGCCTGAAGGGCCATCCACGCATCGAGATCGTCGGCACGACCGAGGTCATCGGCATGGATGACCCGCCGGTGGAGTCGATGAAGGCGAAGAAGAACTCGTCCATCGTGGTGATGAACCAGATGGCGTCGCCGCGGGCGCAGAACAGGCTGGACGTCGTGATCAGCGCCGGCAACACCGGTGCGTGCGTCGCGGCCAGCCAGTACTTCATGCGCCGCCTGCCCGGCGTGGTCCGCCCGGGCATCTGCGTCACGGTCCCCACCTTCAGCGGACCGATCGTCCTGATCGACGTGGGCGCGAACATCGAGCCGAAGCCAAGCCACCTGGCGCAGTACGGCGTGATGGGCGACGTCTACGCGCGCGAGATCCTCGGGATCAAGACCCCGCGCGTCGCGCTGATGAACGTCGGCGGCGAAGAGCAGAAGGGCACCGACCTGATGCGCGAGGCGCGCGACCACCTGCGCCGCTTCGAGAACCTGAACTTCACGGGTTTCGTCGAGGGCCGCGGCGTGTTCAACGGCGAGGCCGACGTGGTGATCACGGACGGCGTCGTGGGCAACGTCATGCTGAAGCTCGCGGAGGGCCTTTCCAGCGGCATCTTCAAGGCGCTCGCGCACGAGACGCTCGCCTCGGATCCCGACCTGGTGCTGCGCCTCGAGGGCGTCATCAAGAGCCTGTACGCCAAGTACGACTACCACGAGTACGGCGGCGCGCCGCTCCTGGGCGTGAACGGCGTGTCGCTGATCAGCCACGGCTCCAGCAAGGACCGCACGATCAAGAACGCGATCCTGCGCGGCCGCGCCTTCGCGCACGCGAAGATCAACGAGAAGATCGTCGCGCGGCTGGCCACCGTCAAGATGGAGCAGGTCGAGGCATGACCGCGCCGTTCGGCCGCGGCGTGCGCATCGCTGGGACCGGCCGCGCCGTCCCCGAGCAGCGCCTCACCAACAAGGACCTCGAGAAGCTCGTCGAGACCAGCGACGACTGGATCCAGCAGCGCACCGGCATCAAGGAGCGCCGCAAGGCCTCGGAGCACGAGACCGTGCTCTCGCTGGGCCGCGACGCGCTGACGCAGGCGCTGCAGCGCTCCGGCGTGAACCCCGCCGAACTTGACATGATCATCGTCGCGACCGTCAGCGGCGAGATGCTGTGCCCCTCGACGGCGGCGCGCATCTCCGAGGCCGTGGGCGCGGACGACGCGGCCGTGTTCGACCTGGCCGCGGCGTGCAGCGGCTTCCTCTACGGCCTGAACATGGCCGACACGATGATCCGCTGCGGGCGCGCCTCCAAGATCGCGGTGATCGGCGTCGAGGTGCTCACGAGGCTCTGCGACTACACCGAGCGCAGCGTCTCGATCATCTTCGGCGACGGCGCCGGCGCCGTGGTGCTGGTGGCCGACGACGACCCGAGCAAGGGCTGCGTGCACCAGACGATGCACGGCGACGGCCGCCTGTGGCGCACGCTCTACCACCCCAAGTGCGAGCGCGACGTGCCGCCCGGCGACGAGGCGATGCCCATCGCGTTCGGCAAGCTGCGCATGCACGGCCGCGAGATCTACAAGTTCGCGGTGACGCGCTTCCAGGAGGCGATCCAGGACGCGCTCAGCTCGACCGGCCTGAAGCCGGAGGACGTGCAGCAGTACATCTGCCACCAGTCGAACGTGCGAATCATCGAGAGCGCCGTCGAGAAGCTGAAGCTGCCCGCCGACCGCGTCTACGTGAACATCGACCGGTACGGCAACACCAGCGCGGCCAGCATCCCCATCTGCCTGGACGAGCTGGTCTGCGCCGGCACCGTCAAGCCGGGCAAGCCCGTCGTGTTCGTCGCGTTCGGCGCGGGCGTGACGTGGGCATCCTGCGTCTGGAACATGTGACGCACCGCCGCGCGCGGGCGTCCGGGAGAACAGCATGAGCACCACCACCGGCACGCACACCGTCTTCCTCTGCCCGGGCCAGGGCGCCCAGGCCGTCGGCATGGGCAAGGCGTGGGTCGAGTCCAGCCCCGCGGCCGCCGACGTCTTCCGCACCGCGGACGAGGCGGTCTCGTTCCCCTCCGCCGCCGGCCGCCGCCTGAGCGACTTCTGCTTCGACGGCCCGCAGGAGGAGCTGAACCGCACCGACGTCAGCCAGCCCGCGCTGTTCACCGCCGGAATCGCCAGCCACGCGGGCCTGACGGAACGCCACCCGACCATGGCTGCCTGGGCCGCCAACGGCCTGAGCCTGGGCGAGTACACGGCGCTCTGCATCGCCGGTGCGTTCGGGTTCGTCGACGGCCTTCGCCTGGTGGCCACCCGCGGCCGCCTGATGCAGCAGGCCGCCGAGAGCTCGCGCGGCGGCATGGTGGCGCTGATCGGCGCCGACGAGGCCCAGGCCACCGAACTGTGCGCCGCGGCCGTCGGAGGCGAGGTCCTGGTGCCCGCCAACTTCAATGCCCCCGGCCAGATCGTCGTCAGCGGCTCGATCGGCGCCTGCGACCGCGCGGTCGAGGTGGCCGGCAAGATGGGCCTGCGCGCGACCAAGCTGGCCGTGGCGGGCGCCTTCCACAGCCCGCTGATGGCCCCCGCCGCCGAGGGCATGGCCCGCGCGCTGGAACACGTGGAGCTGCGTCCCCTGCGGATCCCGGTCTGGAGCAACGTGACCGGCAAGCGGCACGCCACCGACGACCCGGCGCTCCTGCGGAAGCTGCTCGTCGACCAGATCGTCTCCCCGGTACGATGGAGTCAGTCCTGCGCCGACCTGATCGGCGAGGTCCGCGCCGTCGGTGGAGCAACCTTCCACGAGCTGGCGCCGAACACGGTCCTGAAGGGTCTGATGCGCCGCATCGACCGCGCAGTCGAGGTAACCACCCATGACCAGCCCGAGCGAGACAATGCCGCGCAACCCACTGCAGGCTGACGGCGCGTTCCGCGTCCTCCGCGGCATCGCGTGCGCCGCGCTGACGGCCGGCCTCACGATCGCCCTGGTCTCCGCGCCGCTGGCCGGCTGCGGCGAGGAGGAGGAAGCGCCCGCCGCTCCGCCGCCGCCCCCGCCGCCGCCGCCCCCCCCGCCGAAGCCGACGGTGACGCCGGTCGCGCAGCTCATGAAGGAACTGGGCATCAGCCCCAAGATCCGCATGGCCGAGGACAAGGCCCCCGCGACCGAGCACGAGCGCGTGGCGGTCCTGAAGTTCTTTGACGGCTTCGCGAAGGGCACCCCTGCCACCATCAAGCCCGCAATGGGCGCCGCCGACCAGGCGGTGCTGGACATGATGGACAAGTCGGGTGCGTTCGCGAAGGCCACGGCCGCCGCCGAGCGCATCGACCTGACCACCGGCAGCGTCGAGGGCAAGGCCTACGTCATGGCCGTCTACCGCACCGGCGACTCGTTCCAGCCGCAGCTGTGGCAGTACACGGTCGAGGGCGAGGGCCGCAACGTCACCAAGCAGGCGTTCGACAGCTACATCCAGCCCGTCGACGTCATGAACAAGATCAGCGGCGCCAAGCTGATCGACGAGTGGATCAAGCTGGTCGCCGCCGAGCGCAAGGTCGCCGACGAGCCGGACGAGACGTTCAAGTCGCCGGCCCGCGTCCAGGCGCAGGAGAAGCCCGACGACAGCGGCGGCGGCGGCGAGCCGCAGGGACCGATCGGCGCACCCCCGATGCGCAACAAGCCGACGGGCCCGCCGATCAAGCCGCCGGGCCCCTCCGGCCCGGGCCGCTGAACCGAGTGACCACGACCCAGCGGCGGGACGCACGATCGTCCCGCCGCTGGCATACTGAAGGACCGCGGTCGATTGACGGCCGCACGCACGCAGGAGGTGCACCATCGACAAGCGAGTCGCCATCGTCACCGGAGCCAGCCGCGGAATCGGCCGGGCCATCGCCAAGCGCCTGGCCGCGGACGGCCGCCACGTCGTCGCCGTCGCGCGCAACGCCGAGCAGCTGGCCAGCCTGGCCGCCGAGATCGCGGCCGAGGGAGGCTCGTGCGAGGCCCGCACCTGCGACATGGCCGACGGCATGGCCGTGCAGCGCATGGTCGAGGAAGTGGCCGAGAAGCACGGCCGCCTGGACGTGCTGGTGAACAATGCCGGCATCACCAAGGACGGCCTGCTCATGCGCATGAGCGACGCAGACTGGGACGACGTGCAGAACGTCAACCTGCGCTCGGTCTTCATCGCGTGCCGCGCCGCGGCCCGCCCGATGCTGCGCGGCAAGTTCGGCCGCATCGTCAACATCGGGTCGGTCAGCGGCGTCTCGGGCAACAAGGGCCAGGCCAACTACAGCGCCGCCAAGGCGGGCCTGATCGGCCTGACGCTGAGCGTCGCCAAGGAACTGGGCGCCAAGGGCATCACCGCCAACGTGGTCGCCCCCGGCTTCGTCGAGACCGACATGACCGCGTTCCTGGGCGAGGACGACAAGAAGCAGGTCGCGGCCCACATCACGGTCGGCCGACTGGGCGTCCCCGAGGACATCGCCGCGGCGGTGGGCTACCTGAGCTCGGACACTGCCGGCTACGTGACCGGCCAAGTCCTGACCGTCGACGGCGGCCTGCCGATGTGAGCCCCCGGGGCGGCCGCCGGGCCGCCTTTCACGGGAAGATTGGCCCCGGAGCGCCCGGAAGGCCGATGTTTCCAGCCACTCGCAAGTCCCCCAGCCCGTCCGGCAAGGGTGGATTTCCGCTATATTGCCCCGTTCAAACAAGGCGGCGGACCCCCGCCCCGCAACCCAGAGGAGAGAGCCGTGACCAAGGATGAGATCTTGCCCCAGGTGATCGCCGTCGTTGCCGAGAAGCTCTCGGCGGACAAGAGCAACATCACCAGCAACACGAATTTCACGAGCGATCTCAACGCCGACAGCCTCGACCTGGTCGAGCTCGTCATGGAGCTTGAGGAGCGCTTCGACATCCAGATCCCGGACGACCAGACGGCCAAGATCCTGACCGTCGGCAACGCCGTGGACTTCATCCACGACCAGATGCAGGCCAAGAAGTGAGGCCTGGCGCAAGCCACTGACCCCCAGCGCCCCGGCACCGACCGGGGCGCACTTTTCTTCCCCCCGGAACCCGCTTCCAACCCCCCCACCCCCCGTCATGCGGACGATCACCCTTCGGCGCGTGGTGGTGACTGGCCTGGGCGCCGTCACCGACGTCGGACACACGGTCCCCGAGTTCTGGAAGGCCCTCATCGAGGGCCGCTCCGGCATCGGTCCCATCACCAGCTTCGAGCCCACCCCCGAGTGGAGCGTGACGTTCGCCGGCGAGGTCCGCAACCTCCAGCCGGAGAAGCGGATCGATCCGAAGTCCATCCAGCGCATGGACCGGTTCTCGGTGTTCGGGATGTGCGCGGCCGAGGAAGCGGTGGCCGACAGCGGCATCGACTTCTCGAAGGGCGACCCCTACCGCTACGGCGTCGCGATCGGCAGCGGCATCGGCGGCATCGACACGATCGAGGTCGGCCTGCGCAAGCTGATCGCCAAGGGCCCGAAGACGGTCAGCCCGTTCGTCGTCCCGAAGCTGATGGTGAACGCGCTGGCGGGCAACGTGAGCATCCGCTTCGGCCTGTGCGGCCCGAACATCGCCACCGCCACGGCCTGCGCCACCGGCAGCCACGCGCTGGGCGCCGCGTTCCACATGATCCAGCGCGGCGACGCCGACGCGGTGGTCGCCGGCGGCAGCGAAGGCGCGGTGACCCCGCTCTGCGTGGGCAGCTTCGCGGCCATGAAGGCGCTGAGCACGCGCAACGACGCGCCGACCAAGGCGAGCCGTCCCTTCGACCGCGACCGCGACGGCTTCGTGCTGGCCGAGGGCGCGGGCATCCTGGTCCTGGAGGAGATGGAGCACGCGAAGAAGCGCGGTGCACGCATCTACGCCGAGATCCTGGGCTACGGAGTGACCGGCGACGCGTTCCACATCGCGGCGCCGGCCGACGACGGACGCGGCGCGCGCAAGGCCATGGAACTGGCCATGCACGAGGCCGAGGTCAACCCCGACCAGATCGGCTACATCAACGCGCACGGCACCAGCACCCCCCTGGGCGACCGCGCCGAGGTGATGGCGGTGAAGGGCCTCTTCGGGCCCGCGGCATACAAGCTGGCCATGTCCAGCACCAAGAGCGTCACCGGCCACACGCTGGGCGGCGCGGGTGCGATCGAGAGCGTCGCCACCGTGCTGGCGCTCCGCGACGGCGTCCTGCCGCCGACGATCAACCTGGACAACCCGGACGAGGGCTTCGACCTGAACTTCGTGGCCAACGTCGCCCAGGAGGCGAAGATCCGCTTCGCGATCAACAACTCCTTCGGGTTCGGCGGCCACAACACGTCGACCGTGTTCACCCGGTACGAAAGCTGATCCCGGCCCCTGGGCGGGCCCCGGGAGGCGCGGCCGGGCGCATCACGGACGTCCCTTCGGTGAATCCCCGGGGCGGCTGCCGTCGAATCCGGTGCCGATGACCCCGGAGTCCCGCCAACACGCAGAATCGCTGGAGCGGGTCCAGCGCGGCCTGGCCGACCTGGCCGTGGACGCGCTGTGGGAGCACGATCCCACCATGGAACAGCGCTACGGCACGGCCGGGCGCCGCATCTGGCGGGCCGAGCTGGCGTCGCGGGTCGCGCACCTGGTTGAGGCGGTCGCTGCCGGTCGCCCCGAGCTGTTCGAGGGCAATGCCGGCTGGGCACGTGCCGCCCTGACCGCGCGCGAGGTCCCCGATTCCGACGTCCGTGCCCACCTGGCCGCGCTGGCCAAGGTGCTGCGCGACGAACTGCCCGCCGCACCGGCTGCCGCGGCCGCGGGGATCGTCGAGCGTGCGATCGACGCGCCGGCGAACATCGACGCGACACGCTCGATCCTGGACGACCACGCCAGCGACGCGACGCTCGCGCGCCTCTACCTGCTGCACCTGCTGCAGCGCGAACGCGACCAGGCCGCACGCATCGTGCTCGAGGCGCGGCGCGGCGGCATGACCCCGGCGCAGGTCTGCGCGCGCATCGTGATGCCGGCGCTGGCCGAGATCGGCCGCATGTGGCACATGCACGAGGCGTCCATCGCCGACGAGCATGCCTGCACCGCCGCGACGACGGCGATCCTGGCGCAGCTGCGGCTGGAATCGCCGCGCGCGCCGTCGAACGGCCGCCGCGCACTGTGCTGCTCGGTGGGCGGCGACATGCACGAGATCGGCATCCGCGTGGTCGCCGACCTGCTGGAACTGGATGGTTGGGACGTCGAGTACCTGGGCGCCAATACGCCGGCAGGCGAGGTCGTCGGAACGCTTGAGTCCGATCCCGACCCCCGCGCGCGGTCCTTCGACCTGCTGGTGCTGGGCGCCTCGACGACGCTCGCGCTGCGGGCGACCACCGACACGATCGCCGCCGTGCGCGCCATGCCCGGCGGCGGACGCATCCCCGTGATGGTGGGCGGCGCGCCCTTCCGGGCCGTGCCCGAACTGTGGAAGTCGGTGGGCGCGGACGCGTGCGCGCCGTGCATCGAGGACGCCGTGGCGCGCGCCAACGCGATGGTCGGCAGCCGCGCCCGTTGACGCCTCCTCAGGCGTCCGACAGCGGGTGGGCGTCGGCCTTCGAGACCGTCAGCATCGCGCCGGGGCACGCGGCGGCCAGTCGCTCGGCCAGCCGCGGCAGGTAGCCGCGCTCGGTGACCGTGTGCCCGGCAAGCAGCAGCCCGCAACCGCCCGCGGCCGCGGCCAGCTGGTCGTGGTGGCGCGCCTCGCCGGTGACGAACAGCGTCGCGCCGCGCGCACGGGCATCGGCGAAGAGCGACATGCCCGCACCCGCGCAGATGCCGATCCGCGCATGCATCGCGTCGCGGGTGCCGGGGGCGGCCGCCAGCTCGATGCGGCGGCAGCCAAGGTGCCTGCGCAGGCGTGCGGCGATGGTGCGCACGCTGGCCGGGGCACGCAGACCCAGCAGGCGCCCCGCGCCCTCGTCCAGCGAGGGCCGCGGCGCCAGCGCGTGGACCTCGAACGCGGGCTCCTCGTAGGGGTGCACGGCCCGCAGCGCGGCCAGGGCCCAGGGCAGGCGGTCGGCCGAGACGACGGTCTCGATCCGCTCCTCGCGGACTTCCTGCAGCCTGCCCGCGGCGCCGACGGCCGGGTTGGTCGTGGGCCCGCCGCGGAACGTGCCGGTGACGTCGCCGCGCGTGGTGCAGTGGTCGTAGTCGCCGATGCGCCCGGCACCGGCGTCCGCCAGCGCGGAACGCATGGCGGCGCCGGCCTCCGCGGGCACGAAGGCCACGACCTTGAACGCCTCGCCACGCGGCAGCGACGCCGCGGGACGCAGCGGCTCCAGCAGCGCGGCGCGCGCCAGCTCGGACGCGCCGCCCGCGATGCCCTCGGCCAGCCAGTCGTTCACGCCCCCCTGCACCGCGTCCAGCGCCGTGTGCGGCGAGAGCAGCGCGATTCCCGCCTGCGCGGCCTCCAGCAGCACGCGCTGCTTCGCGTCGTCGCCGGTCAGGCGCTTCAGCGGGTCGAAGATCGGCGGGTGGTAGGCGACGACCGCGTCCGCGGCCAGGTCCACGGCCTCGTCCAGCACCTCGGGCGTCAGGTCGATGGTCAGCAGCACCCGCGCGCACGGCGCGGCGCGGCTGCCCAGAAGCAGCCCGACGTTGTCCCAGGACTCCGCGAGCCGGGACGGCGCGACCGCCTCCATCGCGGCCAGCAGGTCACCCACGGTCCGCGGCGGCGAGGCGCCGCGCCGGCGGCCGGCGGCAGCGGTGCGGGCAGGGCCACGGGCGGGGCGCTTCGGGGGGCGGGGCATCCCAACAAGGTAGCCGCAGTCCGGAAATTCCCACTTGACCGCGAACCCGCGATATCGCACCCTGTAGACGTTTCGAAGACGGGTCCACAGGGACGTGGACCTCCGCACGCGGCCCCCACCGCGGCCGCACTTCGGGCGCAACCCGCTGCGCCCAGCAAAGGATCGCGCGTTGACCAGCTTCATGCCTCGCGACGCGTCCGAAACCTCCCGCTCCACCAACCAGCCCGCCGGCTCCGCCGTGCAGAAGCATTTCGTGCTCGACACGAACGTGCTGCTCCACAACCCGCAGTCGATCTTCAAGTTCGAGGAGCACGAGGTCGTCATCCCGCTCACGGTCATCGAGGAGCTGGACAAGTTCAAGAAGAACAACGACGAGACCGGGCGCAACTCGCGCCAGGTGATCCGCTCGCTGGACAAGCTCCGCAGCCTGGGACACCTGTTCGAGGGCGTGAAGTGGAACGAGCAGGGCGGCTCGATCCGCATCGCGCGCACGGAGAACCTGGCCGGGTACGCGCTCGAGCTTGACCAGAACGACAACCGCATCCTGAGCGTCGCGGCAGGCCTGCACGCGAAGGGACTGCGCACGATCTTCATCAGCAAGGACATCAACGCGCGCGTCAAGTGCGACGCACTGGGCATCCCCAGCGAGGACTTCGAGGCAGACCGCGTGGACGCCGACTGGCTCCACTCGGGCTACTGCAGCATGACGGTCCCGACGGACGTCATCGACAGCCTGTACCAGGAGCGGCAGCTGCCGCGCACGCTGCTCGACGGCGTGGTCGCGCGCACGCCGGACGGCGAGCAGGTCCGTGCCGACGACCTGGTCCCCAACCAGTTCGTGATCCTGGTCGACGAGAACGACCACTCGCACACCGGCCTCGCGCGCGTGCTGGGCAACACCGGCCACCTGATCCCCGTGACGGGCCCGCGCAAGCCGGTCTACGGCGTCATGGCGCGCAACGTGCAGCAGACGATGGCGCTGGACCTGCTGCTGGACGACGACGTCAAGCTGGTCACGCTGATCGGCCCCGCCGGCACCGGCAAGACGCTGCTGGCGATCGCCGCCGGCATGCAGAAGGTGCTCAAGGAGGAACGCCTGGACAAGCTGCTGGTGGCGCGCCCGATCATGCCGCTGGGCCGCGACATCGGCTACCTGCCCGGCGACAAGGACGAGAAGCTCTCGATGTGGATGCAGCCCATCTTCGACAACGTCAGCTACCTGCTGAGCACGCGCAGCGGCGGCCACAACGAGGCCGAGAGCCGCAGCACCGAGCAGCGCATGGACCAGCTGATGGCCACGGGAAAGCTGATCATGGAGCCGCTCACGTACATCCGCGGCCGCAGCATCCCGCACCAGTTCATGATCGTCGACGAGGCGCAGAACCTGAGCCCGCACGAGGTCAAGACCATCGTGAGCCGCGTGGGCGACGGCACCAAGATCGTGATGTGCGGCGACATCGGGCAGATCGACAACCCGTACCTGGACGCCGCGTCGAACGGCCTGGCGCACCTGATCGAGCGCATGAAGGGCCAGACGATCGCCGGCCACGTCACGATGAGCAAGACCGAGCGCAGCGAGCTGGCCAGCCTGGCGGCCGAGATCCTCTGACGCGGGTGCCGCGGCCCGCCGCAACGTCCGACCCCGTTACGCAATCCCCACGCGCCCCCGCGCCCACGAACGGCGCGGGGGCGCGTGCGTACAATCCCGCACCATGCTGAACCTCCAGTCCTCGAATCCGGTGATCGCCGACTCGCAGCTCGGCGTCGTGGCCGGTGCGGGCGCGGCCAACCCCGCGACCGTCTCCGGCGTCGCCACCAAGACCGCCATCTCGCTCGCCATCGCCATCGGCGGCGGCTTCGCGGGCATCGGCCTCGTCCGTGCCCTGGGCCCCGGCGCCATGTGGGGCCTCATGATCGCGTCCATGGTCGTGGGCATCGGCGCCTTCTTCGTCACCTGGCGCAACCCCGCCCGGGCGGCGTGGGCCACGCCGATCTACGCGGCCGTGCAGGGCGCATGGCTGGGCACGCTGGCCATGGTGCTCGACGCGGTGCTCGCCGAGCGCGGCGTGACGACCTTCATGCACCTGGGCCTGCAGGCCTTCGTGATCACCGCGGCCATGACCGCCGCGATGCTGCTGGCCTACCGCGCCGGCCTGGTCCGCGCCAACGGCACGTTCGTCGCGGTCCTCTCGACGCTGACGATCGGCCTGTGCCTGGTCTACCTGGCGCAGTTCGTCCTCGGCTTCTGGGACATCAACATCCCGGGCATCGGCCTGCGCGACGCCCTGCAGGGCGGCAAGGGCGCCATGTGGGGCCTGGTCATCAACGGCGTCATCCTGATCATCGCGTCGCTGTGGCTGGTGGTCGACTTCCAGGCGATCGAGGAGGCCACCGCGATGCGCCTGGGCAAGGAGTACGAGTGGTACTTCGCCTTCGGCCTGATGGTCACGCTGGTCTGGATCTACCTGGAGGCGCTGAAGTTCGCCTTCCGCGCGGCGCTGGCCAACCGGCGCTGACGGACCGTCCCATCCCGCAAACGCACGCGAGGCGCCCCGCACCGGGGCGCCTCGCTTCGTTCATGCCTGCCGCGGCGACCGCGGACCGCCTCAGCCCTGCTCGCTCCACGCCAGCATCGCCGCGCCGACGACGCCGGCCGTGTCCTTCAGCTTGGTCAGGCGCACGCTCAGCCGCGGCGCCAGCGCGGACGGGAAGACGTGCTCCTTGATGCTGCGCTCGACGCGCTCGACGTAGGGCTTTCCGAAGGCCTCGGACACGCCGCCGCCCACGACGACCGTGCGCACCGAGAGCACGGTGATCCAGTTGGCGATCGCGATTCCAAGCAGGTCCGCCGCGGAATTCACGACCTCGCAGACCAGCGGGTCGCCCGCCTCGTAGCACGCCGCGAGCGTCGAGCTGCCGATCGGGCCGTCCTTGCCGTCGGCCTTCATCTTGGCGACGGCCTTGTGGTACAGGCTGTCGGGGTGGAAGCCCGCGCGCGTCGCGATCGAACGCGCCATGCCGGTGCGGCTGCAGAACTCCTCGAGCGTCGTGTTGCCGGGCTGGCCGTTCGGGTAGACGATGGTCTGCCCGATCTCGCCGGCCGTGTGCATGTCGCCGCGCCACAGGCGCTTGCCCAGGACGAGCCCGCCGCCGACGCCGGTGCCGACCCACGCGGCCAGCAGCGAGTCGCAGCCCTCGCCCGCACCGGCGGTCGCCTCGCCCCACGCGGCGACGTTGACGTCGTTGTCCACGAACACGGGCAGGCCCGTGCGCTTGCGGAGCAGCTCGCCGAGCGGCGCGTTCTTCCAGCCCAGGTTGCCGGCGGTGATCACCACGCCCTTGCCGAAGTCGACCGGGCCCGGGGCACCGATGCCGACACCGGCCAGCGACGCCATCGGCAGCTTCGCGTCGGCGCAGGCCTCCTCGATGGTGGCGACGATCCGGTCGACCACGACGTCGCGGCCCTCCTGCGCCTTGGTCTTCTTCTTGGCGCGGCCGACGATGCGGCCCTTGCGGTCCACGATGCCGGCGGCCATGTTGGTGCCGCCCAGGTCGATGCCGACGACGAAATCGCTCTTGGCCATACGGGCGTCGAGGATAGCCGCGATCCGTACACTTCCGTGCCATGAGCGACCAGTCCCACGCGCCTGCACCACTGACCGCCGCGCAGGTGGCGCACGTGGCCAAGCTGGCGCGCCTCGAGATCGACGCCGCCCGCACCGAGACCTACCGCACGCAGCTGGCGGCGGTCCTGGGGCACATCGGCAAGCTGTCGGCCGTGGACGTGGCCGGCGCCGAGCCGATGGCGCACCCCTTCGAGAGCAGCAACCGCCTGGCGGACGACGTGCCCTGCGAGTGCATGCCCGTCGAGGACCTCCTGATGAACGCACCGGCCGCCGAGGGCCGCTACCTGGCGGTGCCCAAGGTCCTGGCGGACGGGGACTGACGCGATGACGACCACCGAACCGCTCCCCGACCTCGTCGCGCTGCGCGACGCCATCGCCCAGCAGGCGCTCAGCGCCGAGGCGCTCTGCGCGCAGGTGCTGCGGCGAATCGCCCACCAGGACCGTGCGCTGAACGCGTTCCACGAGACCTTCGCCGACGCCGCGCTGGAGCAGGCGCAGCAGGTGGACGTGGACGCGCGAGCGGGCCGGCCGCTGGGTGCGCTGGCGGGCGTGCCGATCGCGGTGAAGGACAACATCGTCACCCGCCTGGGCCAGACGACGTGCAGCAGCCGCATGCTGGCGGGCTACCGCTCGCCGTTCGACGCCACCGCGGTGGAGCGGCTGCAGGCCGCGGGCGCGGCGATCGTGGGCAAGACGAACCTGGACGAGTTCGCGATGGGATCGTCCGGCGAGCACTGCGTCTGGGGCCCGGTGCGGAATCCCTGGGACACCGACCGCGTGCCCGGCGGCAGCAGCGCGGGCAGCGCGGCGGCGGTCGCCGCGGGGATGTGCGCCGCGGCGCTCGGCAGCGACACCGGCGGCAGCATCCGCCAGCCGGCCTCGTTCTGCGGCATCGTGGGCTTCAAGCCCACGTACGGGCGCATCTCGCGCTACGGCCTGGTGGCGTTCGGCAGCAGCCTGGACCAGATCGGCCCGATGACGCGCAGCGTCCGCGACGCGGCGCTGCTCTTCGAGACGATGGCCGGCCCCGACGAGCGCGACAGCACCACCGCGCAGGTCGCGGTGCCGCAGGTCACGCGCGAGATCGAGCAGCCGCTCGAGGGCCTGCGCGTCGGGATCCCCGTGCAGTACCTGAGCGACGCGAACGACGCGGCCGTGAACGCCGCCGTGCGCCGCGCGGCGGACGCCTACGCGAAGCTGGGCGCGCGCATCGTCGAGGTCGCGCTGCCGCTCACCGACGTCGGCATCAGCACCTACTACGTGATCGCGCCCGCCGAGGCCAGCAGCAACCTGGCGCGGTTCGACGGCATCCGCTACGGACACCGCGCGGCGCTGAAGCCGGGCGAGGACCTCTTCACGCTCTACGCGCGCAGCCGCAGCGAGGGCTTCGGCCCCGAGGTGCAGCGCCGCATCATGCTGGGCACGTACATGCTGTCCAGCGGCTACTACGACGCGTACTACACGCGCGCGCTGCGCGTGCGCCGGCGCATCAAGGAGGAGTTCGACGCGGCGTTCCGGCAGTGCGACGTGCTGCTGGGGCCCACCGCGCCGACGCCGGCGTTCCGCTTCGGCGCGAACGCCGACCCGTTGGCGATGTACCTGTGCGACGTCTACACCGTGAACACGAACATCGCCGGCATCTGCGGCATCAGCCTTCCCGCGGGGTTCGTCGAGTGCGACGGGAAGCGCCTGCCCGTGGGCGTGCAGCTGCAGGCGAACGCGTTCGAGGAAGCGAAGCTGCTTCGCGCGGCGCGGATGCTGGAGCGGGCGATGGGCCCGTGGCAGCAGGCGCCGGACGTGCCCGTCGAGTGACGGAGGTGCGGCGGGCGCGCGCCCGGCCGCGCGCGCTCACTGCGGGCGCGGGATCGCGCCGAGCCTGCGCATCTCGGCATCGAACGCATCCTCGAACTGCTGCTCCTTGGCGAAGTTCGAGAAGATCCCGATGTCGGCGTGCGCGACGATGCGGCCGTCGGCCTGGCGCCGCACGGTGACGCTGCCGGGCTGGCCGTCCTCGGTCTGCAGGCCGGCAGTGAAGACCTCGGGCTTGGACTCGACGCCGAACACGCCCAGGAACTGCGTGTCAGCGACGTTGCGGACCGCGGTCTCGACGTCGGACCAGCGCACGCCGTTCTGGGCCGCGACGAGCGGGCGCACGGCCACGCCCGCGCCGGCGGATCGCATCGCGTCGAGCGCTGCACGCTGCTGCGAGGCATCCAGCACCACGTCGGGCGGGAACACGTCCTGCTGCGAGGGCTTGGTGGACGCCGACGCGTCGGGCAGGGTGCAGCCCGCCAGGAACGACCCCGCCAACGCCACCACCGCGGCCGACCAATAAGAAGGCCGCGCAGGACTCGAAGGCTGGTGCCGCATCGCGCACATGCCGTGATCCTAACGATCTGTCGACGGGATGGGCGCCCCCCTACCGATAGACTTTTCTGGCTCGGGCACGTCTCCCCGCGCCCGAACCACGATGGTCTTCGGTCACCCCACCAGCCGCGCGTCCCGTTCCGGTCGACGACTGCGGCTCCGCAGGAAGCTCCCGAGGCCGACCTCGGCGGGCATGGCGTGGGTCCGGGACGAACGGAACTTCTCCGCGCTGCTGGTCGCCGCCGCATTCGTCGTCGTGGCCGGCGCCCTGGTGGCACTGGGGCGCGGCCGACCGGCCCTCCATCCCGGGCAGGTGGCCGCGGCGGGCCGCATCAACCGCATCGAGTACGCGGACACCAACGAGTCGGCCACCGCGCAGCGCCGGGATGACGCGCGCCGCGCCGCGCCGCGCGTCTACACGGTCAGCGCCGCGTACCTGGAGCGCCTGCACGCCGCGATCGAGGGCCTGCCGGTCCTGCTGGCCGACAAGGCGACGCTGGACGAGGTGCCGCGTGCGGCGATCGACCGCTTCGGACTGACGCCCGAGACGTTCGGGGCGTTCCGCGGCCTGGCGGCGACCGGGCGCCTGGGCGACTGGCGCACCTGGACCGACCGCTTCCTGCGGCAGCTGCTGGTGACCGCCCCGATCATCCCCAGCACCGAACTCGAGGCCTACACGACCGCGGTGCGCCGCCTGGTCGTGCTGCCGGGCGATCCGTCCGTCCCGGGCGACGGGCCGCACGCGGTCAATGTCGGCCGCACGGCCGTCGAACTGCGTGCGGACGACCCCGCCGCGATGCGCGCGCGCCTGCTGGCCGAGGCGAGCGAGGCCGGCTTCCCCGTCGAGCTGGGACGAATGGTGGTCTCGGCGGTGATCACCGACCCGAAGCCGACGATCGAATTCGACGCGAACGCCACGCGCATCGCCGCGGACGACGCCGCGGCCGGCGTGAAGCCGGTGGTCGACGTGCATGCACGCGGCGAGGCGCTGTTCGTGCCGGGCGACGAGCTGACGGCCGCACAGGTCGACCGCGCACGCGAGGAGCAGGCGCGCGTGGACGCCGCCGAAGGAGCCGCATCGGCGCTGGGCGCTGCGGGCGCGGGCGCCGCGCTGGCCGCGGTGGTCGCCCTGCTGCTGCTGGCCTTCGGCGCGTTCGGCGACCGCGAGCTGCTGCGCGACTGGCGGCGCCTGGCGATGGTCCTGGCGCTGGTGGCGCTGCCCACGGCGGTGGCGGTGCCGGCGGCGGCGTACCTGCCTGCCTTCGCCGGCCCCGCGGCGCTGGGCGCAAGCGTCCTGGCCGCCAGCGTGCTCTCGATCGCGTTCGGCGTGCGCGTCGCGCTGTTCGCCACGGTGCTGCAGGCCGTCCTCCAGTCGGTGTCCGTGGGAAGCGGAACGGGCCTGCTGCTGGCGGACGTCGCGGCGTGCACCGTCGCGTGCGTCGCGCTGCGCGACGTGCGGCAGCGCTCGACGCTGGTCAGCGCCGCGTTCCTGGCGGCGGCCACCGCGGGCGCCGCGGTGCTGCTGGCGCGGGTCTTCGGCGGCGCATCGTCGGGCGCGGCGCTCTCGTACGCGCTGCGAGAGGCGCTGCAGGCGGCGATCGCGGCGCTCTTCGTCGGCTTCCTGGTCACCGGCCTGCTGCCCACCATCGAGCGGCTGTTCGGCGTCACCACGGGACTCACGCTGGCCGAGCTGCGCGACCCCAAGCAGCCGCTCCTGCGCGAGCTGCAGCGCCTGGCGCCCGGCACGTGGAACCACAGCCTGCAGGTGGCGAACATCGCCGAGGCCGCCGCCGAGAGCATCGGCGCGAACGGCCTGCTCACCTACGTCGGCGCGCTGTACCACGACGTGGGCAAGATGAACAAGCCCGAGTACTTCGTCGAGAACCAGACGGGCCAGAACCGCCACGACCGGCTCTCGCCGGCGATGAGCCTGCTGGTCATCGTGGGCCACGTGAAGGACGGCATGGAGCTGGCCGCCGAGTACCGGCTGCCGCGCTCGGTGCGCCACTTCATCGAGAGCCACCACGGCACCACGCTCATGGAGTACTTCTTCGCCGCCGCGCAGCGCCGCGCCGGCGACGACGAGCTGAACGAGGCCGACTTCCGCTACCCGGGCCCCAAGCCGCAGACGCGCGAGGCCGCGGTGCTGATGCTCTCCGACTGCGTCGAGAGCGCCAGCCGCACGCTGAGCGAGCCGACGCCCGCGCGCATCGAGCAGCTGGTCCGCGACCTGGCGCACAAGCGGCTGGTCGACGGCCAGTTCGACGAGAGCCCGCTCACCTTCCGCGAGCTGCGCATCGTCGAGGACAGCATCATCAAGAGCATGAACGCCATCTACCACGGGCGCATCAGCTACCCGCGGGCCCGGCAGGACCGGGACGACGGCCGCGGCGAGGTGCCGCTGCCGAAGGTGGCGTCCTGACCGGAAGGCCGGCGGACTCGAAGACGCGCCACGTCGCGTTCGCCAGGCCGCGGCCGGCAAGTTCATCGAGGGGCACGCGCACCGCGCCGGGGGCGGACGGACGCGCGCCGGGCGCCGGGCGCCACACGGTGAACGCGACGTCGCGGTGGCTGGTCACGTGGACGAACGACGCGGTGCACGCCACGGGCGCGCCCCACGCCTGCGCCAGCGCGGCGGCGTCGACCGGTGCGTCGGACTCGACGGTCGGCGGCTGCCACAGGCGTGCCCACAGGCCGCGATCGGGCCGGCGGTCGAGCAGCACGCCGCCGTCGCGGTGGTCGACCAGCGCGTGCCAGTGCACGGTGCGGCGGGCGGCGGCCTTCCGGGGCGCGGGGATCGCATCCGCCGTGCCCGCCGCGCGCGCGGCGCAGGACGACGCAAGCGGGCATCGGCCGCACGCGGGCGATGACGGGGTGCAGACCGTGGCACCGAGTTCCATCAGGGCCTCGTTCGCCACCGCCGGGCTGCGCGCGGCGCCGACGAAGCGCGCCGCCTGCTCCCAGGCCCACGCCTCGCTCGCGCGTTCGCCGGCCGCGGTCGGTGCACCCGCCACGCGCGAAAGCACGCGCAGCACGTTGCCGTCGACGATCGGCTCGCGGGCGTCGTGGACGATGCTGGCGATCGCGCCGGCCGTGTAGCGACCGATGCCCGGGAGCTCGCCCAGCGCGGCGGCGGCGGCCGGGACCTGGCCGCCGTGGCGCTCGACCACCGCCTTGGCGGCGGCATGGAGCAGGCGGGCGCGCCGGTAGTACCCCAGCCCCTGCCAAGCGGCCAGGACGGCGTCCTCGTCCGCGGCGGCCAGGGCAGCGGGCGTCGGGAATCGGGCCATGAAGGCCTCGAAGGAGGCAATAACCCTGCTGACCTGGGTCTGCTGGAGCATCAATTCACTGACCAGGGCGGCGTATCCCGAACGGCGGCGGCGCCACGGAAGGTCGCGCGCTGCGCTTGGAAACCACGCCTCCAGGCGTTGCGCGACCCCCGCTGGATCCGCAACCGGGGGCAGCGGCGCACCGCCTGCCGAACGATCCGGGCGGCCAGACCCCGCGTCGCGGGAACCCGACTTGGATGCTGTGCGGATGGTCATGGGCGCGTGCCGCGCTTGCGGACGCGGCCGGAACACGGGTAGCGTATCCCCTCCACGGACGCTGCCACCCGGCAGCCGCCGACGAACCACGCAAGGATCCCCATGGCAAAGCTCTTCTACACGCTCGAGGAAGCCGCCCAGAAGCTCCGCAAGTCTCCTGAGGACGTGCTTGCCATGGCCAAGTCCGGCCAGCTCCAGGAGCTGCGCGACAAGGATCAGGTCCTGTTCCGCCGTTCCGCGATCGACCAGATCGCCCCGCAGGACGACGGTGGCGAGCTGAACCTGGACGACTTCGACGCCAGCAGCAGCGCCAGCGACATCCGCCTGGGCGGCAGCAGCATGGGCGGCGACGATCTGAAGCTTGACGACGATCTTTCGCTGGGCGGCGACGACCTGAAGCTGGGCGATGACGACCTGAAGCTCGACGACGGCCCGATGCTCGGCATGGCCGACGACCTGAAGCTCGACGATGCCCCCGCGGCATCGGCCGGCGGCATCAACCTGGGCGGCGACGACGACCTCTCGATCGGCCTGGCCGACAGCGGCGCCGGCTTGCCCGCGAAGCCCGCGGCGCCCGCCCCGGCACCGGCCGCCCGCCCGACCCCCTCGCCCGCGGCCAGCGCTTCGGGCATGGGCGGCATGGGCCTGGCCGACAGCAATGCCGACAGCATGATGATGGACGCTCCGGGCGCCAGCGGCGCGCGCAAGGCGTCGGCCGACGACTCGATGGCTGCCGGGAACACGCAGCTGGAGGCGGTCGGCAGCGGCAGCGGCCTGCTGGACATCAGCAGCGACGAGAGCTTCTTCGGCGCACAGATGATCGAGGAGAGCATGGGTGGCGAGGACGCCGCCTCGCTCCCCGCCGACGCCGGCGACATCTTCGGCGGCGGCGAGGCTGCCGCGACCGAGGAGGCCGCGCCGGTGACGGTCGGCACCACGGGCGCCACCTTCGGGGCCGCGACCCTGGCCGAGGCCTTCGACCCGAAGTTCTCGGGATTCGCCGCGGGCGCCATGCTTGCGTGCCTGGTCCTGCTGGGCGGCGTGGCGTGGATGTTGACCGAGACCGTCATGGGCGGCTACTCCGAGGTCGGCCGCATGGTCGCGGAGAACTGGATGATCGTGCTCGGCGGCGGCGCCGGCGCGGTGCTCCTGTTCGGCGGCGTGGGCTTCGGCATCGGCAAGGCCACCGCCTGACGCCCGGACACGCATGACGCTGACGCGATACGGCATCAGGGAATGGGCGGCCATCACGGTGGTCGCCGTCGCTGCGGCGGCGCTGCTCGCGTGGCTGCAGGTGTGGTGGGCCGTCGCGCTGGCCGCGGTCCTGTGGGCGGCCGCAGTCGCCTTCTTCCGCGATCCGTGGGGACGCCACCCCGCCAGCGCCAACGCGAACGACATGGTCAGCCCCGCGGACGGCAAGGTCTCCGCGGTCTTCGACGTCGACATGCACCCCGCGACCGGCGGGCCGGCGAAGGTGGTCCGCGTCTTCCTGAGCGTGCTGGACGTGCACATCAACCGCTTCCCGTGCGACGGCGTCGTCGTGTCGGTGACGAACGTGCCGGGCAAGTACCTGGATGCGCGCACCGAGGAAAGCGCGCGCGTGAACGAGTCGACCACGATGGTCATCCGCACCGCCAGCGGCGAGACGCTGGGCGTGCGCCAGGTGTCCGGCGCGATCGCGCGGCGCATCGTCTGCCCCGTGAAGGCGGGCGGGCACGCCAAGCGCGGCGCGCGCTACGGGATGATCAAGTTCGGCTCGACCACCGAGCTGATCCTGCCCCGCCCCAAGGACGTCGACGTGCACGTCGCGGTCGGCGACCGCGTCACGGGCGGCGTCACGATCCTGGCGACGCTGAAGGCCCCGCGCTGAACCGCGGGCACGAGGGACACCCATGCCGCACCGATCGTTCAAGCAGTTCCGCGAGGACCGTGCCGTCGGCCAGGCGCGCGTCCTGGACACCGAGCACCTGGGCATCAAGCGGTTCTTCCGGCTGGACAGCGCCGCCTACGAGGACGGCCCGCTGCCCGGGCGCACGAAGGAGCTGCTGGGCCTGGTCGCCAGCATGGTGCTGCGGTGCAACGACTGCATCGACTACCACCTCGAGCAGTGCGTGGCGGCCGGCTTCACCCGCGCCGAGATCGAGGACGCGATGAACGTCGCGCTGGTCGTGGGCGGGTCGATCGTGATCCCGCACCTGCGGCACGCGACGCTGAGCCTGGACGAATTGTTCGCCGAGCGGGCGAACGCCCAGGGCGGCGGAACGGCCGGCTGAGCCGCGCCGCACGCAAGGTCAATCCGCGTCGGGGGTGCGCGGCCACTCGCCGCGGCGGTGGTGCGCGATGCGCATGATGCGCTCGACCTGCTCGCCCATCACGGCGGCGATCGACGCAAGCTGCTCCTGCGCGTTCGCGGGCCACGGCTGGTCGGCAGGCTGGAAGAGCATGACGGCGCCGAAGCGCTCGCCGCGGCGGGCGATCGCCGCGAGCAGCGCGCGCTGGCCGACCAGCACGCCGCCACCGGGCGGGGCCTCGCGCAGGAGGTCCTCGGCACGGTCGACGGACCAGGCGGCGCCCTCGACCGGCAGGCCGGGGCACGCCTCGCGGCCGACGATGCCCATGGTGGCCTCGGCGCGGCCGCGCGCGGTTCCGTTGGCGCCGTAGGCGACCAGCGAATGGTTGTTGCGGCTGTCGCACAGCCAGATCGCGACGTTCGCGGGGCGGTAGCGCGCGACCAGGTGCTCGGTGGAGAGCGTGAGCAGCGAGTCGACGTCCAGGTCGTGGCCCAGCAGGCCGCGCAGCTCGGCGGCGGCGATCGCGGCCTCGGTGCGGGCGTCGATCGCCTCGAAGGCGCTCACGAAGTCGTCGCCCACGGCGCGGATGCGGGCGATGGCGCGGTCGCGTTCCATGGCGGCGCGGCGGCGGCCGGCCAGCGCGCGGCGGAGCAGGTCCTCCAGGCGCTGGCAGCGTTCGGCGAGCGCCGAATCGGTGCGGGGGGCGGCGGGGCCTGCGGACGACTTGGAACGGCGAACTCCCATGGCACACGGGTCATCGGGCGGGCGGCCGCGCGGTTTGATGGGGAAGCGTCCCCGGTTCGGCAGTTCGTGGGGCGGCCGAGGCTTCCGGACCCTCCCAGCCGGAACACCCGTCACGGGGTGACGGGCCGGCGTTCAGGCGCCGTGGCGCTGCTCCCAGAGCGTCACGGCCTCCGGGGGGCGTGCGTAGGTCGGGGCCAGGTGCAGCGGGTCGGTCGGCACGCCGACCCCGGGCACGGCCTCGGCCAGCTCCAGGCACGCGGCCGCGGACCAGGCCGCCGCCAGCACCCGCGAGCCCGCAGCGGCGCAGGCGGCGTGGAACGCGGCCGGCAGCGCGGCGTC
>JBEIFT010000009.1:0-26022 GCA_040382255.1 Phycisphaeraceae bacterium
CCGGCTCCGCCGCCGCCCACGCCCGCCGCCGCCCCCGCGCCGCCCGCCGATCCGTCCGCGCCGCTCACGGCGGCTGATGCCAGGCGCACGTCCGTCGCGATCTTCGTGAAGGACCGCGTCCACGCCATCCCGCCCGAGAAGACCGCCATGCTCACCGAGCTCGCCGCCGCGCAGCTCGGCGGCGCCGGCTACCGCGTCGTCAGCCGCGAGGACATCCAGAACGCCGTCGCGCGGTTCGCCCGCACCGGCCCGAACGCCGGCGGCGGCGCACCCGGCGCCGAGGAGATCGACCGCATCGTCAGCGACTCGACCAACGCAGTGCAGCTGGCGCGCGAGATGGGCGCCGACTACCTCTTCATCGTCGGCATCCTGCAGTACGTGCCGCGCAACACGCAGTACGAGGGCAACGGCATCAAGACCGACATCCAGCAGAAGGCGCTCACGCTCAGCTGGAAGATGATCGACGCCGGCAAGGGCGCCACCGTCGACGGCGGCGAGGTCACGCAGGCCGACGCCGTCCGCCAGACGCAGGGGTCCACGGTCGAGACCGAGCTGCTCGACGGACTGCTCCGCGGCGTCTCCGCGCGCATCGTGCAGGACTTCGACGCGCGCGTCGCCGCGGGCCGCGTCCGCACCGGCACGCCCGCGTCCGCCGCGCAGGCGCAGATCACCGTCGAGTGCACGATGGGCGACATGACGTTCCCCGAGTTCGCCCGCAACCAGGACGGCACCTACTCCGTCGCGGGTTACGGACTGATGGCGATGCCGCTCGACGTCGACTGCCAGCTCGACGGCCGCTCGCAGGGCACCGCGCCCGGCACCTTCACCCTCAGCCCCGGCATCCACAAGCTGCGCCTGGTGCGCCCGGGCTACGAGGAATACAACACGTCCATCAACGTCCGCCCCGAGGGCGGCCAGCGCTTCCGCTTCGCGCTGCGCATGACGCCCAACGAGATGGCCCGCTGGCGCGAGAACACCGCGCTCATCCAGGGCCTGAAGCAGGGCGCGCAGCTCACCGAGGCGCAGGTCAACTACGTCAACGGCCTGGCGCAGTACTTCCGGCAAAGCGGCATCAGCGTCCGCCGGGACATCAAGATCGACTCGAACCAGGTGCCGCAGGTCGAGATGAACGGCGTCAACGGCGGGTTCATCTGGCCGTGGTGAGGCCGCGGCCTGGGTTCTTCCCCGCGGTGGCGCTCGCCGCCGTCGTGCTGCCGCTCGGCGCCTGCGCGTCGTCGCACGACCGCGCGCAGGCGTTCATGACGCCCTTCAAGCAGGGGCGGTACGACTTCGCCGCCTCGCAGGCGGAGTTGGTGGCCCGCGATGCGCCCGCGCAGGACGCGGTCCTCTTCGCGCTGGAGCAGGGGGCCGTCGCGCGGTCGGCGGCACGGCTCAAGGAGAGCGACGCCGCGCTCGAGCGCGCCTACGCCCGCATCCAGCAGCTGGGCGAACTGGGCGCGGCGTCCGTCAGCGGCGAGGTCGCCGCCGCGGTCGTGAACCCGGGCATCCTGAACTACCGCGGCACGGCCTACGACCGCACCATGCTTGCCACCTACAAGGCCCTGAACGCGATGCAGGCCGGCGACATGGCCGGCGCGCGCGTCGAGCTCAAGCGTGCCCAGTTCTTCCAGCAGGACGCCGCCGAGCACTACGCCGAACGGATCGCCAAGTCCCAGGCGGCGTTCGACCAGGCCGCGCAGGCCCGCGCCAAAAAGGACGGTGCGGGGGACTACAGCACGGCCAAGGCGCAGGACGACCCCGCGACCAAGACCGCGCTCGGCACGCGCTACGACCAGATGCGCGCCCAGTTCCGCCCCTACGCCGAGTGGCAGGTGCCCTGGGCCGACCTGGTCGACGGCCTCTGGCGCATCACCAACGCCGCCGACGGTTCGGACTGGACGTCCGCGCGCGACAGCCTGCGCCGCGTGATCGGCATGTCCGGCCGCAACGCATTCCTGGACGCCGACATCGCGGACGCCGAGGCGAACCGCGCGCCCGACCAGGTCGTCTACGTGCTCGTGGAAGCAGGCATCGGCCCCGAACTCGACGAGTTCAGGCTGAACATCCCCGCGTTCATCCCCGGCATGCCGTTCGTCGGCGTCTCGTTCCCCGTGCTGAAGCAGATGCCTGGCTGTCCCGAAGGCCTGGCCGTCCAGGCCGGCGGTGCGCGCACGGAACTCGCCGAGGTCTGCGACTTCGAGCGCGTCGTCGCCAGGGACTTCGACACGCAGCTCCCCGGGATCGTCGCGCGCTGCATCGCGTCCACGCTGACGAAGGCCGCCATCACGTGCGCCATCAACCAGACCGCGAAGAACTCGGGCAGCGACTGGGCCCAGGTGATCAGCCTGATCGGCACCAGCGCGTACGGCATCGCGACCAACCGCGCCGACCAGCGCATCTGGGAGTCGCTGCCGAAGCGCGGCCTCTACGCCCGCATTCCCATGCCGAAGGACCGCCGCCTCTCGATCGAGGGGATCAGCGGCCCGCCCGTCGAGCTCTGCGAGGGAGCCGCGGTCGCCGTCTGGGCCCGTGCCCCGCAGGCGGGCAGCCCGGCCGCCGTCTCCGTCTTCCGCCTCCGTTAGGATCATCGCGCACCCGCGCAAGGAAACCCATGGCAATCCCCCCACGTGCATCGCTCGCCCTCGCCGCCGCGCTCGCCTCGGCGCTCGCCGTCGCCGGCTGCAAGACCACCAACACCGTCACTTCCACGCAGCGCATCATCACCGACCCGATCCTGGACCTCGACGCGTCCGCGGCGCAGGTCCGCACGTCGCGCGTGCCCGGCGACCTGCTGCAGGCCCAGGTCGACCTCTACAACACCTGGATCACCGAGCAGAACGTGAAGTACAAGTGGGAGTGGATCGACGCGGCCGGCAACGTCCTGCCGAACGCCACGTCCACCTGGGTCGGCATGAACATCGCCGCCAAGCAGACCACCACGCTCACCGCGATCGCCCCCAGCCCGCGCGCCGTCGACTTCCGCCTGCAGCTCCGCCGCGCCGGCGACTGACCCGTACCCCATCACCCGGATCCACACCATGCGCACCATCGCCCCCGCCATCCTCGCCGCCGCCATCCTCGCCGCCCACGGCTGCACGTCCGAATCGCCGTACGTCACCGACGACAGCAAGAAGATCGTCACCATCCAGGCGCTCAACGTGCAGGACTACTCGCAGGCCGCCGGCGACCTGTGCACGCAGCTCCTGCAGTCCGGTCGCCTGGCGCAGGCCCAGCAGACGCTCGCCACCAACGGCGCGCCCGTCATCGTCAAGCTCTCGACGCCGATCAACGAGAGCGACCAGCGCGTCGACATGGCGCTTCTGCTGCAGAAGATGAAGATGACGCTGAACACCACCGGCCAGGCGATGTTCGTCAGCGACGACAAGTCCGCCACGCAGATCACCGAGGAGACGAAGTTCGCGCGCGGCGACCGCACGCAGACCCTCCCGCAGCTGGTCCTGACCAGCAAGCTGATCGCGGTGAAGGCCTCTGCCAGCGGCTTCCTCTCGACGACCAAGCAGGCCAGCTACGTGTTCCAGATGAACCTGGTGGACACCCGCAACGGGCTGGAGCTCTGGAACGGCGAGAAGGACATCACCAAGCAGGGGACCGGGGCGAAGGTCGGTTACTGACGGCTGCCCGGCCTGCGGGGTGCCGCCGATCACGGGACTGCGCCTTGCAGCCCGCCGGAGGTGGTGCATACTGTGCCCGCCATGAAGTCCCTCGCAGCCATCGTCCTGACCGCCGCCCTCGCGCCGTCCGCCCTGGCCGCGGACGTCTACTCGACCACCTTCGACAACTACCTTCCCGGCACCCTCTCGGGCCAGCTGGCATGGATCGGCGTGGGCGGTTCGTGGGCCGTCAGCGCGTCGGTCAACACCGGCCAGACGGGGTTCAGCGTCATCAGCAACGACGGATCGATCCTGCCGCCCGACGGTGCCGGCCGCATGGTGCGCATGACGACCGGCCGCTTCGGCAACGACCGCACCAAGGGGTGGCTTGACCTGGCCAACAGCGGCAAGTGGGCCGCCGCCAGCGCGGGCGGCAACGACGTGCTCGAGGTGCGCGTGCAGCTCTACGTGCCCTCCGGCGCGCTCATGCCGTGCACGTTCGGGATCATGGTCTCCAAGAGCGCCGTCGAGGTCGCGGGCGGCTTCGTGATCGACGGCCAGACCGGTCGCGTGTCGTACCTCGACAACGGCTACGCCGTGTCCAACCGCACCTTCACCAACGCGACGGTGTCGCTGAACGCCTGGCATGATTGCCGCTACACGTGGAACGTGGTCACCGGCGCCGCCACGCTGACCATCGACGACGTCGAGCTCGCCGCGTATCCGACGACGCTGAAGGGTGCGCTCTACGCCGCGAACCTCTTCACCACCACCGACACGCCGACCTCGACCGTGCTGAACGCCTACGCGTACGCGGACGACCTGCAGCTGCTGGCGAAGGCGGCCCACGCGCCGTGCCCGGGCGACCTGAACCTCGACGGCACGCGCGACGGCGCCGACCTCGGCGCGTTGCTCGGTGCGTGGGGCACGGGCACCGCCGACCTCAACGGCGACGGCACGACCAACGGCGCCGACCTGGGTGTGCTGCTGGGCGCGTGGGGCCAGTGCCCCTGAACCCCCGGCCCCGCTCCTTCGCGCGGCGCGCCGCGCGCGCTCAGCGTCGCGACCCCAGCCAGCGCACCGCGTCCTCGACCGGCATCGGCCGCGCCCACAGGTAGCCCTGGCCGCTGCGGCAGCCCATGCGCACCAGCGCCTCGGCCTGGCGCTCGGTCTCGATGCCCTCGGCGGTGACGTGCATCCCGCACGCATCGGCCATGCGGATCGCCGCCTCGCAGAGTGCGTTGCCGCGGCCGCCGTCGCCCAGGCGCTGCACGAACGAGCGGTCGATCTTGACGATGTCGAACGGGATGATCTGCAGCTGCCGCAGCGACGCGTAGCCGGTCCCGAAGTCGTCCAGCGCAAGCCGGAAGCCCGCGGCCTTCAGCGTGAGCAGGGCGTCCCGTGCCGGGCCGTCGCCGTCCAGGTACTGCGTCTCGGTGACCTCCAGGCAGATCGCCTCCGTCTGCACGCCGTGCGCGCGCGCGGCCGCCGCCAGTTCCACGGCGAACCCGTCGCGCACCAGCTGGCGCATCGAGACGTTCACGCTCGCCACCGTGCCGCCGAGCGGGCCGGCGTGCTCGGCCATGGCGCGGCACGTCGAACGGAACATCGACATGCCCAGCGCGTCGATCAGGCTGCTCTCCTCGGCGATGGGGATGAAGGTCGCCGGCCCGATCGCGTCCAGCCCGGGCCCCGAGAGGCGCGCAAGGAACTCGAAGCCCACGGTGCGGCCGCTCGCCAGGTTCACCACCGGCTGCATGTGCGGCATCACGCGGTGGTCCGCCACGGCGTCGGCCACGATCCGGCCCAGGCGCCGCCGGTCCTGCGCCGCCGTGCGCTCGGCGTCGCCGAAGGCCACCCAGCGCCCGCGGCCGCGCTGCTTCGCGGTCTCGGCGGCGTGGATCGCCTGGTAGAGCGCGTCCTCGAAGTCCGACTGCGCCGGATCCCAATCGACCAGGCCCGAGGAGACTGTCAGCGAGATGCGCACGTCGCCCGCCTCGACCGGCGCCTCGAACGCGGCCATGGTGCGCTCCAGGATCCTGGTCGCGCGCTCGCCGCGCTCCTGGCTCAGGATCAGGAAGCGGTCGCCCTCGAACCGCACGACCAGGTCGCCTGGGGCCGCGGCCGCAGCGATGCGTGCCGCCGCCGCCGCCAGCAGCTGGTCGCTGGTGCGATGGCCGAAGTTCTCGTTGTGCAGGTGAAAGTGGTCCAGGTCCAGCATCGCCACCGAGAGCGTCGGTGGCGCCGCCATCGCGGTCCAGCGCGCGACCGCCGCGTCAAGCGCGCGGCGGTTTGCCAGCCCCGTCAGCGAGTCGTGCGTCGCCTGGTGCGTGCGCTCGGCATCGAAGCGGTGGCGCTCGATCGCGATCGCCGCCAGGTGCACGAAGTGATCCACGATCGCCAGGTCCGCCTCGGTGGGCGTGCGGCAGTCGCCGTAGTACATGCCGAAGACGCCCAGCAGCTTGCCGTGGCGGTCCTTGATCGGCGACGACCACGCGGAGCGGATGCCGTATCCGACGGCGAAGTCGCGGAACTGGCCCCACAGCGGGTCCAGCATCACGTCGTGCGAGATCACCCGCTCGCAGCGGAACGCCGCGGTGCCGCAGCTGCCCATCACCGGGCCCGGGATCATGCCGTCGATGGCCTCCGAGAAGCTCGCGGGGAGCCGGCCGTAGCCGCCCTTGCGAAGGTTGCCCGCGGCCGGGTCGAAGATCAGCACCGATGCGAGCATCGTCGGGATCGACCGCTCGGAGAAGCGGGCGATCGCCGTCAGCGATTCGTGGATCGTCGCGCCGCGCGCGACGAGGTCCAGCACCTCCTGCTGGGCCTCGAGCACCTGCTCGGCGGGAAGGGCGGACAGGACGTCATGGATCGGGTCTTGGGTTGCGGTGGGTGTCATCTGGAGCGGCGAGGGTCGGTTTCGGGGTGGCGGGGCGCCAGCGAACGCTGCGGAACTTTCCGTGTTTTTCGTCTGTGCGGTCGTCCGTGTGTGATTGGGCGATAATGTCCTGCATGAATGCCCGCCAGCCCATCCCCGGCTTCGGCCCCGATCGGTGCGCCATGTACCTGGCGGGCACCGAGGGCGCGCCGCCGCGCGCCGAACTGCTTCGGGCGCTCGAACTGGCCGGCCCACCGGCCTCCGGCACGCGCGCGCTGGACCTGGGTTGCGGCCCCGGGCGCGAGACCGCTGCGCTCCTGCGCGCCGGCTGGCAGGTGACCGCGGTCGACCCCTACCCGGTGATGCTGGAGCGGACGCGTGCCTTGGTCGGGGCGGAACTCCCGGACGCGCTGCCGCGTCTCTCGCTCATCGACGCCACGCTGGAGGAACTCGCGCCCGGCCTCGCCCCCGCGTCCTTCGGCCTGGTGCACGCCGGGTTCGTGCTGCCCTTCGTCCGCCCGGTCGCCTTCGACGCCGCGTTCGCGCGCCTGCGCGAAGCGCTGGCCCCGGTCGGCATCCTGGCGTGCCAGTTCTTCGGTCCCGACGACGAGTTCATCCGCACCGCCGCGCCCGGCGAGATGTCGTCCCACACGTCCGCCGACGTCGACCGGCTGCTCGCAGGCCTCGAGATCCTCCACCGCGAGGAAGTAAACCGCGAGGGCCAGGTCGGCAAGGGCCGCACGAAGTGGTGGCACGTGCACCACGTGATCGCGCGCACGCGCAGCGCGTGACCGACACGACGCGCCCCGCCCCGCAGCGTTACCCTCCGTGGCCGTGGCTCCCACGCTCCACGTGATCGCGTCGTTGATGATCGACCGCGTCCTCTCGGTCGGTGCGCTGCCGCGGCCGGGGCAGACCGTCGAAGCGCGCTCGCTCCGCACATTCCCCGGCGGCAAGGGCGCCAACCAGGCCGCCACCGCCGCGCGCTGCGGCGCGGCCGTGCGCGCCTGCGGCCGGACCGGTGCGGACGGCCGGTTCATCGTGGACGCGATGCGCGATGCCGGCGTCGACGTGGCCGCCGTGCGCTGCGACGACCCGGTGTCGGGCGCGGCCGTGGTGATGGTGGCCGACGGCGGCGAGAACGCGATCGTCATCGCGCCCGAATCGAACCGCCGCGTCACCGACGCCGAGATCGACCGCTTCCTCTCCGCTGCCGTTTCGGGCGACCTGCTGCTGCTGCAGAACGAGTGCTCCGGCCCGGCGCACGCGCTGGGTACGGCCCGCGCCCGCGGCCTGCGCGCGTGGTTCAACGCCGCGCCCGCGGACGCGGCGCTGCGCGGCCTGGATCTCACGGGCCTCGACGGCCTGTTCGTGAACGAAACCGAGGCCGAGGCGCTCACCGGCCTGACCGACCCCGCGGCCGCGCTCGACGCGCTGGCCGCGCGGCTTCCCGGCACCACGGTCGTGGTGACGCTGGGCGCCGCCGGCGCGCGAATGCGGTCGGGCGGCGCCCTGTCCACGCACGCCGGTTACCGCGTGCGCGCCGTCGACACCGTGGGCTGCGGAGACGCGTTCGTGGGCGCGTTCCTGGCCGCGCTCGCCGCCGGGCTCCCGCCCGAAGCGTCGCTCGCCTGGGGCAACGCCGCCGGCGCGCTGGCCGCCACGTGCGAGGGCGCGATGCCCTCGCTGCCGCCGCGCGCCTCGGTTGCCGCGCTGGCGGCGCTTCCCGCCGGTTCCGTGCCGGCCTGACGCGCGCCCAGCTCGGCCAGCACCTCGCGGTCCTCGACCTGCTCGAAGTCCTCGTAGAACTGGCCGACCGCCCAGAAGACCTCGGGCCGAAGCAGGCAGACCACGCGGTCGCAGAGCGGCGCGATCTGCACCAGCGCGTCGGCCGATGCCACCGGGACCGCGGCGATCAGCTGCGTGGCACCCTCCGCACGCGCGCTGCGCAGCGCGGCGATCATCGTCGACCCGGTCGCCAGCCCGTCGTCCACCACGATCACGGTGCGTCCCGCGATCCGCGCACGCGGGCGCGGACCGCGGAAGAGCCGCGCGCGCCGGACGATCTCGCCCAGCTGGGTGCGCCGCTCGCGCTCGATGTACGCCGCGTCGGCCATCACCATCATCGCCGTGCGGTGGTCCAGGTGCAGCTGCCCGCCCTCGGCGACGGCGCCGATCGCCAGCTCCGGCTGCGCGGGCGCCCGCATCTTGCGCGCCAGCACCACGTCCAGCTCGGCGCCCAGCTCGTCGGCGACCGGTGCCGCCACCGCGATGCCGCCGCGCGGGATCGCCAGCACCAGCGGCGCGTGCATCGGGACGTCGCGGAGCGCCGCGGCCAGCCGCCGTCCGGCGTCGGCGCGGTCCGTGAACGCGGAGCGGCTCATCGCACCGGCTCCTGCCGCGCGGCCACGTGCGCGGCGCACCAGTCGCGGGCCAGCATCGCGGCCTCCTCCAGCGTGCCGGGTTCCTCGAAGAGGTGCGACGCACCCGAGACGACCGCCAGCTCCTTCTCGCAGTGCAGCATCCGCAGTGCATGGCGGTTCAGCGCCAGCACGTCCTGGTCGTCGCCCCCGACGATGAGGAGCGTCGGCGCGTGCACGGTGCCGAGCCACGCCCCGGCCAGGTCCGGCCGTCCGCCGCGCGAGACCACGGCCGCGACCGACGGCTCCCGGGCTGCGGCGACCAGTGCGGCCGCGGCCCCGGTGCTCGCACCGAAGAGGCAGGGGGGCAGTGCGTGCGTGCGCGCGTCGGCCATCGCCCAGCGCAGCGCGCCCAGCAGCCGATCCGCCAGCAGGTCGATGTCGAACACGTTCTCGCGATCGGCGGCCTCCTGCGCGGTCAGCAGGTCGAAGAGCAGCGTGCCGAGCCCGGCCTCGTGCAGCACGGAGGCCACGTAGCGGTTGCGTGGGCTGTGCCGGCTGCTGCCGCTGCCGTGCGCAAAGATGACCAGCCCCCGCGCGTCGCGCGGCAGTTCCAGCGAACCCGGCAACTCCACCCCGGCCGTCGGCACGGCGACGTCATGCGAATCGGCGACACCCGTCCGTCCTGCAGGCACCATCGCAATCCCTCCGGCCGTGCGGGCTCCGGCGTCCTGTCATGGGCGCCGCGCACGACCGTGTTGACTGTGCGTCGCGTTCGCGGTGGATGCCACGGGGCGTCTTCCCGCAATCGGGCGGTTTCGGACTACGCTGCGGACGATGCGCGCCCACCCAGGCCTGACCGTCGCCCCCGTGCGGAATGGACGTGGAATCGTCGCAACGCGCGCCTTCCCGACCGGTGCCATGGTCTGCCGCATCGGTGGCCGGATCGTGGACGCCGACGAGCTCTGGGGTTGGTGGGAGCGCACCCCGCAGCGTGCCGCGAATTGCATGCGGTTTGACGCGGACCGTTACCTCTACCCCGGGCAGGGGCTCGGCGCCTTTCTGAACCACTCGTGCCGCCCGAACACGCTGATCGAGCGCTCGGGCCGGTTCCTGGTGCTGCGTGCCCTGTGTCCCATCCCCGCGGGCACCGAGGTCACGAACGACTATTCGACCCTGATCGGCCCCGACGACGTCTGGACCATGCGGTGCAACTGCGGCGAGCGCGGCTGCCGCCGCAAGGTGGGGCGGGTTGATCGGCTTCCGGCCCTCGTCCTGCGGCGGTATCGGGCGGCGGGCGTGATTCCCGACTTCATTCTCGATCTTTGACGCGGGCGTGCGGATGGCCATTTTTGGCGCTGCAGGACGTCTCCGGCAAAGGTTATAAGACTTAAACGGCTCGCCCCGGCCCTCCCTGGAGGGGTGAGCGGGGAAATTCCGGTGTGCCCGCTTGCGTGCCCCCGAAGCCGGGGCATATTTGGGTTTGTAGGTACCCCTTCGTACCCACAGCCGCTCCCTTGGCGGCGTCTCGTTCCCTCTTGCATTGGACCCTTTCCCATGCGTACCCAGATTGCACTCGTTTCGCTCGCCGCTGGCTCGATCGCTTCCGCGTCGGCCGCCCAGGTGATCTCCTTCAACGATTCCTCGCTGTTCACCGCCTTCGCGGTGCAGAACGGTGCGGCGGTGTCGACCGAGGGATTCGATAGCTACACCGGTTTCGGTTCGACCTTCACCGGCGACCTCGGCGGCGTTCAGTGGATGGCCTCCGCGGCCGGCGGCATGTTCGCCCAGGCTGGCTTGATGTCGACGAACAACCCCGAGGCGATGACCTTCAGCTTCGGCGGCTCCGGCGTGAAGGGCGTCGGCGGCCAGTTCTTCTCGACCGACATCAACTTCAACTTCGTTCCCAGCACGATCTACGTGACGCTCTCCGATGGCTCGGGCTTCGTCGGAGCGGTGACCTCGGGCACGCAGTTCACGGGCTTCTGGTCGCTCGGAACGAACATCAGTTCGATCCGCGTCCAGCCGCTGGGTGGTTCGTCGTCGCTGTACCCGACGGCGGACTCGCTGTCGATCGCGGTCGTCCCCGCACCGGGCGCCGTGGCGCTCCTGGCCCTCGTCGGCTCGGCCTCGCGCCGCCGCCGTCGCGCCTGAGTCCGCTTTCACACGATCTTGACGCGCAGGCCTCGGCCCAGCCGGGGCCTGCGCTCGTTTTCAGGGCGTTTTTATTGCACTCCACGGCGGCTCTGCCGGAATCGTGGAATCCGGGCTTGCCGTTCGGCTTTTTCGGGGCACTTTCCCTCCGTCGGCGCCTTGTTTGCGCCGCAGCGCAGGTGACGTTGGAGGCGTCCCCCGCGTGTCTTGATGGTTTCGCCATCTCAGGAAGGGAAAGGGAAAGACATGTCTATTTCTGCAAGGCTGTCACGCCACCTCGTGGCCGCGTCCGCGGCTGCCCTGTCGTGCGCGGCGGCATCGGAGGCCGCGGTCGTCCGGTGGAACTGCAACCTGCAGGTTCCAACGAACAGCGTCGGCTACTACATCAACGTGCAGACGCAGCAGACCGCCACGAACGGCACCGCCGATCCGGGCTGGGACCTGCAGATGTACACGCCGGGCACCAGCCCCGGCCTGACCATCTTCTGCAACACGACCACCGCGCTCCAGCGTTCCACGAACGGCGTCTACACGCCGGCGAACCTGGATCCGGGCACGTCGGTCAGCGCCAGCAGTTCGTGGGGCGCGTATGGCGGCGCGTTCAACGTCGCGTTCGGCGCGTTCGCGTCGCTGCCGCCGGGCCAGTGGGTGCTGAACTCGACCAACTTCTTCGGCTTCCGCTTCCAGGCAAGCGACGGCCTGCTGCGCTACGGCTACGGCCGTGTCGACGTGGGCGCGACCGCGAACGTCCGCACGATCGCCTACTTCGAGTGGGAATCGACCCCCGGCGTCGGCCTGGTCGCTCCGGCACCCGGTGCCGTGGCGCTGGCCGCGCTTGCGGGCCTGGGCCGCTCGCGCCGCCGTCGCTGACGGTCGGCGTGTCAGGATCATGTGTTTCGCTCCACGCAGGGGCAGCCCGCCCGGGCTGCCCCTGTGACTTCCGGGCGACCCTCTTACGATGACCGCACCGATGCCCGACCGACCCGCCACGCGCCTCCTGATCCTGGGCTGGGACGCCGCCGACTGGCAGGTGATCGACCCCTTGCTGTCGCGCGGCCAGATGCCGAACCTGGCGCGCCTGCTTGCCGCGGGCACGCGCGCGGACCTGCGCACGCTCGAGCCCAAGCTCAGCCCGATCCTGTGGTCGACGATCGCCACGGGCAAGACCGCGGACAAGCACGGCATCCTGAACTTCGTCGAGCCGAACCCGTCGGGGCAGGGCGTGCGCGTCAGCTCCAGCACCACGCGCCGCACCAAGGCGCTGTGGAACATCCTGACGCAGCGCGGGCTGCGCGTGCACGCGGTCGGCTGGTACGCATCGCACCCGGCCGAGCCGATCAACGGCACCTGCGTCACCAACCTGCTGACGGAGCAGATGCCCGCGGCGCAGGGCGCCGCGTGGCCGATGCCGGACGGCATGGTCCACGCCACGGGCGAGGGCGCGGCCGACGTCGCCGCCCGTGTCGCCGCCGCCCGCGTGCGCACGGCGGACATCACGCGCGAGCAGCTGAAGGAGCTGCTGCCGGACGCGGCGCAGGCAGGCCGCGGGGACACGCGTCCCGCCACGCTGGCCAAGGAATTCGCACGCATGCGTTCCCTGCACGGCGCGGCGCTTGCGGCGCTGCGCGGCAGCGCGTGGGACTGCGCGATGGTGTTCCACGACACCATCGACACGATCGGCCACCACTTCATGGAGTACCGCGCGCCGCGCATGGCGCACGTCAAGCCCGCCGACCTGCGGCTGTACGGCGACGTGATGGACCGGGTCTACCGCATGCACGACCGCCTGCTGGGCGAACTGCTGGAGGCATGCGGGCCGGGCACGTCGGTCATCCTGGTGAGCGACCATGGTTTCCACGCGGGGGCCGAGCGCCCGGTGATCCACGACGTGACCAAGGAGGAGCGCGCGGCGCTCGAGGCGCGCTGGCACCGGCAGTTCGGGATCGCGGTCTTCGCCGGGCCGGGCTTCAAGGCAGGGGAGCGCATCGCGGCGCCCACGCTGCTCGACGTCACGCCCACGGCGCTCGCGGCGCTGGGCCTGCCCGTGGGGCTGGACATGGACGGGCGCGTGGTCGGCGAGGCGTTCGTCGAGCCGCCCGCAGCGCAGACCGTGCCCAGCTGGGACGACGAGCCGGGCGAGGCCGGCATGCATCCGCCCGAGATGCGCCAGGATCCGTTCGAGGCCGCCGACGCACTGCGGCAGCTGGTCGACCTGGGATACATGGCCGACACCGGCGACGACCAGCAGGCGCTGGTCGACCTGACGCGACGCGAGTCGAACTTCAACCACGCGGTGGTCTGCATGACCACGGGCAAGCCCGCGAAGGCCGTGCCGGTCTTCCGCGCGCTGGCCGAGGAGAAGCCCGGGGATGCGCGGTATCGCTCGCTGCTGGCGCAGGCGGAGCACGCGGCCGGCGAGCACGCGGCGGCGCTTGGGTCCATCGAACGCTGGATGCAGCTGGCCCCGGGTGCGCCGGAGCCGGCGTTGCTGCGCGTGGCCGCGCTGCATGGTCTTGGCCGCACCGCCGAGGCCGGGCAGGCGCTCCAGGCGCTCGAGACGATGCACGCACGCGACGCCACGCTGGACCGTTCGCTGGCGGATCTCTGCGCGATCGTCGGCCGGTGGGATGCGTCCGCGGAACACGCCGCGCGCGCGATCGCGCACGACGGCGCCGCGCTCGAACCTCACATCGCCGCCGCGCGCGCGGCGCTGGAACTGGGCCGCTTCGAGGCGTGCGTCGAGCACTGCCTGGACGCCACCGAGCGCCTGATGGCGCTGCCCGAGGCGCACTACCTGCTGGGCGCCGCGCTTGCGTGGGCCGGTGAGCTGGACCATGCCGCGCAGAGCCTGGGATTCGCGCTGAAGTTCGCGCCGGGTCATGCCGAGACGCTGCGCTTCGCGGCGGCGGTGGCCAGGGCGCGGGGCGATGCGGCGGAAGCGGATGCGCTGGACCGGAAGGCGGCGGCCGCGGCCGAGCTGCCCACCCCGTGGCGATCGGCACGTGGTGCCGCCGCCTGGGCCGCAAGCCGCGCCTGAACCTCGAATTTGGCCCCGGCCCGCCGGGGAATGCCCTTGCCGCCGCCCGGCCCCGTGCCACACTGGTGACGTCCCGTGGGGGTTTCGCGGGCCATGTCCATCCCACGAGAATCGCACCCGATGATCGCCCGCCCCACCTTCGTTGCCTGCCTCGCCGCCGCACTTGCCGCTCCCGCCGCGTTCGCGCAGGTGGCCAACGACACGTGCGCCACGCCCGCGCCGCTCTCGGGCTACCAGGCGATCGGCTTCTCCACGGTCGGTTCGACCAACGACGCGCTCGGCGACTCGGGCTGCACGCTCATCTACAGCGACATCTGGTACTGCTGGACCGCGCCTTCGTCCGAGACGGTCGAGATGTCCACGTGCACGAACACGACCTGGGACACCAAGCTCGCGGTCTACGCAGGCTGCGGCTGCCCGGGAGCGAACGCATCGCTGACCTGCAACGACGATTCCTGCGCGCTGCAGAGCAAGGTCTCGTTCGTCGCCACCGCCGGGCAGCAGTACATGATCCGCCTGGGCGCGTACTCCAACGGCGGCACCGGAACCGGCACCCTGACGATCGCCGCGCTGCCGCCGCTGGCCGACGTGACCAACCCCGCGAACAACCACCGCTACATCGCGGTGAACGCCACCAGCTGGAGCACGGCGGAGGCCTACGCGGTGCAGCTGGGCGGGCACCTCGCCTCGATCGGCGACGCCGCCGAGAACGAGTTCGTCCGCGTCAGCTTCGGCAACCTGGGCGGCACGTCGCGGCGCATCTGGATCGGCTTCAACGACAACGCCGTCGAGGGCACCTTCGCGTGGTCGGACGGATCCGCGGCCGCGTACACCAACTGGAACGCGGGCGAACCGAACAACGCCGGCGCCGGCGAGGACGTCGCCGAGTTCCTGGGCAGCCAGGGCACCTGGAACGACATGCCGGATTCGGGCGGGAGCTACGCGCACATCGCGGTCATCGAGTTCGGCGGCCCCGCGTGCCGGGCCGACCTCAACCACGACGGCCGCGTCGACGGCGCGGACCTGGGCGAGGTGCTGGGCAGCTACGGCCAGACCGGCGTGCCCGCCGACATCAACGGCGACGGGATCGTGAACGGCGCCGATCTGGGCGAGGTGCTCGGCACTTTCGGTCCGTGCGCATGACCGTGCGCGCGTTACGCTGCGCGGCGTGATGCAGGCAACGACGCCCGTCGGCGATTCCCCTGGCCGGACGATCCTGCGCACCGCCTGGTTCGCGGTGGCGCTGCTCTGGCCAGTGGCCATGCTGAACTACCTGGACCGCCAGATGCTGGCGTCCATGAAGTCCTCGGTCATGCACGACGTGGCCGACGTCGCCACCGACGCCAACTGGGGCCTGATGCTCGGCCAGTTCAAGTGGGTCTACGCGTTCCTCAGCCCGCTGGGCGGGCTGGTCGCGGACCGCTTCGGGCGGCGGCTCACGATCGCGTGCAGCCTGTGCGCATGGTCGGCCGTGACGTGGTGGACGGGCAGCGTGACCACGTTCCACGAGCTGATGTGGGCGCGCACGCTGATGGGCGTGAGCGAGGCGTTCTACATCCCGGCCGCGCTGGCGCTCATCGCGGACCTGCACGTGGGCGCGACGCGTTCGCGCGCGGTGGGCACCCACCAGACGGCGATCTACATGGGCATGATGGCGGGCGGTTTCGGCGGGTACGTCGCGGATTCGCCGGATCTCGGCTGGCGCTGGGCGTTCCATGCGGCAGGCATCGTGGGCATCGCCTACACGCTGCCGCTGGTGCTCGGGCTGCGCGCGGCGGAGCGGCGCGTGGCGACGCTTGGCGTGGGCGGCGTGGCGGGGGACCGCGCGGTGCAGGGCGACCCCGCGCCGCGCATCGGCGTGCTTGCCGGCCTGCGCGAACTGGTCACGAACGTCCCGTTCCTGCTGCTGGTCGCGTGCTTCACGCTGCCGGCGCTCCCCGCGTGGGTCGTGCGCGACTGGATGCCCGCCATCCTGAAGCAGCAGTTCAACATCGGGCAGGGCGTGGCCGGCGTGTCCGCCACGCTGTACACGACCATCGCGATGCTGTTCGGCGCGGCGCTCGGCGGTTGGCTGGCGGACCGCTGGTCGCGCCTGACGCCGGCGGGGCGCGCGTACACCAGCGCCATCGGCATCGCGCTCCTGGTGCCGGGGCTCTTCGGCGTCGGCAACGCAGCGACGCTGGGCATGGCGGTGGTGTTCCTGGCGGTCTTCGGGCTCGGCTGGGGCTGCTTCGACACCAACAACATGCCGATCCTGTGCCAGCTGGTTCGGCCCGAGCTGCGCGCCACGGGCTACGGCCTGATGAACCTGGTGAGCATCAGCTGCGGCGGCGTGGCGGACTGGGCCTTCGGCGCCATGCGCGACCGCGGCGTGCCGCTCAACGTGGCGTTCGGGGTCTTCGCGGCGTTCGCGGTGGTGGCGGTGGGGGTGATGCTGCTGATCGCGCGGCGCGTGCGTGCGGCGGGTTCCGCCTCACTCCCGCGATAGCCGCCACGTGGTCAGGTGCGCCACCGCCACCAGCCCGGCAATGATCGCGCCGCCGATGTGGCCGCGCGCCTGCGGGCCAAGGTCGTGTGCCAGCGTCAGGAACGAAGGCAGCCAGAGCAGCGCGAAGCCGCCGACCATGCTGCAGGCCTGCACCAGACCGACGCACGCACCGGTGCTGCCGCGCGGGACCTTGCGCACGGCGGCGGCCATCGCCACCGGGACGGCGGACGCGCCAAGGCCCATCGCGGCCACCAGCACCACCGCGACCGCGGTGCCGAAGTGCACCGGCGTCAGGACCCATGCGACCATCGCCGCGAACGTCAGCGCCGTCGCGGCGCGAAGCGGGATCACGGGGCCGGTCCGCGCCGCGACCAGCGCGACCGCCGGCGCACCGATGCCCGCGGCCACCTGGAAAGCGGTGGTCACCAGGCCGCGCTCGCCGTCCGGCACGTTCCACAGCGCGCGCGCGACGAACTCGTTCCACAGCCCGCTGAACGACCAGAGCGTGCCGCCCAGCATGAACGCGGCCAAGCAGCAGATGCGCACCTCGCGGATCGCCAGCAGGCGCCAGGGCGGCAGCCGTGCCTCGCCGGACGCGGGTGCCGGCGCGGCGGGCGCCGCGGCCACGCGACCGCGCGTCAGCCAGACTGCCAGCGCGAGCGGCAGCGCCAGCGCCGGCAGCAGCGCCAGCGAGTACCGCCAGCCGCCGGCGTCGGGCAGCGCGTTGCCGACGCCGGTGCCGATCGCGCCGGCGATGCCCATCGCGAAGGCAAGCAGGCCGACCGCGACCGGGAACAGCCGCGTGCCCACCAGCCGCGCGGACAGCGCGCCGTAGGAAGGCCCCGAGACGGCGCAGCACGCTCCCATCCACGCGTAGCCCAGGATCGCCTGCACGTCGCCGTGCGCCATCGAGAAGACCAGCGCGCCCACCGCGGCCAGCGGCAGCGCCGCGACCACGCATCGCACCGATCCGAAGCGGTCCACCAGCTGCCCCGCGAACGGCTGCGCCAGCCCGTTGGTCAGCAGGTATGTGCCGGTCAGCAGGCCGACCTCGGGCAGGCTGAGTTCCATCGCCTTGCGCAGGTCGGGGGCCGCGGCCCCGATAGCCGCGACCGTCATCACCGCGATCGCGGGGAAAAGCGCGAACGGGATGAGCGTGACCGCCGCCCTTCCGAGGTTCGCGCGCGATTCGATGCTGGCTTCCGTCGTCGGCATGGTGGGGCGGCGCGTGCGTGCCGGGTGCGCTCAGTCCTCGCTGCCGGCCTTCTTGCGCAGCTCGTCCGCCAGTCGGGCGACCATCCGCTCCAGGCGTTCGAGCCGCGCGTCGCCCGGTCCCGGGTCGGGGCTTTCCAGCGGCAGGTCCCGTGCCCGACCGTAGCCCCGGAATCCTGCATCGGCGCGGGCTTCGTCGAGATCGGGCGACAGGCGCGTCGACATCTTCGACAGCGACGCCTCCATGCCGCGCGAAGCATCACCGCGCGGCGTTCGCTGCCCGCGCTCCTCCAGCCACTCGCGCCACGCGTGCGGGTCGAACGCGTAGTGGCGGGGCGGGCGGCCGATGCGTTCCGCGGCGGCGGCCTCGGGTGGGGCGTGCACCTCGCGCAGGACGCGCCGGTGCACGAACTCCTGCAGGCGGCGGCGGAAGCTGCTGCTTGATTCCATCGCACCCGGCGGCAGGCCCAGGGTCGCCGCGATCGCCTGCTGCAGCTCGCCCAGCGTGAAGTGGGTGGGCAGCAGCGCGACCACCGCGGGCAGGCCTTCGGCGGGGTCCGTGGAGAGCGGGTCCTCGCTCAGCGCGCCCAGGCGGGCGTCGTCGCCCACGATGCGCTGCGCGAACGCGTCCGAGGCCATCGACCGGCGAACCGATGCCAGTACCTGGTGCCGGAAGCGGGGGTCCTCGATCTCCTGGCCGATCCGGTCCAGCGCGCGGTCGGGGGGCTGCAGCTCGATCGGGCGGCGGCCGACGCGGTCGGTGCCCAGGCGCACGGCAGCCCAGATGGGGATGGCCAGCCGGTTGCCCGAGATGGGCCGCGGCAGCAGCGTGTGGAAGCGCGAGGTCGGCTCTGCGTACGGGACCTCGTTGGCCAGCAGGACGGTCAGCCAGCGCGCGGGGTCGCTGGTCCGCATCGCCTTGTGGACCGTCAGCGACGTCACCGAGATGGGCCGGACGGGCACCACCAGCAGCTGCCCGGCGCCCTGCGGGAGCGCGAACAGCACGGGGACGATCAGCGGTTCGAAGGGGAAGATGCCCATCGGTGGCTCCAACTGCCTGCTCGGCAGCGGGTTGTGTCAGGGTAACAGAATTTCGGGGTTTGGAGATAGATGATCTTGACATAAGTGCGAAGAAGTACTAATCTGTCGCCTTCGACGCGTTTCCGGGGGTCGTTCGGCCGTGGGGCCGGGGGCCAGTTCATCACTTCCAGCACAGGGGATCACTCGCAATGGCAGACACGCAGACCGGGGGCGACCGCGCCCACATCACCGTCATCCTGGACCGCACCGGCAGCATGGAATCGATCCGGGACGACACGATCGGCGGCTTCAACTCGTTCCTGGCGGAGCAGCAGGCGCTGCCCGTGCCCACGACGTTCACGCTGGTGCAGTTCGACACGCAGGACCCGTTCGAGGTGCTGCATGCGTTCGCCCCGATCGCGGACGTCCGTCGGCTGACCCAGGACACGTACATCCCCCGCGGCGGCACGCCGCTCAACGACGCCATCGGCCGCGGCATCATCGACCTCGACGGCCGCCTCGCCACGCTGCCGGCCGGGGAGTGCCCGCAGCGCATCGTGTTCGTGATCGTCACGGACGGCCAGGAGAACGCCAGCCGCGAGTTCACCGGTGCACAGGTGCGCGGCATGATCGAGGCGCACCGCAAGGCCGGCTGGCAGTTCGTGTTCCTGAGCGCGGATGAGCGGGTCGTGAGCAACGGCGCGGGCGTCAACGTGGACGAGGACTTCTCGATGGCGGTGGGAAAGAGCCAGGCCGGCAGCTCGCGCATGTGGGCGGCGCTCTCCAGCCGCACCGAGCACTACCGCCGCGCGAAGGTCGCCGACATGAGCCTGCGCGACCTCAAGCAGCGGTTCGCCGAGGAGTCCCGGCGCGAGGACGGGGGCGCCTGACCCATGCGCACGCCGCTCGTGCTGCACGTCCCGCACGCCAGCACGGCGGTGCCCGACGAGTGCCTGGCCGACTTCGCCGTCGGCCGGGCGCGCCTGGCGGAGCACCTGGCGGCGTCCACGGACCACTTCACCGACGAGCTGTTCGCGTCGGATGGGGTGGCCGGGGACGTCGCCGGCGTGCGTTTCCCGGTCAGCCGCCTGGTCGTCGACCCCGAGCGCTTCGAGGACGACGCGCGCGAGCCCATGGCGCGGCACGGGCTTGGCGTGCTCTACGAACGCGCGCATGATGGGACGGCGCTCCGCGCGCGGCCCGCGCCGGCGCGGCGCGAGTGGTACCTGGACCGCTGGTACCGCCCGCACCACGAGGCGCTCACGCAGGCGGTCGATGCGGCGCTCGCGCGCGCGGGCCGCGTGCTGGTGGTGGACTGCCATTCGTACCCCGACGTGCCGCTCGCGCTGGACCTCGACCAGTCCGTCCCGCGCCCGGATGCGTGCATCGGCACGGCCGGCATGCACACGCCGGGGTGGCTCGTCGACGCCGCCCGCCGATGGGCGGCGGAGCAGGGGTGGTCGATCGGCATCGACGCGCCCTACGCGGGCGCGATCGTCCCCGCGAAGCACCTCGGCCGCGACGCGCGCGTGCACGCCGTCATGATCGAGGTGAACCGCGCGCGGTACATGCAACTGCACGGCACGCAGGCCCGGCGCGCGGCGGGGTTCGCCGCGGCGCGCGGGTTCGTGGTGGGGATGGTCGATGCGCTCCGTGTGGCGGTGGATGCGGTGCCCCCTGCCGGTGCGCCCGCGCCATAGACTCGTCGCATGGCACGCCCGATCCCGCCCGTCGTCAACATCGACATCACCGGTGACCTGCTGCGCAACCTGATCGGCGAGAACGCCACCACGGTCCTGGAGATCGGCGCGCACCACGGCAACCACACGCAGGGGTTCCTGCTGCTGTTCCCGCGCGCGCACGTCCATTCGTTCGAGCCGGACCCGCGCGCGATCGCCGTGCACCGCAGCACCGTCCGCGACCCGCGCTCGACGCTGCACGAGATCGCGATCGGCGCCGCCAACGGGCGCGCCACGTTCCACATGAGCGACGGGCTCCCGCCGGGACCCGCAGACATCCTGAGGAAGAACTACCCCAAGGGCTGGGACCAGTCGGGGTCGCTGTGCACGCCGAAGAACCACCTTGAGCAGTTCCCGTGGTGCACCTTCAAGCGCACGATCACGGTCGAGGTCCGCACCCTGGACACCTGGTCGGCCAAGCACGCGCCCGGCCCGATCGACTTCATCTGGGCCGACATGCAGGGGGCCGAGGGCACCCTCGCGACCGCCGGCGCGCAGACGCTGGCGCGCACGCGCTACTTGTACTGCGAGTACAGCAACCAGGAGCTCTACGAGGGCGAGCCGACGCTCGCGCAGCTGCTGGACCTGCTGCCGGACTTCGAGGTCGTCCATCGCCTGCCCGGCGACGTGCTGCTGCGGAACACGGCGTTGGTGCGCTGAGCGGCGGGGCGCGCGTTCACGCTTCGCGCGCGGCCCGTGGCGCGGTCAGGAGCGACACCGCGATCCCCGCGATCGCGCCCAGCGGGATCGTCACCAGCGCCGGCTGGCTGAACGGCACGAGCGCGTCCGAGCCGGGCAGGCCGTAGACCTTCTCGAACGCGTCCTTCGAGAGCAGCACCCACGCCAGGCTCGAGCAGAGCCCCACCATGATGGCGGCCGCGACGCCCTGCTTGGTCGCGCGCTTCCAGAAGAGCGCCATCAGCAGGGCGGGGAGGTTCGCGCTGGCGGCGACGTTGAACGCCCATCCAACCAGGAACGACGCGTTGAGGTCCTTGAAGAGCAGGCCCAGCGCCATCGCGCCCGCGCCCAGGCCGACCGACGCGATCCGCGCGATCCGTACCTGCGCGCGCTCGTCGGGCGTGCGGCCCATGACGGTGGTGACCAGGTCGCGCGCCACCGCGCCGCTGCCGGCCAGCACCAGGCCGCTGACCGTGCCCAGCACCGTGAAGAACGCCACGCTCGAGATCAGCGCGAAGAGCACGCTGCCGAAGCTGCGCGCCAGGAGCGGTGCGGACATGTTGCTGTCCGACGTGTCCAGCATGCCGCCCGTCATGGCGCCAAGGCCCAGGTAGAGCGTCAGCACGTAGAACGTGCCGATCGCGCCGATCCCGACCACCGTGCTCAGGCGCGCGCTGCGCACGTCCTTCACCGTGTAGTAGCGGATCAGGATGTGCGGCAGGCTGGCGGTGCCCAGGAAGAGCGCCAGCATCAGCGAGACGAAGTCGACGCGGTCCAGCACGCTGCCGCTGCGGAGGCCCTTGAAGGTGGGGCTGTTCCCGGGCTGCAGCAGCAGGTCGCCGCGGATGAGCTCGGGTGCGGCCGTGCTCAGGGCCTTTCCGTCCGGGCCGGCGGACTTCGTCGTGCGCCACGCGGCGATCTCGCTGTCGCTGAAGACGCGCAGGTAGTCGACGGGGCCAAGAGGGCCCGTGTGCGCACCCTCGCTGCGGACCAGGCCGTCGGCATCGGGGGCGGCGCCGGGCACCGCCCACGCGGGGAGCCCCGACACCGAGCCCACGCCGCGCGCCGGCGCCTCGCGCGCCGGCCCCGGCGCATGCACCGTGAACCCGCGCCCCAGGATCAGTGCCACCAGGATCGCGCACAGTGCAAGCAGCAACCCGCCCTTGATGAACTGCACCCAGGTGGTGCTGACCATGCCGGCCGTCGTCACGATCACCGTGACCACCACGCCCACCAGCCCCACGCCCACCCACTGCGGCAGCCCGAGCAGCGGCTTGATCAGCGCGCCCGCGCCCACCATCTGCGGCACCAAGTAGAAGAGGCTCACCACCAGCGTGCTGATGGCGGCCGCGAGCGTCACGGTCTTCGAACCGAAGCGCGCGTTCAGCGCGTCGGCGAAGGTGAACTTGCCCAGGCGCCGGATCGGCTCCGCGACCACGAGCAGTGCCACGATCCAGCCCGCCAGGTACCCGATCGAGTACAGGAACCCGTCGAACCCCCAGAACGCGATGAGCCCGCAGATGCCCAGGAAGCTGGCCGCCGAGAGGTAGTCGCCCGCGAACGCGACGCCGTTCACGAACCACCCGACCTGCCCGTGCGCCGCGAAGTACCCGCCGACGCTCGAGGCCCGCCGCCCGAGCAGCGAGCTCAGCACCAGCACCATCACCGTGAACGCGCCGAAGACGCCCACCGACAGCCAGTCCGTGCCCGCGGCCTGGTCCATGTCAGCGATCCTCCGGAAGCCGGAGCGCGGCCAGCGCCACGACGAAGGCAAGCACGATCAGCCCGAAGCCCCACGCAACGGCCAGGTTGAGGCCGCCCGCGATGCGCGTGCCGAGCAGCCCCGGCGCGGCAACCGCGACGGCGATGAAGCCGCCGTAGGCGACCACGTAGAGGCCCAGCAGGGCCCAGCGACGCCAGTGGCCGGTTCCGTCGCGGCGCGTGGTGGGGTGGGGTTGGGTGGAAGGCACGGGTGGAAGATAGCCATCGGCGGGGCGCGGCCGCTGCGTACGCGGGGTCGTTACCCTCTCCTTCCGTTGTTTCCCTTCCTCGCCCCGCCCCCCCTCGACGTCCAGGCCGAGCTCACCGCCATGCGCGCGGAGCTTGCGGCGATCCGCGTGCAGCAGCGCGAGCAATGGCTGGACGAGGCGCGGGCGGAGCAGGTGCGCGCGATCGTGCGCGACGTGCTTTCGGACACCTCGACGCGGACGTCGTACCAGACCGGCGAGTGGACGGCGGGCCTCTCCAACGTCACCGGGGCTGGCCTGAGCATCGTCGGGGACGACGGGGCCACGAGCATGAAGCTCAACGGGATGGTCCAGACGCGGTTCGTGGCGTCGTCGGCGTACGGGACGACGACGAGCAGCCCCGGCAACACGACCACCCGCTGGGGCTTCGAGGACAAGACCGTGTTCCTCGCGCTCTCGGGCACGCTGCTCGACCGGTCCCTCAGCTACCTCTCGGTGCTTGCGTACACCTCGCAGTCCAACCGCTTCATCGCGGTGCCCGGAGCGGTCCGGGTGGTGTACGCGCGCATCCGGAAGGACCTCGGCCAGGGCTGGGCGGTCGGTTGCGGGCTTCTCAACGTGCCGTGGGACCTGGAGAGCGACTACGTCGGGTCGATGCGCCTGACCCTGGGCGACTACTCGATCTTCAACTACCGCTTCGGCGCCGGCAAGCAGCCTGGCGCGGCCATCGGCTGGACCGGCGACTGGTTCCGCGCATGCGCGGGCGTGTTCAGCCAGATCAACGCGTCCGTGCCCGGCTGGGACAACACGCAGAACCTTTCGTTCGCGGTGTCGGGCCGCGCCGAGATGAAGTGGGGCGCCTCCTGGGACCAGATCACGCGCACCTCCGGCGCGGTCGGCGACGCGCCGGGCGTGGTGCTCGGCCTGGGCCTCTGCATGAGCAACGGGCGCGCGCAGAACCAGCAGCCGCCCGAGGTCGCGCTCGCGGACCCGTCGGCGCAAGGCTTCACCGTCGACGCCCGCATCCTGCTGGGCGAGGCGGTCCTGATCGGCCAGTACGCCTACATGCGCGACGCGGTCGGCGCCCCCGTGCTCGGCTGGAACCAGGGCGCCAACATCCAGGCCAGCACCTTCGTGGCACCGAACGTCGAGCCGTTCATCGAGGCCTGCTGGATGAGCGACGTGCCCGTCGAGTGGATCGCCCAGGCAGGGCTGAACTTCTACATCGACGGCGACCGCGTCAAGATCACGTCGAAGTGCGTGGTGCCGTTCGGCGGCGGCAACGTGAACGGCATCCGCAGCATCGCGGGCGGCCTGGGCATCGCGAACGCGGACAACAACGCGAGCTTCGTCACGCAGCTGCAGCTTTCGTTCTGAGTGGGACTGTGCAGGGCGGGGCGCCGCGGGGCGCGCGTCGTCGGGTCAGCGGGACTTCCGCCGCGCGTCGTGCGTCGCCACCAGCCGGTCCCACTCGGCGCCGAACGCCCATTCATAGTTCTTCCAGCGGCCGATCGACGCGCGGTTGACGGGGCGGCGGACCTGTTCGTGGCTCAGCGTCAGCACGGTCCGCGTGTTCTGCTCGGGGTTCAGCATGCCGGGCTCGGGCTCGACGCCCAGCAGCGCGGCCACCCGGCGGGCGTGGCCCTCGACGTCCTCGACCAGGTCCTCGTAGACGATCGCCTCGTGCGGGATGCCCAGCACCCGGAGCGCCTGCAGCGAGAGCGCGCGTTCGCACTCCATGAGCTGCGCGATCTCGTGCAGCGACCGCGTCCACGCGAAATTCCGGTGGTGGAAGTTCGAGAGGAACAGGCTGACCGCGGTATCGCGCGGGTCGCGCGCCACGTGGATGCAGCGGGCGCCCGGCAGGATGGCCGCCACCGCGGGCAGCCAGCGCCACGTGTGCAGCGACTTGTCGACGCGCCAGCGCGTGCCGGCCACCGCGTCGGTGGACGCCCCCTTCACGTAGGCGGACTGGATCTGCGCGGCGGCGGCGGGGTCTATCACGCCCAGCCCGCGGCACCACGCGCCGCACTGGCGCAGCAGCTCGCCCACGAGCTCGATGCCCTCGAATTCGCCGATGCCGGCCATCTGCGAGTGGCGGTCCAGCATCTGCTCGATGAGCGTGGTGCCGCTGCGCGGCATGCCGGTGATGAACGCGACGCCCTCGACCGGCGGCACGCGCGGCTCGAACCACGGCTTGCCGCGGCCGACCAGGTCCTGTTGCTCGCGCAGGCCGGCAAGCAGGCTGGCGGAGTCGAACGCGCCGCTGGTCTGGGCGTGCACGAAGGTGGCAAGCTCCCACGCCTTGCGGAACTCGCCTGCCTTGTCGAGCAGCGCGACGGCCTCGAAGCCCGCGTTGCGGCGCTGGACCGCTTCGCCGGGGCCGCGCGCCAGTGCCTCGAGCTCGGCCGCGGCACGGGCGGGATCGGTCTCGCCCAGGCAGCGCGCCGCCAGGATCCGGCCGCGCAGGTCGTTGGTCCAGTCGCCGCCGGCCGCGACCAGCCGGCGGACCTCGTCGCGGCGGCCCATGCGGTGCAGCACGTCCAGCAGGAAGATCTGCGCGTCCCGCTGGTTGGGCGCCTTGCGGTCGATCAGCAGCCGCAGGCGGTCCACGGCCTGCGCGCTCCGTCCGGTGTAGTGCTCGACGACGGCGGACGCGTAGATCCAGCGGTGGTCGTGCCGCAGCACGCCCGAGGAGCGGTTCAGCGCCTCCTGGGCCACCGGCAGCCGCCCCAGCCCGATCGCGCTGCGCGCGATGCCCAGCCAGCCCTCGGCGTCGAGGGGGTTGCGGCGCACCAGCTCCGACGCCAGCGCCCGGGCCTGCTCAAGCTGGCCGGTCTCGACCAGACGGTTCAGCTCGGCCTTGTGCTTGGGGGAG